>CAMLMQ010000016.1 GCA_946481135.1 uncultured Microbacteriaceae bacterium
GGCAGCACTCGATGAGCACCTTCTCGGCGAACGGGTCGCCGACCTGCACGGCGGGGCGCTTCGTCGGGCCGCCCTCGGAGAAGGTGTCGGAGGCGAGGATCGACGCACCGCCGATGCCGTCGCCGCCCGTGCGCGCGCCGAACAGCACGACCTTGTTGCCCGCACCGCGCGCGTTCGCGAGGTGCAGGTCTTCGTGGCGGAGCACGCCGACCGCGAGCGCGTTGACGAGGGGGTTCGCCTGGTACACCGGGTCGAACCAGGTCTCGCCGCCGATGTTCGGCAGACCCAGGCAGTTGCCGTAGAACGAGATGCCCGAGACGACCCCGGGCAGCACCCGGGCGGTGTCGGGATGGTCGATCGCCCCGAACCGGAGCGCATCCATGACGGCGACGGGGCGCGCGCCCATCGAGATGATGTCGCGCACGATGCCCCCGACCCCGGTCGCGGCGCCCTGGAACGGCTCGATGTACGACGGGTGGTTGTGGCTCTCGATCTTGAAGGTGACCGCCCAGCCCTCGCCGATGTCGACGACGCCCGCGTTCTCGCCCATGCCCACCATGAGGTTCTTCCGCATGTCGTCCGAGACCTTCTGGCCGAACTGCCGCAGGTGCACCTTGCTCGACTTGTAGGAGCAGTGCTCGCTCCACATGACCGAGTACATCGCGAGCTCGCCCGACGTGGGGCGGCGGCCGAGGATGTCGCGGATCCTCTGGTACTCGTCCGGCTTGAGTCCGAGCGCCGCGTAGGGCTGCTCTCGCTCGGGAGTGGCGGCGGCGTTCGCGGTCGAGTCGATCATCGCCTCGATCCTAGTTTCCGGCGAGGCGGTCGAGTTCGGCGAGCGTCTCGTCGGCCCACGCCACGGCGGCGCGCGCCGTGTGCTCGCCCGCCGAGATCGTCATGAGCCAGTACGGCCGGTGCTCGGCGTTCGCGTCGTCGCGTTCGGCCGCGTCCCGCTCGCGGGCGAGCTCGGCGAGCATCGCCACGGCGCGCTCGCGGGACTCGACGACGAGGGTGCGGCACGCCTCGACGCCCGTCACGCTGCCGAAGAACAGACGCAGCAGCATCCCGTTGCGCGGGGGCGTCGCGACGGGCGGCTCGCGCAGCAGCTCGACGAGCCGTGCGCGGCCCGCGGCGGAGAGTCGGTGGACCGAGGAGCCCGTGCGGTCGCCCGACTCGGTCTCGACGAGTCCGGCGGCACGCAGACGGGTGAGTGCGGGGTAGATCTGGCCGAAGCTCTCGCTCCAGAACGCCCGCACATGCGTCGTGAGCGCCTCACGGATGGCGTAGCCGGTTGCGGGGGCGATGCTCAGTGCGGCGAGCACGGCGAGGTCGGTCTGGGTGAGGCGGGCCACGTCCTCAATATATCTGGTAGAAACATCAGGTGATCGTTTCCGGAGTCCTCGCGTCGGTGCTGTTCGCGGTGCTCGTCGCCTTCCAGCTCGCGCTCGCCGCAGGAGCGCCCTGGGGTCGCGCCGCGTACGGCGGAACCAATCCGGGGGTGCTGCCGCCGCGCCTGCGCCTCTCGAGTGCCGTCGCCGTGGTCGTGTGGACCGGGGTGGGCCTCGCGGTCGCACGCCGCGCCGGCATCCCGGTCTGGGCGCCCGTCCCCGACGCGTGGCTTCCCGTCGTCGCGTGGGTGGTGGTCGGGCTGCTCGTCGTCGGCACCGTGCTCAACGCGATCACCCGCAGCGTCGTCGAACGGGCGATCTGGCTGCCGTTCTCGCTCGTGCTGCTCGTCGCGGTCGTCGTCGTCGCGCTCGGCTGAGCTCAGATCCAGATCCCGGAGAGGGCCGCGCGTACGGTCTCGGACAGTCTCGAGAAACGCTCGAGCTCCGTCGCGTCGTAGCCCGCCGTCGCGACCGTCCCCTCGAGGCGCTCCAGCTGGGCGGCGATCGCGGCACGGTCGGCATCGCGTCGCGTGGCGTACGCGACGTCGCGAAGCAGACCGAAGAGACGAGCAGCCACCTCCGGGTCGCTCGCGCCATAGCGGCGTGCTTGGGCGACCCCCAGCTCCAGCAAGTCGGCGAAGTCGTGGCGCCGGACCGCGAGGCGGGGGACGCCGTCGTCGTCGCGCAGCACCGGGGGTTGCTCCGGCAGCCGGGCCAAGTCGGCGAGGACCGCGGAGATGTGGCCGAGCGCATGGACCGCCGTCGTCGGATCGTTGACGCCCGGTGAGACCGCCCGGGTGGCGATGTCGACGAGTTGCCGCAGCCCGAAGCCGACATCCTGTGCCGACGTGCGCTCGTAGCCCACCCCGAACGCGGCGAGGATGCGCGGGCCGAGGTCATCCGCCTCATCCGTTTCGGGATGCCGCAGGGGGTCGCGAGGCCACCAGAACGCGACCGGTGTGCCCTCGATCACGTTGGCGCCGACGGCACGCGCCTGTTCGATCACGACATCGTGCGCGCGCGCGACAGCGACGAGATCGTCGCGGTCGACATCGGTGACGAATCCCGACGACGTCGCCAGGATCGGGCGCGCGGTGTCGGGCCTCGTCATCGGCGGGGCTGCGGCCTCCGGATCGTCGACGGCGCCGCGGACGAGGTCGATCGTCGCCGTGGTCTCGCGGTGGACGTCGCGCATCACCGTCTCGAGGCGCAGCTGGCGCGCGAGGTGGGCGAGGAAGAGCACGAGCATGACGACGCTCGTCACGGTGAAGACGAAGGCGAGCGTGATCGCGAGGCGCGGGACGGTCGCGTCGCCGCCCTCGTCGGCGTCGCGGACCGTGCGCAGCACGGTGAGCGCGAAGGCGAACGTCGCGAGGAAGATCGCGAGGGTGCGGTGCACGACGCGGTCGCGGGCGAACATCCGCAGCACCCGCGGGGATGCCTGGCTGCTCGCCAGTTGCAGAGCGACCACCGTCAGCGAGAACGTGAGCGTCGTCGCCGACACGAGGGAACCGGCGATCGCCGACAGCACCGCGCGTGCCGCGTCCGGGCCGCCCGAGAAGAGCACGGCGGCGAGCCATCCTGGAAGGTCGTCGTCGACGGCGGCATCGAGGAGCGGCACCGCGATGCCGAGCAGCACCGCCGCGGCGATCGCGGCGACCGGCGTCGGCCAGAGGCGCGCGGAGACGTTCTCGCGCAGGGTCGCGAGCCGCAGGCGCCCACGTCGACCCGCTCGCGTCGTCGCCGCCATCGGGCCAGCGTAGCCGCGCGGCCGTCGTCGGCCGAGCTAGCGTGGAGGCGGACCGGAGGGAGCCCCACCCGTGCCCGAACTCACCGACTGGACCCGATTCGCCGTGGCTGTCGGCGTCGCGCTCGTCATCGCCGTGGTCGTCGTCGCGCTCGTGGCGGTGCCGATCCGGCTGCTCGCACGACGGAAGGCGTGGGATCCGAAGCTGCTCGGCCGCATGCGACGACCGTTCCGGGTGCTCGTCGCGCTCGGTGCGCTCGCGATCGCCGTCACGACGGCCCTGCCCGCCGAGCTCGCCGACTGGCGCGGCGGCATCCTGCACGGTCTCGCGATCGCGATGATCGCGGCCGGCGCCTGGCTGCTCGCCGGCGTCGCGGGCGTGCTGTACGCGCGCGTCCTTACGCGCTATCGGATGGACGTCGCCGACAACCGCGTCGCGCGCCGCGTGCACACCCAGGTGAGCATCCTGCGCCGCGTGACCTACGTGCTGATCGCGGTGCTCGCGCTCGGGGCGATCCTGCTCACCTTCCCCGAGGTGCAGGCGGTCGGTGCGAGCGTCCTCGCCTCCGCCGGCGTGCTGAGCGTCGTCGCGGGCATCGCGGCCCAGTCGACGCTCGCGAACGTGTTCGCGGGCCTCCAGCTCGCGTTCTCGGATGCCATCCGCGTCGACGACATCGTCATCGCCGAGGGGGAGTGGGGACGCATCGAGGAGATCACCCTCACCTACGTCGTCGTGCACATCTGGGACGACCGCCGGCTCGTGCTGCCCTCGACCTACTTCACGACGACGCCGTTCGAGAACTGGACCCGCCGCGGCAGCGAGATCATCGGCAGCGTCGAACTCGACCTCGACTGGAGCGTCAGTCCCGCCGAGATGCGGGCCCACCTCGCGGAGGTGCTCGACGCCGACCCGCTCTGGGATCGCCGCTCCTCGTCGCTGCAGATCACGGGCGCCACCGGCGGGTACGTGCGGGTACGCATCGTCGTCACCGCGCAGAACGCGGGCGCCCTGTGGGATCTGCGCTGCAACGTGCGCGAGGCGATGGTCGAGTGGCTGCACGAGCAGCACCACGAGGCCCTCCCGCGCACCCGCGTGTCGATGATCGAGCAGCCCGCCCGTGCCCGGAAGCGCGCGAAACAGGAGCCGCACGAGGGCATGTTCAGCGGGTCGGCGGATGCCGAACGTCGGCAGCAGAGCTTCACGCAGTCGGTGCCGGTGCAACGCGCCGACGATCTCCGTCTCGAGGGGGAGTCGGGCGACGACGGCCGTCGATAACGTGGAGGCATGACGCAGGGACAGACGCTCGTCTTCGAGGGGGTGACGAAGCGTTTCGGCTCCGTCACCGCCGTCGACGGCCTCGACTTCACCGTCCAACCCGGGCGGGTCACGGGATTCCTCGGACCCAACGGGGCCGGCAAGACGACGACGCTCCGGATGCTGCTCGGTCTCGTCGCGGCGACGAGCGGCACCGCCACGATCGGCGGCAAGCGCTACCGCGACCTCGACCGCCCGATGCAGACGGTCGGCGCATCGCTCGAGGCGGCGTTCCATCCGGGTCGCTCGGGTCGCGCCCACCTCGGCGTCGTCGCGACGGCCGCGGGCATCCCGGCGTCGCGCGTCGAGGCGGTGCTCGAGCAGACCGGCATGGCGCCCTACGCCGACCGTCGCGTCGGCGGCTACTCGCTCGGGATGCGCCAGCGGCTCGGTCTCGCGACCGCGCTGCTCGGCGACCCCGGCGTGCTCGTGCTCGACGAACCCATCAACGGCCTCGACCCCGAGGGCATCCGCTGGATCCGCTCGTTCCTGCAGGCGCTCGCCGCCGAGGGGCGCACGATCCTCGTCTCGTCGCACCTGCTCAGCGAGGTGCGGCAGACGGTCGACGACGTCGTCGTGATCGCGGGCGGCCGGCTGCGCTTCGTCGGCCCGCTGTCGGGCCTCGAAGGGACCGGCGGCACCGTGACGTCCGTCGTCGACGCCCCCGACCGCGCGGCTCTCGCCGCCGCGCTCACGGCGGCCGGGCAGACACCGCGGCCCACGCCCGAGGGCCTCGTCGTCGAGTTGCCACCCGCCGAGGTCGGGCGTCTCGCACTCGCCGCGGGCGTCCCGCTCAGCGCGCTCGCCGCCTCGGGCGCCGGTTTCGAGGACGAGTTCCTCGCGCTCGTCGCCGATCCGGAGCGCGGCGCGGAAGGGGGGCGGTCGCGATGACCGCGTTCGTGCGTGCGGTGGCCTCCGAGCTCCGCAAGGTCGTCACCACCCGCTTGTGGTGGGTGCTCGGTCTCATCCTGTTCGGCTACGTCGCCCTGGCCGCTGTGGGCATCGGCCTGCTCCTGAGCCTCGCGCCCGAGGAGGCGGGTGCCGCCCTCCCCGAAGGCTTCCTCGCGCCGCTCGTCTACAGCATGACGACGGCCACGGGCTTCGTCTTCCCGGTCATCTTCGGGGCCATGTCGATCACCAACGAGGTGCGTCACCGCACCCTCGCGACCGCGTTCCTCGCGACGCCGCACCGCGCCGTCGTCCTCGCGGCGAAGGCGGTCGTGGCGCTCGTCGTCGGGGCGCTCTACGGCGTCGTGGGCCTCGCGGGGTCGTTGGGCCTCGGCGCCGCATCGCTCGCCGCGGTGGGGCAGCAGACGCTGCTCGACGACGGCGACACCTGGCTTCTGGTCGGCCGGATCGTGCTCGCCATGGCGGTGTGGGGCCTCGTCGGCGTGGGTGTCGGTGTGCTCATCCCGAGCCAGGTCGGCTCGATCGTCGCGATCCTCGCCTTCACGCAGTTCGTCGAGCCCATCCTGCGCACCGCCGCGGCCTTCGCCGACTGGCTCGCCGAGGTGGGACGCTTCCTCCCGGGCGCTGCGGGCGACGCGCTCGTCGGCGCGAGCTTCTTCAGCGTGATCGCGGGCGCCGGAGCCGGTCCCGCTCCGCTGGAGTGGTGGCAGGGCGGACTCGTGCTCGCGGCGTACGCCGTCGTCTTCGGGGCGATCGGCGCGGCGACGACCTGGCGGCGCGACCTCACCTGACGCGGATGTCGGCATCCTCGGCTACCGTGACGCCCATGGCGATCGCGACCCGGCCGACGGATGCCGACGTCACCGCGTTCCTCGACGCGGTGCCCGACGCGCGGCGCCGGGCGGAGGGTCACGCCGTGCGGGAGCTCATGCACCGCGTGACCGGGCAGCCCGCCGTCATGTGGGGTCCGTCGATGGTGGGGTTCGGCTCGGCGCCGTACACGAACACGACCGGCACGAACGAGTGGTTCGTCGTGGGGTTCTCGCCGCGCAAGGCGGCTCTGACGATCTACGGGGTCTACGACGACTACGGTCCCGCCGACCCGCTGTTCGAACGGCTCGGTCCGCACACGACCGGACGAGGATGCCTGTACCTGAAGCGGCTCGACGCGGTCGACGGCGCGGTGCTGGAAGACCTCGTGCGCGGCGCGTGGGAGCGCTCGAGCGGCTAGGGGTCAGCGCCCCCCGGGCGGCCCGACGATCAGGAGCACCGTGAAGATCGCGACCACGGCGACCGCGGCGACGACGATCAGCACGACCGGGCGGAGCACGAACCACCGCACGAGGGCGTCGAGCGGCGAGCGGTCACCCGAGGGATCGGGAGCCACCCGCCAGTCGCCGTCGAGCCGGCCGCGGCGCGACAGTCCGAGCTCGACCGGGATGGTCGCGTAGGGCACGATCGCGGCGACGACCGCGAGCACGACGAGCCCCGGCGACCAGCGGCGATCGATGCCGACGAGCAGCGCGGTCGCGGCGTAGGTGAGGAACACGAAGCCGTGGATGCCGCCGCCGATCGTCACCCCGAGTGCCCAGCCCGTCGTCGCGCGCAGCACGAGCCCCGTGATCAGGAGCGTCCAGGTGATCGCCTCGGCGATCGCGACGACCCGGAAGAGCCGTCCGGGCGTCATGCCCGCGCGAGTGCGTGCCGCAGCACGCTCGTGAAGAACGTGAGCCCGTCGACGCCGGAGCGCATCGCGGCCGGGGTGTCCGGGCCGAACCCGGGCTCGACTGCGTGCTCGGGGTGCGGCATGAGGCCGACGACGTTGCCCGCGGCGTTCGTGAGCCCGGCGATGTCGTCGAGCGACCCGTTGGGGTTGAGTCCGGTGTAGCGGAAGGCGACGAGACCCTCGCCGTCGAGTCGCTTGAGCGTCTCGTCGTCGGCGATGAAGCCGCCCTCGCCGTTCTTCAACGGGATCGTGATCTCCTGACCCTGCTCGAACCCGTTGGTCCACGCCGTCGACGCGTTCTCGACGCGCAGGCCCTGGTCGCGACAGACGAAGTCGCCGTGGTCGTTGCGGATGAGACCCCCGGGCAGCAGGTGCGCCTCGACGAGGATCTGGAAGCCGTTGCAGATGCCGAGCACCGGCATGCCGGCGTTCGCGGCGTCGACGACTTCGCTCATGATCGGCGATCGCGCCGCGATCGCGCCGCACCGGAGGTAGTCGCCGTACGAGAAGCCGCCCGGCAGCACGATCGCGTCGACGCCGTGCAGGTCGTGGTCGCCGTGCCAGAGGGCGACGGGCTCGGCGCCCGCGATGCGCACCGCGCGCTGCGCGTCGCGGTCGTCGAGCGAGCCCGGGAAGGTGACGACGCCGATGCGCATCAGGCGGGGGTGCTCTCGAGCACGGAGATCTTGACGACGTCCTCGATGACGGCGTTGCTCAGCAGGTCGTCGGCGAGCTTCTGCGCCTGGGCGAGCACGGCATCCGTCACCTCGCCCTCGACGGTGAGCTCGAAGCGCTTGCCGATGCGCACGTCGGTGAACGGGCTGTTCCCCTCGCGGCGGAGGGCCCCCGCGACGGCCTTGCCGGCGGGGTCGAGCAGCTCCGCCTTGGGCATGACCTCGACGACGATCGTGGGCACGGCTCTCCTTGCGAAGGGGACGGGACGACTGGTGCCAGTCTAGGCGTCCGGGTCGCGACCCGGCTCGCCGGGGGTCGGCTCGCCGAGGGCGGAGGCGATGCCCGCGGCCAGACGCGCGTAGCCGTGCTCGTCGGGGTGGAACCCGTCGGAGGCGACCGTCAGCCCGTCGAAGCCGGGCGCGACGACCGCGCCCCGCGAGACGGCCACGCGCCGCGCGACGCGACGCAGCCCCGCCGCCGAGGAGGCGAGAGCCGAGCGCAGCGGACGCGGCAGCACCGCGAATCGGCCGAACTCGGGCGGGGCGACGACGACGAGCCGCGCCTCGGGACTCGCGGCGCCCAACCGATCGAGCAGATGGTGGAGGTCGCGGGCGAACGCGCGGGGCGAGCGCAGGCCCATCGCGTCGTTCCAGCCGACGACGAGCACCGCGACATCCGCCGGGCCGCCCGCCGCCTCGTCGATGTGGGCGCGCAGCACATCCGCCGCGGTGGCGCCGTTCGCACCGACGACCCGCCACCGTGCGCCGAGCCGTCGGCCGAGTTCGCCCGGCAGCGCGGCCGCGGGCGACGACGCTCCCGTGCCGACCGCCGTCGAGTCGCCCACGACGACGAGTCGCAACCCGCCCGATCCCCCGACCCGGTCGCCCGCGGGTTCGGGCAGCAGGGGCGTCGACGCGCGGAGGCGACGCGCTTGGGCGAGCACGATCGGAGCGAGCACGACCGCGAGGGCGCGGCTCACCCGGCGGCCTCGTCGGCCTCGACGTCGGGAGCGGCGGCGTCCCAGATCTCCCAGAGAGCCGCGTCGAGGTCGAGCCGGGGGGAGGCGTGCCCGTTGCACATCACCGAGATCGTCGTCGCGCGGTCCGCCGAGACGGTGAAGGTCGTGATGTGCCCGCCGAAGCGGCCGTTGTGGTTGAGGCGCCCGTTCGCCTCGAGGTCGATGCCCGCCCCGTAGAACTCGCCCGTGCCCTGGTCGACGGCGCCCTCGGCGA
This sequence comes from uncultured Microbacteriaceae bacterium, assembly GCA_946481135.1. The sequence goes on from CAMLMQ010000016.1 coordinate 8,993, forward strand.
AGTCCTGCACGAGGTCGCCCGTGCGGTATTGGTCGCCCCAGCGCACGAGTTCGCTCGGGGTCGTGAAGATGCCCATCGGGCCGTAGGCCGCCCACGCGGGCGACAACAGCGCACCGTCGGCGTCGTACGATCGCGCGACATCGGGGGCGTCGAGGAGGGGCGTCGGGTCCATCGCGAGACCGAGCGGAGCGAACATCCGGTCGGTCAGGAACTGCGGCAACGGCGAGCCCGACGCCCGGTGCACGACCTCGGCGAGCAGCACGTAGTTGGAGTTGGAGTACAGGTAGCCCTCGCCCGGCTCGCGGGTCGGCATCTGTCGGATCGCGTCGACCGTCTGGGCGTGGTCGACCGGGTCGGACCAGGAGAGCCCGTCGGCTTCGAGGCGGATCCAGTAGTCGCGCACGCGGCTCGTGTGGTGCAGCAGCTGGTCGAGGGTGACGGTGCGGCCCCACGCGGGAAGCCCGTCGACGTGGGCCGCCACCGGGTCGGAGAGCTCGAGGGCGCCCTCCCGGTGCAGCATGAGCACCGCCGTCGCGGTGAACTGCTTGGCGACCGACGCCATGTCGAAGCGTGTCGCGGGAGTCACCGGCGTGCCGGCTGCGACATCGGCGAGGCCCGTCGCCCCGGTCCACACGACCTCGCCACGGACCCCCACCGCGGCCGAGCATCCCGGACCAGCGGGGTCGACGATCCGCTCGACGGCCTCGTCGCTGAGCAGCGCGCGCTTGTCGACCGTCGACACCCAGCGCAGCCGACCGTCGGGCGGTTCGAGCGCGGGCGGCGTGATCGCGCAGCCCGCGACGACGGCGACGCATGCCGCAGCCAGTGCCGCGCGCGAGAACCGCCGCCAGGGACCCACGGCCCCACGCTACGCGGCGGCGGCGCGAACGCGCGACGTTCACCTCTCGGCAACCTGGGAGCCGGACGGGGCGGGTACCGTCGGCGCTCTGATGCGCACGGTCAGGCAGGCGCACCCCCGGTCGGGCGGGGCGGGGATCCCGGTGGCGGGCGGTTTCGAAGCGCGCGTCTTCCGGGGCGTCGGCGTGCCGTTCGAGGCGATCGCCGTGCCGGTCGTCGACCTCGCCCCGGGCGAGGCGCTCGTCGCCGTCGAACTCGCGACGATCTGCGGGTGCGACGTGCGCGTCGTGCAGGGCTCCGACGCCGCCCCGGTGCCCCTCGTGCTCGGTCACGAGGTGGTCGGGCACGTGGCCGCGCTCGGTCCCGGCCGCGCCCCCCGCGATCTCGACGGCCGGCACCTCGTGCCCGGCCAGCGCATCGTCTGGGGTGTCGGCGGGTGCGGGCGGTGCCGACGGTGCTCCGCGGGGATGCCGCAGACGTGCGGATCGCGACGACGTTACGGTCGCAGCCGGCTCGAGCGCGGCTGGGAGCTCTCGGGCGGGTTCGCCACCCATGTGCACCTGCGGGCGCGCACCCCGGTGGTCGTGGTGCCCGAGGCGCTGCCCGCCGAGCTCGTCGCGCCCGCGTCGTGCGCGACGGCGAGCGCGATGGCTGCTCTCGGGGTCGCACGCGAAGTCCGCCCGATCGCGGGAGCGGTCGTCGTCGTCGTGGGTTGCGGGATGCGGGGGCTGACGGCAGTCGTCGCCGCGGTCGCCGAGGGGGCCACCGTGCTCGCCCTCGACGGTGACCGGGAGCGCCGCGCGGCGGCGGAGGAGCTCGGCGCGGCCGCCGCGGGCGAGGCGACCGCGGACGGGCTCGCCGTCGCACTGCAGCGGGTCCGCCTCCCGCGACGCCCGCCGATCGTTCTCGACTTCGTGGGCGTGCCCGATGTCGCCTGGGCGTTGGGCGGTGTCACGATCCGCGGCGGGCGGGACGTCGCCCCGGAGCACCTGCGTGAGGCGGTCGCGTTCCTCGCACGACCTGACGCCGCGGCGCTCGCGGCGCTCGTCGGCGACATCCATCCGCTCGGCGAGATCGAGTCGGCGATGCTCCACGCGCGGGCGCACGCGTCGGTGCGGGTCGGTCTGCGTCCCGACGCGAAACCGGCGCGCGCCATCGGTTCCGAACTCTCGGCCAGGCCGGTGCTCGGCCACCACCCATCGACGAACCCGCCTCAGGCCGAGAGTTAGGAACGCGCCTCGGTCGTCACGCGGATGAGGTTGGCCCACGGGTCGTCGAACTCCAGCGCCTCGCCCGTGTCGCGGGGCGCCTGCCCGTAGTGCCGCAGCCGTTCGCCGAGCTCGCCGAGGTCGTCGGCGCCGGGCACCGCGATGTCGACCCGGCCGAGGCCGAGAGTCTGCTGACGGCGACCGGCGCCGCGCGAGCGCCACACGTTCATCGCCATGTGGTGGTGGTAGCCGCCCGCCGACACGAAGAGCGCCTGCCCGCCGTAGTCGAGCGTCTCGGCGAACCCGAGTCGGCTCACGTAGAACTCGCGCGCCGTGGCGATGTCACCGACGGAGAGGTGGATGTGTCCCACCCTCGCGTCACCCCATCCGGCGCCCGCGAGCCCCTCCTCGGTGAGGTGCTCCTGCAGGAACCGGTTCGGGTCGAGGAAGACGGTGCCCATCTCGACGGTGCCGTGCGTCCAACTCCACTCGGTGCGGTCGCGGTCCCAGTAGAGCTCGACGCCGTTGCCCTCGGGGTCGTCGAAGTAGAACGCCTGGCTCACGAGGTGGTCGCTCGATCCTGTGAACGTGCCGGGATGCCGTTGGGCGACCGAGTACACCGCGGCGGCGAGCGCGGCGCGGCTGTCGAACAGGATGGCCGTGTGGAAGAGGCCGGCCTGCCCGGGGGCGGCGTGGCGCAGGTCGGGCGAGTGCTCGAGCACGACGACCGCGCGCTCACCGCGGCCGAGGGTCACGCGGGGACCCGCGGCGTCGACCACCTGCAGGCCGACGGCATCTCGGTAGTAAGCCGTCATGGCATCCAGGTCGGCGACGTGCAGCGTCACCGCGCCCATGGCGGTGTCGGCCGCGAGCTGCCCCGAAGTGGTTGTCATGTCATCTACCAACAGGTCGCGGCGGGACGTTATTCCGCGAGACGCTTCTCGTAGCAGCGCGAGAGCGGCGAGTCGACGTAGTACCCGAAGTTCGGGATGCGGCGATACCCCTCGCGCTCGTACAGCCGCATCGCGTCGGGCTGACGTTCGCCGGTCTCCAGCACGAGCCGGTCCCAGCCCCGGGCGCGCGCCGCGTCCTCGAGCCCGCGCAGGATCGCCGACGAGACACCCGTGCCGCGTGCCGCGGGCACGACGTACATGCGCTTCACCTCGCCGTGGGTCGCGTCGAGCGGGCGGAGACCGCCGCACCCGACCGGGGTCTCCTCGCGATAGGCGACGACGAACAGCGTCACGTCGGCGGCGGTCGGTGGCGGGCCGGGTTCGCCGCCCTCGAGGTCGGCGTACCGGGCCGCGACCTCCGCGACCTGCTCGGCACGCAGCCGTTCGCCAACGGGATCGGCCCAGCCGACCTCGCGCAACTGGAGCGTCACGGCCGCGCCCTCACTCCGCGAGGAACCGGTCGTTCAGTTCGCGGTACCGCGCCGCGGTGCGCTCGACGATGTCGGCGGGCAGCTCCGGCGGCCGGCCCGTGCGATCCCAGTTCGCGTCGAGCCAGTCGCGCACGATCTGCTTGTCGAAGCTCTCCAGACGCCCCGCACCACCCGCCGCGTAGGTCTGCGCGTCCCAGTAGCGGCTCGAGTCCGACGTGAGCACCTCGTCGGCGAGCACGACCGATCCCGAGCGCGGGTCGCGCCCGAACTCGAACTTCGTGTCGGCGAGCACGAGGCCGCGCCGCGTCGCGACCGCCGACGCCGACGCGAAGATGCGCAGGCTCATCTCGCGCAGCAGCTGGGCGTCCGAGGTGCCGACGAGCTCCACCATCCGCTCGAACGTGATGTTCTCGTCGTGCTCGCCCATCGGGGCCTTGAAAGCCGGCGTGAAGATCGGCTCGGGCAACTCGTCGCCCTCGTTTAGTCCGGCGGGAAGGCGGATGCCGCACACCGCCTGCGAGACCCGGTACTCGGCCCATCCGGAGCCGACGAGGTAGCCGCGCACGACGCACTCGATGGGGAACATGTCGAGCTCGTGCACGATCATCGCCTTCGCCGCGATGTCCTCCGGCAGGTGCTCGCCGTTCGACGGGTGCGCCGCGGCGAGGTGCGTCGGCTCGCCGAGCCGGTGGAACCACCACAGCGACAGCTGCGTGAGCATCGCGCCCTTGCCGGGGATCGCGGGCGACAGGATGTGGTCGAAGGCGCTCACCCGGTCGGAGGCGAGCACGAGCAGGCGGCCCGGATGTGCGGGCGACCGGTAGAGGTCGCGCACCTTGCCCGAGTAGACGTGGTGCCAGCCGAGGGCTTCGAGCCGGGAATCGGATGTCATAAGACCCTCTCCGCGATGTCGCGACGGTAGTGGCCGCCCTCGAGTCCGATCGACCCGAGCACGTCGTAGGCGGAGCGTCGCGCGGCCGCGAACCCCTCGGCGCGCGCCACGACGCCGAGCACCCGGCCCCCGGTCGCGAGCAGCCGGTCGCCGTCGCGCGCCGTCGCCGCGTGGGCGATCGTGACGCCGGCGGGCAGGGCGGAATCGACGCCCGTCAACTCACGCCCCGTGACGGGGTTCTCGGGATAGCCCTCGCTCGCGAGCACGACGACGACCGCGACCTCGGGCGAGAACTCCGGGTCGGGCAGCCCCGCGAGACCGCCCGTGGCCGCGGCGAGCAACAGGCCCGACAGCGGGGTGACGAGACGCGGCAGCACGACCTGGGTCTCGGGGTCGCCGAAGCGCGCGTTGAACTCGATGACGCGGATGCCGTTCGGCGTGAGCACGAGTCCGCAGTAGAGCAGCCCGGCGAAGGGGGTGCCCTCGGCCTCGAGGGCACGGATCGTGGGGAGCGCGATCGTGCGCCGCACCTCGTCGACGAACGCCGCCTCGGAACCGAAGTCGGCATCCAGCCAGGGCAGCGGCGAGTAGGCGCCCATGCCGCCGGTGTTCGGTCCGGCGTCGCCGTCGTGGGCGCGCTTGTAGTCCTGCGCGGGGCTGAGCGGCAGCACGTCGTGCCCGTCGGCGAGGAAGAACAGCGACACCTCGGGGCCGGAGAGGTACTCCTCGACGAGCACGTCGCCCTGCTGGAGGTAGTGGTCGGCGTGGGCCAGCGCCGCATCCCGGTCGTCGGTGACGAGCACGCCCTTGCCGGCGGCGAGACCGTCGGCCTTGACGACGTGCGGCGCGCCGAACCCGTCGAGCGCGGCGGCGACCTCGTCGCGGGTGCGGGCCCGCACGGCCCGCCCGGTCGGCACGCCCGCAGCTTCCATGATGCGTTTGGCGAAGGTCTTCGAGCCTTCGAGCGCGGCGGCCGCACGGTCGGGTCCGAACACGGGGATGCCGGCCCGGCGCACCGCGTCGGCGACGCCCGCGACGAGCGGCGCCTCCGGACCGACGACGACGAGCTCGATGCCGTTGTCGCGCGCATACTCGGCGACGAGGCCGCCGTCGGTGGGGTCGAGCCCGATCACCTCGACGTCGGCGGCGATGCCGGCGTTGCCGGGCGCGGCCACGATCGCATGCCCGGCACCTTCCGCGAGGAGCGCGGTGACGATGGCGTGCTCGCGGGCACCGGAGCCGAGGACGAGGATGCGCACTCTCCGACCCTATCGAGGCAGGATGGGGGCATGATCCGCCTCCTCGCCGCGCTGACCGTCGCCGCGGCCGCGGTGCTCGTGCCGAGTGCCGCGCACGCCCAGGCCCCCGGGTGCGAGGTGCGGGCGGCGACGCTCGACTGGGGCTTCAAGGAGTCGTTCCGCGCCTACATCGACGGCGCGATCGCGAACGGCGAGTGGACGGTCGACGAGGGGGCGACGTACGCGACCCCGACCTTCTCGTTCCCGGGGGTGAGCGGCCGGGTCGACCCCCGCGATCCCAACGGTTCGGTCTCGTTCGCCGGCTCGGTGCGCTTCACCGGTCACGGCGGCATCCTCGACACGACCATCGCGAACCCCGTGCTCGTCGTGCGGGGCGACGGCACGGGCCTGCTGCTGCTCGACGTGAGCGGACCGACGATGGACGGCGACGAGGTGGCGGTCGTCGAGGCCCCGTTCCTCACGGTCGACCTCGCGGGGCAGGATCTCACGCCCGTCGACGGGCTCATCACGATCGACGCCGCCCCGACGGCGCTCACCGCGGAGGGCGAGGCGGCCTTCCCGAACTACCCCGAGGGCGAGGCGTTCGACCCGATCACCGTGACGATGGATGTCGGCGACTGCGACCTGACGGGTCAGCCGATCGGCACCGACGTGCTCGGCGGCGACGGCTCCGACGGTTCCGACGGCGCGGAGGGCGGCCCGGGCTGGATGCCGCTCGTCGCGGTGCTCGGGGTCGTCGTGATCGGCCTCGGCGGCGCCGGCGTCTTCCTGCTCGTGCGCCGCGCACGGGCGCAGGGATGAGCGTCCGGCGTCGGATCGCCCTCGACGAGGGACGCGCCGCGGTGCGGTCCGCCCTGGCCGGCGCGGAGGACCGAGCGACGCTCGCCCTGGCCTCCCGGTTCCTGCTCGAGCAACTCGCCGCCGAGGCCGAGGGGCACACGGTCGAGGTGCGCGTACCGCCCTTCGGCGCGGTGCAGGCGGTACCCGGGCCGCGGCACACGCGCGGCACCCCGCCCAACGTGGTCGAGACGGATGCCCCCACCTGGATCGCGCTCGCCACCGGCTCCCTGAGCTGGGAGGCGGCGGTCGCCGACCTGCGGGTCACGGCATCGGGGCAGCGGGCGACGCTCGCCGAGCACCTGCCGCTGCGGTGGGAGACAATGGGGGAGTGAGCGAGTCCGAGGTCAGCATCCGCCGCGCCCCGCGGATCGGGGTGTTCCTGATCGTCGGGGCGATGCTCGGAGCGCTCGTCACCCTCATCCTGACGAGCCTGTTCCCCGCCGACCCGAACGTCGGGTTCGCGGCGTCGTACGCGTACTTCTGCCTCTACGGCATCCCGGCGGGCGTCGCCCTCGGAGCGCTCCTCGCGCTCGTCCTCGACACCGTCTCGAAGCGCCGCGCCCGCACCGTGACGGTCGCCCGCGACGAGATCACCGACGCCGGCCCCTCCTGAGCGGTCAACTCCTGAGAGCTCAGGAAGCCTGGTTCGACTCGACCCAGGCGAGGTACTCGTCGGTGACGGTGCCCGTCACGTAGTCGCCCGTGAAGCACGACATCTCGAGCGCCTCGATGTCGGACCCTTCGAGGATCGCCGCCTGCATGTCGGCGACCTCCTGGTAGATGAGGTAGTCCGAGCCGAGGGCGCGGTTGATGTCGGGGATCTTGCGTCCCGCCGCGATGAGCTCATGCCGCGTCGGCATGTTGATGCCGTACACGTGGGGGAAGCGCACCGGCGGGGCGGCCGACGTGAACGTCACCGAGTTCGCCCCCGCCTGGCGGGCCATGTCGACGATCTCGGTGCTCGTCGTGCCGCGCACGATCGAGTCGTCGACGATGAGCACGTTCTTGCCCGCGAACTCGCTCGACATCGCGTTGAGCTTCTGCTTCACGCTCTTCGAGCGCTGCTCCTGCCCGGGCATGATGAAGGTGCGGCCGACGTAGCGGTTCTTGTAGAACCCCTCGCGGTACGGGATGCCGAGCTTCTGCGCGACCTGCATGGCGGCGGGCCGCGAGCTGTCGGGGATCGGCATGACGACGTCGATCGCTCCCGAGGGCGTGTACTTCGCGATCGTGTCGGCGAGCCGGTCACCGAGCCGCAGCCGCGCCTCGTAGACCGAGATGCCGTTCATGATCGAGTCGGGGCGGGCGAGGTAGACGTACTCGAACGAGCACGGGATGAGCACGGGGTTCTTCGCGCACTGGCGGCTGAACATCTCGCCGTCGCGGCTGATGAACACCGCCTCGCCCGGCGCGAGGTCGCGCACGAACTCGTAGCCGGCCGACTCGAGCGCGAGCGACTCGCTCGCGACCATCCACTCGTAGCCGACGAGCCCCGCGGGCTTGCGGCCGAGCACGAGCGGGCGGATGCCGAAGGGGTCGCGCACGGCGAGCAGGCCGTGGCCGGCGATGAGCGCGATCGCGGCGTAGGAGCCCTCGACCCGCTCGTGCAGCCGCTCGATCGCGTCGAACACCTGGTCGGGGTCGAGCGTCGTGCCGCGCACCTGCTGCTGCAGTTCGTGGGCGAGCACGTTGACGAGCAGTTCGGTGTCGGAGTTGGTGTTGAGGTGGCGGCGGTCGACGTCGAACAGCTCGCGGGTCAGTTCACGCGTATTGGTGAGGTTGCCGTTGTGCACGAGCACGATGCCGTAGGGCGCGTTCACGTAGAACGGCTGCGCCTCCTGCTCCTTGCTCGCGTCGCCGCGGGTCGCGTAGCGCACGTGGCCGAGGCCCATGGTTCCGAGCAGCGTGCGCATGTCGCGCGTGCGGTAGGCCTCCCGCACCTGGCCCTTGGCCTTGTGCATGTGGATGATCGAGCCCTCGGCGGTGGCGATGCCCGTGGAGTCCTGGCCGCGATGCTGCAGGAGGCCGAGCGCGTCGTACACCTGTTGGTTCACCGGGTTCGACGAGACGATGCCGACGATGCCGCACATGGGGCGAGGAGCTCCCGGAGAGTAGAACGCGAGGTACCGGGCAGGTACGTCTCAGTGTCCCACAGGTGTCCGGATGGTGCCCGGGGTCGCTCGGCGGTCACCCCGATCCCGGCCTGATCGGTACCCGCTCCCCCCGGGAGGCACTCCCGCGGGAGCATCGCGGGCGGCGCGGATGACGCCGGTCGGTGTACGCGGCGTCGTCCGCGGCCGGGCACGGTGAAGGCATGCGACTCAACCGACCGATCCTCGTCCTCGCCGCGGTCGCCGCGGCCGTGCTCGTCAACCTCGCGATCTTCGCGTTCGCCGGCCTCGCCGGCGCCTCCCTCCGATTCCCCGGGGCCGACGGCGTCGAGCTGTCGCCGCTCGTGGTCGCGGCGATGTCGGCGATCCCGCTCGGGCTCGCGCTCGCGGTCGTCGCGGTGCTCGGCCCGCGTCGGCGCTGGGTGACTCCGGCTGCGCTCGTCGCGGCGCCCGTGCTGCTGATCGTCAGCATCCCCCTCATGCCCCTGACCGTCGGGTTCGACCTCGGCACCGCGGTCGCGCTCTCGCTCATGCACGTCGCGCTCGTGCCGATCGCCGTGCTCGCCGTTCTGGGCTTGCGGCGTCAGTCGTCGCGGCCGGCCATCCGCTCGACGATGGGTTCCAGCGCGAGCGCGTAGCTCGAAGTGTCGTCGCGCAGCAGCTCGTCGACGGCGATCGCGTTCTCGCCGATCCACCAGATGCCGGCAGTCGTGAGCGGCAGAACCTCGACGCGCAGGCGGAACGGCCGGGCGACCCGGCCGTTGCGCTCTTCCCACTCCCGAACCGCGTGCGTCAGCGTGAGGTCGTGACGGCGCATCGCCGCCTCGGCCTGGGCGGCGTGCGCGACCTCCGCCCAGGTTCGTGCGTCGTCGAGGTGACGCTTCAGCGCGCGGTCGCCGACATCCGCGAACGCCGCGGGCGGTCCGGCGAAGCGACCCTCGTCGGGGTCGAGGATGGCGATCCACCACCGCTGCCACCACCAATTGGTGTGCTCGTCGGCCGGACCCGCATCCGGCAGGCCCGTGCCGAGAAGCCGCGGGAGTCCCGACGGATCGGCGACGCCGAGGGCGTCGCGAACGTAGAGCCCGACGAGGATCTCGCGCGAGGCGTTCTCGCGCGCCTCCCACGATCCGCGGTCAGCCACGGGTCTGGTCGAGCAGCGGGAACACGTCGGCGATCCGCTCGAAGTCGACGTCGCTGTGCAGCACGGTCGCGTCGGCGCGCACCGCGATGCCCGCGATCAGGCAGTCGAGGAACGACCGCACCGTCACGCCGTTGCGGCGGGTGATGCGGCCGATCGACGCGGCGTTCTCCCAGTCCTCGCGGGCGGTCGGGATCATCGTGAACGCCGCCAGGGCGCCCTCGAGTTGCTCGCGATGCCGCTCGTCGCGCGCGCCGCGCAGCAACTCGGCCCACACGGGCTCGCAGACCACCGCGATGCCCTGCCGGATGGCTGCGTCGAGCGCCTCCACCGCCGGAGTGTCGCGGTCGCGGAAGTAATCGATCCACGCCGACGAGTCGGGCAGGATCACCAGGCGCTCAGATCCTCGGTCGGGCGGAGCTCTTCGAGTGTCGGGAAGTCGGGCATGCTGCCCCGCAGGGCGAGCACCTCGTCCGTCGTCATCGGCGTGATCGCCGCCCGGCGCAGCGCGTAGTTGACGGCCTCGCGCTTGGTCGTGAAACCCCTCTGCCGCATGACGAGGGCGCACGCCTCCTCGTCGATGTCGATGTTGGTGCGGGCCATACACCGACCATACACCTCGTAGACGCCGTCGAGCCGTCCAGGGCGCGGGCGTCGCCCCCGGTACCCTGGGGCCGTGGCCGCTCCCGCTTCGACCGATCCGTACGCCGCCGCCGGAGTCGACACCCACGCGGGCGATCTCGCCGTCGAACTCATGAAGTCGGCGGTCTCGCGCACGCAGGGTGCCGAGGTGCTCGGCGGGGTCGGCGGCTTCGCGGGCCTCTTCGACGTCTCGGCGCTGCGCGACTACCGCCGGCCGCTGCTCGCGACGAGCACCGACGGCGTCGGCACGAAGATCGCGATCGCCCAGGCCCTCGACGTGCACGACACGATCGGTCAGGATCTCGTCGGCATGGTCGTCGACGACATCGTGGTCGTGGGGGCGAGGCCTCTGTTCATGACCGACTACATCGCGTGCGGCAAGGTCGTGCCCGAGCGCATCGCCGCGATCGTCACGGGCATCGCGAACGCGTGCGCGGCCACCGGCACCGCCCTCGTCGGCGGCGAAACGGCCGAGCACCCGGGGCTCATCGCCGACGACGACTACGACGTCGCGGGGGCCGCCGTGGGCGCGGTCGAGGCGGATGCCGTGCTCGGCCCCGAGAAGGTGCGGCACGGCGACGTCGTCGTCGCGATCGCGTCGAGCGGTCTGCACAGCAACGGGTTCTCGCTCGTGCGCCACATCCTCTCGACCCGCGGCGTGGCCGTCACGGACGACGCCCCCGAGTTCGGCGGCACGATCGGAGCCGCGCTCCTCGAGCCGACGCGGCTGTACACCACGCCGCTGCTGCGGGTGATCGACGACCTGCCGGGCGCCGTGCACGCGCTCTCGCACGTGACCGGAGGCGGTATCGCGGCGAACCTCGCGCGCGTGCTGCCGCCGGGGTCGTGGGTCGAGGTCGACCGCTCGACGTGGAGCCCCCAGCCGGTGTTCCGCATCCTCGCCGACTGGGGCGGGCTGGAGCTGGAGAGCACCGAGGGCACCTGGAACCTCGGCATCGGCTTCCTCGCGGTCGTCGCCGCGGACGCCGCGAGCGGCGTGACGCACGCGCTCACCGCCGCCGGCCTTCCGGCCTGGGTCGTCGGGCGGGTCACCGTGGGCGCGCGCGACCTCGACGGGTTCACGCAGGGCGCGAAGGGCGTCGACGGCGGCGCCGTGCGCCTCGTCGGGGCGTACGCGGGGTAGGTCTCGACACGCCGCTGCGCGGCTACTCGACCACCGGAGCGCGCTCGAGAACCCGGAGACCGCTCAGGCGGTCTTCGACTCCGGTTCGTCGTCTTCGAGCTCGTCGTCGGTGATGTACTCCGACCACTTCTCGAGATCTTCCTCGAGGCGGGGGTTCCCGCCGAGCTCTTCTTGAAGGGCACCGTAGTTCGTGTCGGGGCTGAAGTACTTCAGTTCCCGAGCGACCTTGGTGTGCTTCGCCTTCTGACGGCCGCGCCCCATGCGTGACCCCCTCGATCTCAGGTTGCGAAATAGGTGAAAAGACTAACCTGCACCTTACCACGAGGCCCCCTCACGACCGCCCGGGAGCGGACAGCCCGGCGGGTAACGTTGGACGGGTGACCGGGCAGGATGTCGACACCTCGGTCGTGGTCGTGGGAGCCGGTCAAGCCGGGCTCTCGGTGGCGTACTACCTGCGCCGACTCGGCCTCGACCCGGGGAACGAGTTCGTGCTGCTCGACCGCGGCCCCGGCACCGGCGGCGCGTGGCAGTTCCGCTGGGAGGCGCTGCGCCTCGGCTACGCCCACAAGGTGCACGACCTCCCCGGCATGGACGAACTCGGCGTCAGCTTCGACACCGCCGACCGCACGCTCCCGGCGAAGGATGTGGTCGCCGACTACTACCGCCGCTACGAGGAGCACTTCGGCCTGCAGGTCGTGCGCCCGGCCGACGTCACGCGCGTCGAGATGACGGCCGAGGGCTTCATCGTGACCTTCGAGGGACCCTACGGCGTGCGCGAGGTGTCGAGCTCGGTGCTCGTCAACGCGACCGGCACGTGGGGGGCGCCGTTCGTCCCGTACTACCCGGGCATGAACGAGTTCCGCGGCCGCCACCTGCACACGTCGGAGTATCGGGACGCGGAGGAGTTCCGCGATCAGGACGTCGTCGTCGTGGGCGGCGGCACGAGCGCGATCGGCTTCCTCATGGAGCTCGAGGGAGTGGCACGCTCGCTCACCTGGGTGGCCCGGCGCCCGATCGAGTTCCTCGAAGGCGACAACCTCAACATCGAGGGCGGGCAGTCCGCCGTCGCGCTGCAGGACGAGGCGGCCCGTGAGGGGCGCGTTCTGCCGAGCATCGTGAGCACGACGGGGGTTCCGCGCAGCCGCCGCATCCAGGCCGCCATCGATCGGGGGCTCCTGCACGCGCGACCGATGTTCGAGCGCGTGGAGGAGGCCGGCATCCGATGGTCGAACGGCGCGACGCGCCCCGCCGACGCCATCATCTGGGCCACTGGCTTCCGCCCCGAGCTGCGGCACCTCGCTCCCCTCAAGTTGCGGGAGAAGTCGGGTGGCATCACCGTCGGCAAGAACGTCTCGTGGAAGAACCCGCGCCTGTTCTTCGCGGGGTACGGCCCGACCGCGTCGACGATCGGCGCCAACCGGGCGGGACGCGCGATCGCGCGTCAGGTGGTGGCGACCCTCAGCTCGCTCGCCGACGAACGGCGCGCCCCCGTGATCGAGCAGCCTCCGACGATGATCGCCGACACCGCGGAGGCGCGGTTCCTCGCCGACTGATCGCGCACCTCAGGCGAGCAGCGCCCAGCCGAGGGCGGCCGCGCCGATCCCGAGCGCGAGGGTGAGGGCGACGGATGCCGCAGCGGCTCCGGCGCGACGGTCGGCGAGCAACTGGATGGTCTCGACGGAGAGCGTGCTGAAGGTCGACAGTCCGCCCGCGAACCCGGTGACGACGATGAGTCGCACATCGGTGTGCATTCCGAGCCCCGCCGCGAACGAGGCGACGACGTTGGCGACCAGGACGGGCCAGGGCCACGTCGTGCGGGACCCGGCGAGACCCACGAGGTAGCGGAGCACCGCCCCCACGGCTCCTGCGGCGACGACCGTCGCGAACAGCAGGGGGGTCACTCGTCCGGTCCGATCGCCGGCACCCGGGGTCGCGGCCCCGAGCCCAGGCGGATGCCGACCGCCGCCGCCGCGAGACCGCCGAAGACGCTCGCGCCGACGTACCCGAGCGCGAGGACCTCCGCGCCGAGGCTCGTGAGCTGCACGGCCGAGACCGCGATCGCCGAGAACGTCGTGAACGAGCCGAGCAGCCCGGGCCCGAGTCCCGCGCGCAGCCACGGTGCTGCCCTGGGCCATACGCGCGCGATCAGGAACCCGAGCACGAGCGATCCCGCGAGGTTGATCAGAAGGGTGCCGAGCGGCAGCGCGTCGTCGGGGTGCGGCAGGGCGAGATCGATCCCGAGGCGCAGTGCCGACCCGGCCGCACCCCCCACGGCGACCGCGAGGAGGGCCTGCGCCGCCGACGCGGTCGACGACGACGGCTCGGACACGGAGGGAGACGTTACTCCTATGATCGTGCGGTGACGAGAGCGCGACGTCGGCGGTGGCCGTGGGTAGCCGGAGCGCTGCTCGCCGTGCTCCTCGGCGTCACGGCGATCGTCGTGGTGCCGATCCTCACGCACGTCGACCAGGGCGGCTCGAATCAGGAGACGCCCGACCAGGAGTGGCCGACCGAGGTGTCGGCGACGGGCGACGACGGCCGCGAACGCGAGCTGCGCGTGCACGCGGTCGAGCCCGGGGCGACGGTCGAGACCTCCGCTATGGCTCCGGGCGACCGGTTCGTCGTGAGCGGCAGCGGCTACGACCCCTCCCGCGGCATCTACGTCGCGATCTGCGCCATCCCCGACGATCCGGGAACGAAGCCCGGGCCCTGCCTCGGCGGCGTGCCGTCGCAGGAGGTCGTCGAGGGGGAGGAGGGGGCGATCCAGTTCGCGCCGAGCAACTGGATCAACGACGACTGGGCGTGGCGGCTGTTCGGCGCGCGCTCCTACGACGACCGGGAGACCGGCACCTTCACCGCCTACCTCGAGGTGCCGCCGACGGCCGACGAGAACGTCGACTGCCGCGAGGTGCGCTGCGCCGTCTACACCCGCAACGACCACACCGCGGCGAACGACCGCGTGCAGGACCTCTACATCCCGCTCGGGTTCGTCGGGTAGCCGAGGCCGACCCCGGGGATCGGGGTCTGGGGCAGGGGCAGCCCGAGCGCCGCGCACAGCGCACGATCTCCGAGCGACTGCTCGTCGGGGAACACGCCGAGGCGCAGGTCGGGCAGCCGGCAGACGACCGGGTCGTCGGGCACCGGAACGCGGTTCTGGCGATACGCGATTCGGCAGAGTTCGATCGCAGCGGCCGCCTGCTCGGCGATGTCCTCCGGGGGAACGAGGTCGCCCGGATAACTGATGGAGTGCGCTGTCGCGTCAAGGGAGTCGGCCGCGTAGCACGAGAAGTTACCCTGGATCTGCCGAGGGAGGGTCGTCACGACCGCACTCGCCGTCACGAGCCCGACGATCGCCACCGCACTCGATGCGATGACGACGCGACGCTGCCGACGGGCCCGACGGGTGCGCGCGAGGATCTTGTCGGCGACGCCGCGGCGCATGCGGGCGACCTGGGCGGGGGTCGGTCCGAGCGGCGACTCGTTCATCGGCGATCACGCTCCGGCCCGAGGGCGACGCGCAGAGCCGCACGCAGACGCGAGAGACGGTTGCGCACGGCGCCGTGCGACACCCCGAGCTGCAGCGACGCCTCCTGATACGAGAGGCCCTCCTCGATGCACAGGAGGTAGAGCGTGTAGTCCTCGTCGGAGAGGGCGGCGAGGGCATCCTCGATCGCCTCGCGCAGCGCCCGATTGCGCACGCGGTCCTCGACCGACATCGGGTCGGGGGGCAGTGCGACGAGACCGTCGACGTGCGTGCGGGCGTTGTGCCGGGCGAGGGCGCGGCGGCGGTTGAGGCAGAGATAGCGGGATGTGGTCAACAGCCAGGGCAGCAGCGACCGGTCGACGATGCGCACCGCCGAGAGCTTCGACCAGAGGGTCACGAAGACGTCCTGCGCGACCTCCTCGGCCTCGCGACGCGACCCGAGCAGCGAGTAGGCGTGGCGATAGACGATCGCCACGTGCCGGTCGTAGAGGGCGTCGAAGGCGGCGGCGTCGCCGTGTACGGCGGCCTCCAGGTCGACGCGGTCGTCGACGAAGTGCGCGACACCCTCGGGTTCGCGCTTCTCCGCCCGCTCCTCGCGACCAATCTCCACAGTGAGTAGTGTCCCCCGAACCGCGGTCGTCTCGCGGGTTCGTCCCCTTGCCGCGACCTGGAGGGACGCGGCAGGGTGACGGGATGATCCGAAGACTCCTCCTGTCGCTCACCGGCGCCGCCCTCGTCGTCGGCGCGGTCGCCGCTTCCGCCGCCGCGTCGTCGGAGACCGAGGCCGAGCAGCACTGCATCGAGTTCGTCGACGACGGCACCTTCGTGTGCGCCCCGACGCCCGAGGAGGCCGACGCGGCCTTCACCGCGGCCACGGGCTACGTCCGCGTCGAGGAGGAGGTGCCGGACGGCTCCGCCCGGATGCTGCTCGCCTACTCGCTCGCGACCCTCTACGAAGCGGTCGGCTACGGCGGGACGAGCTACACGTTCGTGCGCACGACCGACTGCGACGGCAGCACGACCATGGGCATCTCCGACCTGTCGACGGCCGCTCTGGGCGACGCGGTCAGCTCGTTCCTCGCCTACCGCAGCTGCACGGTGCGACTGTGGGACGGCACCGGGTACACCGGCAGCGCCTACGGCTATACGACGAGCAAGACGAGCCTGCCGACGTTCAACAACATCGCGAGCTCGGCGCGCGTGCGCTGACCGCGGGTCAGTCGCGCAGTCCCGAGACGACGGTGCGGCGCAGGTCGCGGAGCCCCTCGACGAGTCGCCGCACCGTCTCCGGCGGCAGCGCCTCGTCGGCGGCCGCGCGCCGCAGCTCCTCGCGCACGTCGACGCGGAACTCCGCGAGCGCGGCCTCGGCCTCATGCAGCAGGGAGCGTGCCGTCGAGCGGGCGTCGCCGTCGGCGGAGGCCCGGGACGGGTGCGCCGCCTCGGCACGCGCCTCGCGGGCGGCGGCGGCGAGGTCGGCCTTGAGGGTGCGCATCGCGTCGGTCACGGAGGCCCGCACCTCATCGGCGAGCCGGCGCACCGAGTCGGTGAACTCGCTCTCGATGCCCTCCACCTCGGGTTCGCGGGCCTCCAGCTCGGCGCGTCCGGCATCCGTGATCGCGTAGACCGTCTTGCGGCCGTCGGCGGACTTGGTGACGAGACCCTCCTCCTCGAGCTTGCCGAGGCGGGGATAGATCGTGCCGGCGCTCGGCTGGTACGTGCCGCCCGACTGGTCGGAGAGGGCCTGGATGATCTCGTACCCGTGCATGGGACGCTCCGCGAGCAGCCGCAACAGGTAGAGCCGCAGGTGCCCGTGGGCGAAGACGGCGGGGCTCACGGGGCGGTCGCGCCGTCGCGGGCGACATGCAGCACGCTCACGTCGCCGCTCACGGTGTTGGCGCGGAAGTCGGTCCAGCGGCCCTCGAGGATGCCATGGCGGCCGGTGTAGCGGCCCCGCACCCCGCGGATCGTGGAGTCGTCGAGGTGGAGCTTGCCGCCCACCGTCGCGATCGAGTAGGCGGCGGCCGCGGTCGGCTCGAAGCGGGCGGTGACGTTGCCGCTGACCGTGTTGACCTTGACGCTGTCGGGCACGTCGAGCAGGTCGAGGAACACGTGCCCGCTCACCCCGTCGGAGGTGTACGACAGCACCGTGCCCGAGGCCGTGATGTCGCCGCTGACGGTGTGCGCGACGATCGTGCCGTAGTGGTTGCGCACCGTGAGCTCGCCGCTCACCGAGTTGAGCCGCAGGTCGCCCGCGACGCCGTCGGCGGTCAGGTCGCCGCTCACGGTGCTGAGGTCGGCATCCTCTTGGATGCCGCTGACGAGCGCGGTCGCACTGACGACGCCGAGCTTCAGCGCGACGTCGCGCGGCACGAGCACGCTGATGTCGGCGCGTGCCGATCCCGGGCTGAAGTAGCGGAACACGTCGAGCCAGTTCTCCCACGAGAGCTGGGGGTGGTCGATCTCCAACCGGTCGCCGTCGGCGGTGATGCGCAAGTCTTTGCCGCTCACGTTGTGCACCTCGATGCGCACGACCGGCTCGTCGTGGGCGATCACGTCGACGTGGCCGCCGACGAGTCCGACCCGCATCGAGCGGATGCCGTCGACCTCGATCGTCTTGGGCCCGTCCACGAGCCACTTCTGCTGGGCCATCGAGCCCTCCTCTCTCGCGATATATCGCGTATCGAAAGTCACGATATATCGCGTATGTCAGGTTGGCAAGCCCCGAGGCTTGACCTTGACGCTGCGTCAACTTCTATCGTCTTCAGACATGGAGTGGAGCATCCAAGAGGTCGCCCGGCTGGCCGGCACCACGAGTCGCACGTTGCGTCACTACGACGACACGGGCCTCGTGCCGCCGAGCCGGGTCGGCGCCAACGGGTACCGGTACTACGACGCCGACGCCCTCGTGCGGCTGCAGCGCGTGCTGCTGCTGCGCCAACTCGGACTCGGCATCCCCGTGATCGCGGAGGTGCTGGCCGGGCAGCGCGACGACGTGCACGCGCTCGAACTCCACCTGACGTGGCTCCGCGAGGAGCAGCGTCGACTCGACCGGCAGATCGCGAGCGTCGAGACCACGATCCACACCCTGGAAGGAGGTGAGAAACCCATGGCAGAGAAGATGTTCGACGGATTCGACCACACGCAGTACCGCGCGGAGGTCGAGGAGCGCTGGGGCGCGGAGGCGTACGCGCGCTCCGACGCCTGGTGGCGCGGGCTGAGCGCCGATGACAAGTCGGCGTTCCAGGAGGCGGCCGCGCGGCTGAGCGCGGACTGGGCCGCCGCAGCCGAGCGCGGGCTCGACCCGTCCGGCGACGAGGCGCAGCAGCTCGCACACCGCCACGCGGAGTGGCTGCGCGGCATCCCCGGCACCCCCGGCGACGGATCCGGACCGACGAAGGAGTACCTCGTCGGTCTCGGCGAGATGTACGTCGCCGACCCGAGGTTCGCGGCGAACTACGGCGGAACGGCCGGCGCCGAGTTCGTCCGCGACGCCCTGCGCGCGTACGCCGACCGATCCCTGTAGGAGTCAGTCGGCGCGCGTCGGGATGCGGCCGTAGCCGTCCGTCGCGACGGCGACCACGGTGGCGGCGATCGACCAGACGGCGATCGTCGCCACCGAGAGCATCAGCACGATCATGCGGGCACCTCCTTCGCGGGGGACGACCGGTCGACGGCCGGCGGCTCGGGCACGCGCAGCAGCGGGAGGGTCGCGCCCACCATCGGCCCGATGAGCAGCGCGAAGGCGAGGGTTCCGATCCCGACCTGGCCGCCGAGCACGAACCCGATCGCGAGCACGGTCACCTCGATGCCGGTACGCACGGCCCAGATGGGCCAGCCGAAGCGCGCGTGGATGCCGGTCATGAGTCCGTCGCGCGGGCCCGGTCCGAGACGCGCCCCGACATAGAGGCCCGTGGCGAGGGCGAGCAGGGCGAGGCCGCCCGCGAACACCACGCCCTGCTGCCAGGGCTCGGTCTGCTGCGGCACGAGCCAGAGCCCGAGTTCGGCGGCGGGGCCGATGACGAGGATGTTGAGCACGGTGCCGATTCCGGGCCGCTGCCGGATCGGGATCCACAGCAGCAGCACGACCGCCCCGACGAGGATCGCGACGAGACCGAACGGGACGCCGGTCTGCTTCGTGATGCCCTGGGCGAGCACATCCCACGGCGCGACGCCGATCCCGGCGCGCAGCATCACGCCGATCGCGAGGCCGTACGCGACGAGCCCGACGGTGAGCTGCGCGACGCGTCGGACCCAGAGGGCGCGGACGGAGGGGGCCGGTTTCTGCACGTCGCCCAGCCAACCGTCGGATTGGACCCGGAGCAAGGTGCCAATTCTGCTAGCGTGGCCGGATGGCATCCCTGTCGGCCCGCGC
>CAMLMQ010000017.1 GCA_946481135.1 uncultured Microbacteriaceae bacterium
GCAGCTTGCGGTGCTTCTTCTTCGCCATGCGCTTGCGGCGCTTCTTGATGACAGAGCCCATCATTCACCTCGTTTCGACATGTCGAGCCCGACCCGGGCCCTCATCGAACCGCGGAAATCACAAGGGGGCAGTCTACCCTGCGGTCCGCCCCTGCGCGACGCCGCTCTCGGCGCCGGGCAATTCCACGGCGGCCGCGACGGCGGTCTCGGGGATGCGGTAGGAGCGTCCGAAGCGCACGGCCGGCAGTTCGCCGGACTTCACCAGTCGGTACACGGTCATCGTGGAGACGCGCATCATGTCGGCGACTTCCGCGACGGTCAGGAATCGCATGTCGGAGAGTGCCCCTGCCATGTCGGCTCCTGTGGATGATGTGACTGATGTGGGTGGAGTGCGTTCGACCGATCAGATTAGGCCCGAACGCGGCCCGGTGTCTACGGCTGGACAGCCGTCGACGTCAGTCGGTGGAGTCCTGACCGAATCGCGGGAGCTTCTCGACGACGCGCTTCTGGGCACCCTGGATCTTCTCCTGGGCGGCCTCGAGGGCGGCGCGCGCGGAGTGCGCGGCGCCGGCGGCGACCCGGCCGACCCGGTCGCCGGCTTCGGCGCCCGCCCACGCCGCGAAGATCGTCGGACCGGCGTCGTCGGCGGCGTCCGCGGATCCGCCGAGGAACGGCGAGAGCCAGGCATCCACCTCGTCCAGCGGCGCCGAGCGGAGTGCGTAGACGCGCTTGCGCCCCTCCTCGCGCACGGTGACGAGCTCGGCATCACGCAGCTGCGCGAGGTGCTTCGACACGGTCGGCTGGCTCGAGCCGAGCCGCTCGACGAGGTCGCCGACCGTCGCCTCTCCGTCGAGGAGGTGGCGCAGGATGTCGCGCCGCGTCGCGTCGGCGAGCACGTCGAAGATGTCGGACATGACCTCAGGGTAGCCGCGCGTCCGCGCGAGTAGCATGTGCTCCTGTTCCGCTGAGGGCGAGGAGAGGGATGCGCGCGCGACCCGTGCAGCAGGAGTCGCTGCGCGAGCGCATCCTCGACCGGATCCGCGACTTCGCGTCCGCGACACCGGCCCGCTTCGCCGCCCTCGTGTTCGCCTCGCTCATCGCGATCTTCACGGTGCTGTTCTCGCTGCCGGTGGCGTCGGCGTCCGGCGAGCGCGCCCCGTTCGTCGATGCGTTCTTCACCGCGGTGTCGGTCATCTGCGTGACGGGCCTGTCGACGGTCGACATGGCGTCGTTCTGGTCGCCGCTCGGTCACGTGATCGTCTTCGTCGGGGTCGAGATCGGCGGCATCGGCGTGCTGACGGTCGCGTCGATCCTCGGGCTCATCATCAGCCGGAAGCTGGGTCTGCGCCAGAAGCTCATGGCGGCCGGCGACGCGAACCCGCTGCGCATCCGCAAGGGCCCGGTGTCGGAGAGCCAGGCCGTGCGGCTCGGCGAGACGGGCAGCCTGCTGCTGACCGTCGCGGTGAGCGTGCTCGTCATCGAGCTGTTCGTCGCGCTGCTGATCTTCCCGCGCATGCTCGTCGAGGGCGTCCCGCCGCTCGAGGCGGCGTGGGAGTCGGTCTACATCGCGGCGATGGCCTTCACCAACACCGGGTTCCTGCCGACGGAGACGGGGCTCGAACCGTACGGTTCCGACTGGTGGTTCCTCGGCGCCCTCATGATCGGCGTGGTCTTCGGCGCGATCGGGTTCCCGGTCATCTACGTGCTCAGCAAGAACCTCCGGCGTCCGCAGAAGTGGTCGCTGCACGTGAAGCTCACGCTCGTCACGTTCGGGCTGCTGACGCTCGGCGGCGCGGTCGCCTACCTGCTGCTGGAGTGGGACAACCCCGACACGATGGCCGGGATGCCGTTCGACCAGCGCGTGCTGCAGTCGCTCTTCATCTCCCAGATGGCCCGGTCGGGCGGATTCGCGACCCTCGACATGAGCGAACTCGACGGGTCGAGCCTGCTCGTCACCGACATGCTCATGTTCATCGGCGGCGGCTCCGCGTCGACCGCGGGCGGCATCAAGGTGACGACCCTCGCCATCCTCTTCCTCGCCGCCTTCGCCGAGGCGCGCGGGGTCGACGACATGGAGGCCTACCGCCGCCGCATCCCCGCGGACGTCCTGCGCCTCGCCGTCTCGGTCGTGCTCGGCGGCGCGACCGTCGTCGCGGCGGCCACCATCACGCTGCTGCTCATCACCGACGACGTTCCGCTCGACCACATCCTGTTCGACGTCATCAGCGCCTTCGCGACGTGCGGCCTCACGACGGGCTTCACGGCATCCACGTCGGATGCGGCGCAATACGTGCTCGCGGTCACCATGTTCCTCGGACGCCTTGGTACCGTGACTCTCGCCGCCGCCCTGGCGGCGAGCACGCGCCGGCAGTTGTTCCGTCGGCCCGAGGAGAGGCCCATCGTTGGTTGAGAAGATCGCGCACGACGCCCCCGTGCTCGTCATCGGGCTGGGACGCTTCGGCGCCGCCACCGCCGGGCAGCTGCAGCGCCTCGACCGCGACGTGCTCGCGGTCGACGAGGATGCCGGACTCGTGCAGAAGTGGGCGGAGCGCGTCACCCACGCGGTGCAAGCGGATGCGCGCTCGCTCGACGCCCTCAAGCAGATCGGTGCGGGCGACTTCTCGATCGCGGTCGTCGCGGTCGGCTCGTCGGTCGAGGCGTCGGTGCTCATCACCGCGAACCTCGTCGACCTGAAGATCCCGCAGATCTGGGCGAAGGCGATCAGCCAGTCGCACGGCAAGATCCTCGCCCGCATCGGCGCCAACCACGTCATCTACCCCGAGGCGGAGGCCGGCGAACGCGTCGCGCACCTCGTGTCGGGTCGGATGATCGACTACATCGAGTTCGACGACGACTTCGCGATCGTGAAGATGTACCCGCCGAAGCCGATCCGCGGCATCTCCCTCGCCGAAGCCCATGTGCGCCAGAAGTACGGCATCACCGTCGTCGGCGTGAAGAGCCCCGGCAAGGAGTTCACCTACGCGACGGCCGACACCGTCGTGTCGAACCACGACCTCATCATCGCTTCGGGCAACGCCCACGACCTCGACAAGTTCAGCGCCTTGCAGAGTTGAGGCGTCGATCTCTGTCGTTTCGACCCGTCGAAAACGACACAGAACCACGCCTCAACCCCCGGCGGCCAACTCGCGGGCGCGGGCGAGAGCGGCGGCGGTGGCGCGGTCGAACGTTCCAGCGAGGTCGGCCTCCGACAGCACGGCGATCGCGCGCTCGGTCGTGCCGTTCGGGCTCGTGACCCGACGTCGCAGCTCGGCCGGGTCGACATCCGACGCCTGCAGCAGTTCGGCGGCGCCGAGGAACGTCTGCTCGACCATGAGGCGCGCGTCGGCCTCCGAGAAGCCCATCCGCAGCGCCGTGCCGGTGAACTGCTCGATGAGGAAGAAGACGTAGGCCGGGCCGGAACCCGAGATCGTGCTGAGGGCGTCGATGCGATCCTCGGGCAGTTCGATCACCGCGCCCACCGTCTCGAACACGGTCCGCACGAGAGCGACTTGCTCGGGGGTCGCTCTCGACCCCGCCGCGAGCCCGGTCACGCCTCGCCGCACGAGCGACGGGGTGTTCGGCATCGTGCGCACGACGGCGTTCGGGATGATCGCCTCCATCGTCGCGGTCGTCACCCCGGCCGCGACGCTCACGACGATCGCGTCGGAGGGCAGATCCTCGGCGATCTCCTCGAGCAGCGCCGGCACCATCGCGGGCTTGACCCCGACGATCACCACCCGCGCGCCCTCCAGTGCGGTCGCATTCGCCTCGCGGTGGGTCTCGAGCGCGTACGAGTCGACCCCCGGCAGCCGCACCGCGTCGGCCTTCGCGGCCGTGCGATTCGTCACCGCGATCCCGTCCGCGGCCAGGCCCGACTCGACGAGCCCGGCGAGGATCGCGCCGCCCATCGACCCGGCTCCGAGGATGGCGATACGCGGCAGGGGAGCGCTCATACCCCGAGTGTAGGTTTGAAGCCATGAGCACCGAGGGCGGCACCCGGGCGGTCATCGCGGCACTGCTCGCGAACACCGGGATCGCGGTCACCAAGTTCGTCGCGGCGGGCATCTCCGGCTCGGCGTCGATGCTCGCCGAAGGCGTGCACTCCGTCGCCGACGCCGGCAACCAGGTGCTGCTGCTCATCGGCGGTCGTCGGGCCCGCAAGGAGGCCGACGCGGCGCACCCGTTCGGGTACGGCCGGGAGCGCTACGTCTTCGCCTTCGTCGTCGCGATCATCCTGTTCTCGGTCGGCGGGATGTTCTCGCTCTACGAGGGCATCCACAAGCTCGAGGCGCACGAGGGCCTCAACCAGGAGTGGCTGTGGCTGCCGCTCGTCGTGCTCGCCGTCGCGATCGTGCTCGAGAGCCTGTCACTGCGCACGGCGCTCATCGAAGCGCGCAAGGCCCGCACGCCGGGCGAGGGTCTCGTCGCGTTCATCCGGCGCGCGAAGCAGCCCGAGCTGCCCGTCATCCTCCTCGAAGACCTCGCTGCGCTCACCGGCCTCGTGCTCGCGTTCGCCGGCGTGGGGCTCACGCTGCTCACGGGCGACCCGACGTTCGACGCGATCGGCACGATCGCGATCGGCGCGCTGCTCATCATCGTCGCCGTCGTGCTCGGCATCGAGACGCAGAGCCTGCTCGTCGGCGAAGGCGCGACCAAGGACGACGTGGCGAAGATCCGCGCGGCGTTCGAGGCCCACCCGAACGTCGAGGCCGTCATCCACATGAAGACGCTCTACCTCGGGCCCGACGAACTCATGGTCGCCGCGAAGGTGGCCGTTCCGAAGACGACGAAGGCCACCGAGGTCGCGCGTGCGATCAACGAGATCGAACGGGATGTGCGCGAAGCGGTGCCCGTCGCCCGCGTCATCTACATCGAGCCCGACATCTACGTCGCGTCGTCGAACACGTCGACCGACGCGATCGTGATCCAAAGCCACGACTGACCCGCCCCCACCCGAAGGAACGCCCATGGAGCCCCTCGAAATCGTCCGCCTCGTCCTTCTCGCGGTGCACATCCTCGGCCTCGCCGCGATCGTCGGCGCCTTCTTCGTGAAGATGCGCGCCTCGGACGGCTTCCCCACCGGGGTCGTGCTCGCCGGCGCCATCACGCAGGTCGTCACGGGCCTCGCCCTCGTCGGCGTCCGCGAAGCCGGCGACCTCGGCGTGAACCACATCAAGATCGCCGTGAAGCTCGGCCTCGCGCTCGTGGTGCTCGTCGCCGCGATCATCGCGCACGTGCAGCGGGGGCGCGGCGGCAAGGTCAAGCCGGCATTCCACGCCGCCGGCGGCACCGCCGTCATCAACGTGCTCGTCGCGGTGCTCTGGCAGTAGGACTACAGCTCGGTCGGCGCTCCGCCGCGGAAGAACCGTCGCAGGAGCGCCGACCCCTCCTCGGCGAGCACGTCGGGCACGACCTCGACGCGGTGCTGCAGGCGTCGGTCGCGCAGCAGGTCGTGCACGCTGCCCGCGGCTCCGGCCTTCTCGTCCCACGCGCCGAACACGACGCGCGGGATGCGGGCCGCGAGGATCGCCCCCGCGCACAGCACGCACGGCTCGAGCGTCACGACGAGGGTCACGTCGGGCAGCCGCCACTCCGCGCGCGCGGCCGTCGCCGCCCGGATCGCGACGACCTCCGCATGCGCGGTCGGGTCGTGCGTCGCCTCCCGCTCGTTGCGTCCGGTCGCGATCACGGCGCCCGCGGCATCCACGATCACCGCCCCCACCGGCACGTCGCCGGTCGCGAGGGCGCGCTCGGCCTCGGCGAGCGCGAGGCGCATCGCGGCGGCGTCGTCGAGTGGAGGGATCACTACGCTGAGCGTATGCGTTTGCACGTGGCCGACCACCCGCTCATCACGCACAAGCTCACGGTGCTGCGGGATGCGCAGACGCCGTCGCCGGTCTTCCGGGCCCTCGTCGAGGAGCTCGTCACGCTGCTCGCCTACGAGGCGACCCGCAACGTGCGCACCCAGGTCGTGACCGTGACGACCCCGGTCGCCGAGACGCAGGGGCTCGCGATCAGCGAGCCGCGCCCCCTCGTCGTGCCGATCCTGCGCGCCGGGCTCGGGATGCTGGAGGGCATGACGAAGCTCGTCCCGACCGCGGAGGTGGGCTTCCTCGGCATGGTGCGCGATGAGGAGACCCTGCAGCCGACGACGTACGCGAACCGCCTGCCCGACGACCTCTCCGACCGGCAGTGCTTCGTGCTCGACCCGATGCTCGCGACGGGCGGGTCGCTCGCGGCCGCCATCCAGTACCTCTTCGACCGCGGCGCCGTCGACGTCACCGCGATCTGCCTGCTCGGTGCTCCCGAAGGCGTCGAGCACGTGCGGCAGCAGTTCGAGGGACGCGACGTGACCGTCGTGCTCGGCGCGCTCGACGAGCGGCTCAACGAGCACGGCTACATCGTGCCGGGACTCGGCGACGCCGGCGACCGCCTCTACGGTCTCGTCTGACCCGCGCGTAACGCAACGTCGCGGTGTTGCGAACCGTGACGTGTCTGGGTCAGACTTCTGCACATGACCGCGACTCCGCGCACCCTCACCGCTTCGGCGGCGAATGCGCGTGCGGTCATGTGTTGTCGAATGTGTGCGTGACAGACGCCCCTCACGAGCCCTCCCGTGGCTCCCGCTCTGACCCACACCCCCCGAGGCGGTATCGCGATGGATGACCCCACGCCGCCTCCGGACGACCAAGGATTCGACACCATGTCTCTCGCCACTCTCTCCGAGCTCCGCCCCTCCACCCGCCCCGTCGCGCCGGCGCCCGAGGCGCCGCGCGTCACCCGCATCCGCGCCGTGCCCGAGGGCACCGAGGCCCGCGGCTTCGCCCTCTACGTCGGCATCGACGAGGCGAAGGCCGAAGCCGCCGGCACCGACCTTCCCTCGATCGTCGAGGCCGTCAAGCGTCTGATCGCCGAACGCGTCCCCGGCGCCGAGACCTATGCGTCGGTCGCGCTCGCCCCGATCGGCGCGGGCGGTCGGGATGTCGACGTCGTGCGCCTCGCCCTGCAGGATCCCGCCGCCCTCGCCAGGCACCGGCAGGCGACCGTCACCGAGAAGCCCGAGCCGAAGGGCGGCGTCGTGATCGACATCTCCCGCAAGCGGGTGCTGCTCGACGGCGAGACCGCGCCGCTCACCTACAAGGAGTTCGAGCTGCTGCAGTTCCTCGTGCTGCGTGAGGGCCGCACGATCGAGCGGGCCGAGATCATCGGCACCCTGTGGGGCGACACCGACGACGACGAGACCCCCAACGAGCGCACGATCGACGTGCACGTGCGACGGCTGCGGGCCAAGCTCGGCGCGTTCGAGGACATCGTGCGCACCGTGCGCGGGGCGGGATACCGGTTCGACCGCCACGCGGATGTCACCATCCGCTACGCGTCGACGCCTTCCCCCGACGTGTTCTGAGTCGCGGTCTCACGTCAGCCCACGGGGCGGCACGTCGCCGAGAACCTCGTCGACATCGAAATCCGGACGGGTTTCGGAGATGTAGGCGCGGATCTCCGAGACGTCCACGGGGACCAGTTCTCCGTCACGGTGACCGTCCAGGATCTGCGAGATCTCGCGGGTCGGCACCCACGTGGACGCTCGGAAGTCGAACTTCTCGTCGCGCCCGACGTCTCGTTCGTCCGGCCGACGGTACACCCCGGATCGGGACGGACGCCCCCTGCCCCCTCCTCGGAGACGCTGGAAGTAACGCACCCCGTCTGACTCGACGAGACGACCCGCCGCGTCGTACTCGGGTGGAGCGACACCCAGATACCTGACGGCGGGATCTTCGGGGTGTGCCGCGAGCCACTTCTGTCCCTCGGGCGTGAACGGACCGCCCCTCGGGCGCACCGCGATCAATTCGCGCACCCGTTCGGCGTCATCCGCGTCGATCTCGACGTAGCGGACGCCCTCGTACGTGAAGTCGCCGAACTGCGCGCCGGTGAAGAACGTCGAATACTCCCAGGCGCCCCGCGCGGTCCAGGCCTCGTCGAAGGTACGGCCCGAATCGTCGACGGCTGTCCGCCGACGAAGACCACTGGGCCACTCCCTCGTGTAACCCGGGTACATCACGGCGAAGTACGTCGTCGTGCCTGGTTGAGCCGCCGTCATCCCCTCGCCGCCCCCGACTGCTCACCGGACAGGACCTGCGCCGACATCCCGGGGTGGAGCAGCCTCTGAAAGCCGCGGGTCATCGCCGCACCACGCGGGTCTCCACGAGTTCGACGTGCGGCTCGGCGAGTTCCGACGGTTCGACGGCGGCCTCCCAGCCGCCGTAGTCGCTGCCCCGGAAACCGGTCGCCGCCGCCTCCGCACCGCTGTCGCCCGTGTACCAGACCAGCACCCGGCCGCGATCGGGCCCCCTCTTGATGTTCTGAATGAGCTCGACGGGCACCCCCTTCCACACCGATCTCGCGTGCCGGATGAAGGCCGCCTCAAGTGAACTGTGCGGCACCTTTACCCACGTTCCGAGAGCGTCGTCGACCACCTCAAAGGCATCCGGGAAGTCGGTCTTGCCCGGTCCTTCCTCGTGGGGCGTCAGCCCGACCCACTCGTCGCCGAGGACCGGCGCCTCATGCCGCCGACCGCGATAGCGGAAGATCGTCGCTCGCGTCGGCATCGCGTCGGTCACGGAGCCTCCGACGATCAGCCGAACCGGCCGGGTTGGCTAATCGTCACGGGGCCCGCCGCCCGCGCCGCCGTGACAGCCTCCTCCAGCTGCGCATCCGTCGGGACTTCGCCGACAGGGAACCCGTCACGTACCTCCAGAAGCACCTGCATACGCAGACCGGCGATGTCGCGCAGTCCGCCGGCCGGGGTGAGATGCGAGCCGGGGAGGATCGCGATCTCCTGCGAGACGGGATCGAAGGAGATCGGACCGATGTCACGACCCGCCGCCGACACGATCGCCCAGAGCGCCGGAGCGGAGAAGTTGGCCGAGGCGATCCGAGGATCCCGACTCGTTGGCAGCGGGCCGGTGAGGGGAAGGCTGGCGACGAGTTCGCCCGTGCTCCCCCGCCACGTGATCCCGCTGAACGGCGGCAGCTTGCCGAGGGCGGCCACGACCCCCGACATGTCACTCATGACGCCTCCCAACGCGGACTCCGTCACCCATCGCTCGCCTCCGCCATCTGACGGTACTCCGCGGCGACCGTGTCCGATCCCGCGACGAAGGCGCGAAGCGCCCGCTCGCCGCGTGCCCGATCCTCGAACCAGAGGAGCGTAGCCGGGCCGGTGCCTCCGTCGACAAACCATCCAGTGGCGTCCGCGCCTTGCGCAGCAACGAGACGTGGCGTCGCGACGGGACCGACTGCGCGGGCCAGAGCAGCGGACCAGGCCGCCCCCCACAGCGCCCATCCCACGGCGTCGATCAGCACCGGCACATGAGCAGGAACCATCGTGATGTTCCAGCGATCACCCGCCGAGTCCTCGTCACGAAGTCGCCAGACGTCGATGCTGAGCACGATCCCACCCGTGAAGGTCAGCGCCGGCGACTCATTGATCACTCCCGCACTGACGAAGACGCCCGACGGCAGCCTTCCGACGAACTCCTCGATCGTCGAGAACCATCGCTGCTGCGCATCGTCGTCGTCCCGCGCCTGCAGAAACTTCGGAAGGCTCAGCCCCTCGTAGCGGCGCTGCATCGCCGCATACATGCCGGTCCGTTCGTGCTCGGGCACGAGCGCCGGGGCGATCACGGGCCGACCTCACGGATGGTCACACGCCAGATGCCGTTGACGAGCGTCGGCTCGGTGACGACCTCGAACGGCGTGGATCGTTGGAAGAGCACCTCGGCCTCGCGTTGGACGGCGGAGATCGGGCGCACGTCGACGCCGGTCCTGCCGATCACCTCGATGATCCCGGGCGTCTTGCCGCCGAGTGTCTGAGTGAGCGCGAAGTTCTCGGCGACGCGGAGATCGACGGACGAACTCATGAACGTCGGATCACTCCAGGGTTGCCCCTTCTTGAACTGGGCGAGGAACGCGTCATCGAACCCGACGCCGCGGTGGAAGGTCCCGGACTGCGTGGGCAGCTTCGAGATTGCCTCCGTGGTCGCGGCGATGCGGGCCTCGAGCGAAGCCGCCGTCAGGGGGTCGGGGATCACCTGACCACGTAGGTAGGGGTTCATCTCCTGGTAGCCGGGGCCGGTGTAGTCGTAGATGCCCTTCGCGTCCGCAGGTGTCAGGTTCGGATAGTTCTCGGAGACCGCGTCCGCCCACTCGTCGAGCCGAGATCCGTCGAGGTGACCGCTGAACCGCTGATGGACGTCGGTCCAGTCGACAGCGCCCAGAGGCGGCGCATCCGGATGGATGTGCGGAGGCGGCGCGTCCAACCCCGTGTGGGGCGGCACGTGCGTCGCCGTGCTCGGTGGCTCGGCGGCTCGCCCGACCGGCCGTGCGGATCCGTCGTCGACGAACGAGGACGGCGGCGGGGTGTCGCCGGTGCGAGCGCCAACCTGGAGCGCATCCGTGTCGGGCAGGTCGGTGCGCACCCCGACGGACACGACGTCGTCGACCCGCAGACCCGTGCCGACGGCATCCCCGACCAGCCCGTCGAGCTTCACGACGAGACCGTCGAGCTTCGTCACGCCGGTCGTCGCGGCGTCGGTGAGGCGGGCGGCGTCGCCCGCGAGGTCGATGATGCGTGATCCGGCGCTGAGCGCCTTGACGGCGGCGCCGACCTGGCCGGCACCGGGGATGAACATCGAGCCGACGTTGACGAGCACGCGGCCAGCGGCCTCGGACGGGTTCTCCGACCAGGTGTCCCACGCCACGAGGCCCTTGAGCATCTCGCCGCCCATCGCGACCCCGTCGCGCAGCACGGGCACCCCGGCCATGCCGAGCAGCAGGAGCGGGGGCGACGTGATGACGAGCAGCGACCCGATGCCCTGCACGGCGCCGAGCCACGACTGTCCGACCTGCTCCCACGACCAGTCGCCGCGCACGCCGTTGTAGCCGATCAGGCCGCCCGCACCCTCGAGCATCTCCGTGCCCGCGCTGCCGACGCCCCACCAGAACGACTCGCCGCAGTTGCGGTCCTCCTCGACCCGGCTGCCCCACGGCAGCACGACGGTGTTCTCGCCCGACTGCTTGAGCTGCCACGCCTCGATGTGCTCGATCTCGACCATGCACAGGTCACGCTGGCGGTTGATGGCGTTCGCGCAGTCGGCCTCGGCGTTCTGCAGGCGCGTGTAGGCGTCGGCGAGCCGGTCCATGAGGGCGTTGTTCTGGTCGATGTGCTCGCTCGACTCGGTCCACGGCGCGAGGATCTGCACCTGCCCGCCGCTCACCCGGGCCGACTCGCCCCGCCCGCGCAGGTAGGCGAGCACCTCCGACTGGCTCGACCCGGTCGAGTAGGAGGTCGTGTAGTCACCCGTCGTCGAGACCATCGCGAGGCCGTTGTGCTCGTACTCCTTCGTCTCGTGCGGTGACACCCACACGCGCTCGTCCCACGTGATGGTCGCCCGGAACTCGACGGCGTCGCGCTTGATCTCGGCGAACGTCTCCTTGATCGGACGCAACGCGGCCGCGAACTCGTCGAGCGCCGTCGCGACGCGGTCGAACTTCTCGGCGATCGCGGTCGCGGCGGTCGTCGGCGTGCCGAGCGCGGCGTAGATCGTGGGGCCTTGGGGCGACTCGAGCACCCCCGGCAGGCCCGCCCAGGATGCTTCCGCGACCTCCGCCTGCGCGACGGCCCCCGAGCCGGCGGTGCGCAGCGTCTCGGCGACGCTCTCGAGCTGCCACGGTCGCAGATCGTCGCCAGGGATGTTCTCGGGGATGATGAGGCCCGACTGGCCCGTCGTGCCCTCGGAGGCGGTGATCGTCATGCGCCGCCGCCTCCGCCCCCGCCGCCGGGCGTGCCCGGCGTGGTCGGCGGGGCATACGACGCGGCCCCGAAGTCGGAGGCGCCGATCCCGGCCGCGATGGCCGCCGCGATCTCCTCGTCGCCCGCGAGGTAGGCGTTCGCCGCGTTCGCGGTGCCTTCGAGGGCGGTGCCGTACGCGGTGAACATCCTGGTCACGGCGCCGTCGTAGATCTCCTGCATGAAGCCCGAGTACGCGGTCGACACGATGCCGTCGTAGCCGCCGGCCGACTGCACGTCGGCGAGCGTCTCGGACGCCCCGGTCAGCGCCGTGCCGACGGCCTCGACGGCGGCACTCGTGTCGGTGAGGATCGTGGTGAGCCCCGCGGGCTCGATGCGCCATCCGGTCATGCGTCGAGCCCCCTCACGACGGCGGTGCCCTCGAGCAGGCTCTCCAGCGCGAAGACGAGCGCCATCCCGCGACGGTGCTCGAACGGCACGATCGCCTCCGTCACGAAGCCCCGGCCGCCGGGCAGCACGGCGTCGGGGCCGTAGGCGGCCGCGAGGTCGACGTCGGTCTCGACGCGGCGCGGGCGACCGAGCGTCGCGATCGGCGACTCGTCGAGTTCGGTCACGGTCACGACGCCCTCGCGCACGGTGTCGCGCACGAGCATCGGAGGCTGGATCGTCTCGGCGAGGGCGCGCAGTTCGTCGAGGCTGTGCTCGCGAGGGGCGAGGAGGGCGACTTCGAGCGGCATCAGGATGCCCCCTCGGACCGGGCGAGGAGTTTCGTGATCTGCTCGGTGCCGAGCGCCTGGGCGAACGCCGCGGCCGACTCGACCGGATGCTCGGCCGGTCGGTCGAAGCCGACGACGAGCGACGGGGTGCGGGGCCGTCCGGCCGTGCGGACGCCGAACTCGCGGCTCAGGAGGTCGAGGTCGGGGGCGAGCGCGCGAGTGGCGCGCGGCCCGACGAGTGCGGCGAGCGGCTCGGCGGGGCTCACGGCGCGCGAGTCGTACGAGAGGTCGGCGGGACCGGTCTGCAGCGAGACGGTCGCGAAGAGCGGCGCGGCCACCTCGGTCGCCAGACGGGTGAGGGCCTCGGTCGCGGCGACGACGAGCTGCGCGCGCGGCGCGACGGGGGCGAGCAGGATGCCGGTCACGGTCTCCTCGACGCCGCCGCGGGTGCGGCGCACGGTCGACGTGACGCGGGCCCGTCCCGCGGCGTCGGCGACCATCCAGCGCACCGGACCCGGCATCCACGCCCGGGAGGCGGCCGTGTACGCGCGGCGGTCCCACGCGAGGGTCACCGGCTCATGCGCGCCCCACGCTGCCGGGACGGTGTCGGCGAGGCGGGCGAGCGACTCGATCACGTCGCCGAGCAGCGTCTCGTCGTCGGCCGGCGACTGGGCGCTGAGCGCGACGAGGAGACGTGCCGCGTCGTCGGCGGCGGGCGCGGTCGGTACGATGCGCTCGCCGGCGAGCGCCGCCTCGACCGAGGAGGCGACGAGACCCGTGAGCGGGTCGCGCAGCCGCCCGCCGTCGCGCACGAGCCAGCGTCCTCCGGCGATCGTCAGGTGGTACCGCGCGAGGTAGCTCATGCGCGTGATGGGTCGGGTGATCCAGACCGGCGTGAGCCCGGCGGCGGTCGTCGCAACGAGGGCGTCGGCGAGGCCTTCGGTCAGCACGACGCGGTCGGCGCGGGTCTCGGTGCACGCGAAGCGCCCCTCGACGCGGTCGACGAGGGGATGCGCGAACCCGAGCAACAGGTCGCCCATGCCGGCGTCAGCCCATGTTCGCGACCGCGGACTTCGCCTTCTGCAGCGTCGCCTGTGCGGTCTCGTTCGACTGCTCGAGGCTGCGCCGCAGCGTGTCGACGATCGTCTTCACGTTGGTCGCGGCGTTCTTCCAGCGCAGCTCCTTGGCGGCGTACTCCTCCGAGACGCCGTCGGCCGTGTAGTCGGCCATCGCCTGCCGCACGTCGGCGTCGCGCTGCTCGATGAGCTGCTCGAGGAGGGCGGCGGTGGCGTAGAACTCCTCGATCGCGCCGTCGACGGCGGCGGTGTCGTAATCGCGGCGGTCGCTCTGGTTGCCCGACATCGGTCTCCCCTTACGCCTTGCCCGCGCCGAAACGCGCGGCGTCGAACGCCGACGACGAGCGCGCCTGCGTGATCTCGTCGGCGATCTGCTGATCGCCCTGCACGAACGAGCGGTCCATCTCCGAGATGCCCGCGAGCACGCCGCGCAGCGCGGCGGTGAGCTCGACGGCGATGCCCTCGGCCTGTGCCTGGAACGCGTCGAACGCGGCGCGACCGGCGCCGTTGACCCGACCCTCGACCTGCTCCGAGACGGCGGCGAGCTTGCGCACCGTGGCGGCGAGCTCATCACTCGACGTCGTGGTCTTCTTCGTGAGCGTCGAGAGCACATCGGCTCCCATGGCGAACTTCATCGCGACCTCCCCAAACCCGAGCGAAACACAACACGACTCGGGTCGAGGCTAGCATCGGATTCAGCACCGAGACCTGGGGATCCGCCCACTGTGAGTAACGGGTCGTGCTGTGAGGAACCAGCCGTGACGAGCATCCACCGCGCCGCCCGCCGGCCCCCGGGCACCGCGCCCGCCCGGCCCGGGCAACTGCTCGGCGCGCTCGCTCTCGACCTGCTCGCCCTCGCCGTCGCCTCGGCCGCGGTCGTGCTCGCGGGGACGACGGGCGACGCCGACCTCGTGCTGCTCGCGGCCTTCATCGCCGCCGGAGTGGTCGCGGGCCAGATCCTCGCCTGGCGCCGCACGGGCCGCACGCTCGGCGCCGCGATCACGGGGGTGCGCCACGTCGCGTCGACCGACGCCGCCCCGCCGGGGCTCGCGCTCGCCGGCAGCTGGTTCGCCGACGTGCGTGGGGCGCGCGATCCCGTCGACCCCGTGGTCGCCGCGCCGCTGGCGCCCCCGTCCGCACCCGCCCGCCGCGCCCGCGCCGCGCAGCCCGCCGCGTCCCCACGGCCGTCCGCCGCGCGAGCCCTGCTCGTCGTCGACGGACGCGTCGGCGGGCCGATCGACGGTGGCGTGGTGGTGGGCCGCAACCCCACGGCTGCCGACGGCGAGCGCCCGGTCGCGATCGCCGACCTCGGTCGTGAGATCTCGAAGCTCCACCTCGCGCTGCGCGTCGACGCCGCGGGACGGGTGTGGGTCGAGGACCGGCACTCCACGAACGGCTCGACCCTCGTGCGCGCCGACGGCGTCTCGGTTCGCCTCGTGCCCGGCGCCGCCCAGCAGCTCGGGGCGGGCGACGTCGTGCGGCTCGGCA
The DNA here is from genome assembly GCA_946481135.1 of uncultured Microbacteriaceae bacterium. The sequence goes on from CAMLMQ010000017.1 coordinate 15,090, forward strand.
GCCACACGGTGGCGGTGCAGTTCGTCACCGACGTCGCGGCGGTGACGCCGTGAGGGAGCGCGACCAGGCACTGCTGGAGTCGGTGCGCACGCATCGTGAGCGGCTCGGGTCGGCGATCGCGTTCGGATCCCTCGGCGCGCGACGTCCGGTCGCCTCGCTGATGCGCCGACTCGTCGTCGGCGTCGTCATCGCCGCCATCGCGTGCGCGGCGTGCGTCGGCGTGAGTTTCGTCGGCAGCATCCTGCGGGCGAATGCCGCCGAACACGAGCAGCAGGAACGCCCCGGCGATCCCCTCGAGTCACCCGTTCCCTCGGACGCCCCGGAAGGCACCGCCCCATGAGCGAGCTCACCAAGATCACCGTCCTCGGCCGGGCGCGGCGGGTGACGCTCGTGGTGCCCGCCGACGAGCCGTTCGGCGCCCACCTCGCCGAGATCGCGCGCCTGCTCGACGAGTCCCCGGCGCGCGCGGCCCTCACGACGCCCACCGGTGACCAGCTCGACCTCGCGCTCACCCCGTCCGACCAGGGCGTGCTCGACGGGACGGTGCTGCGTCTCGTCGACGTCGAGCAGTTGCCGGCCCCGCCGGAGGTCACCGACGTCACCGACCGCGTCGCCGAGCTGCGGGATGCCGCCCCCGGCCTCTGGGACGCCCGCCAGGCACGCGTGGCCGCCGCGATCGCGCTCGGCGCCCTCTGCGCCGCGGGAGGCACGGCTCTCGGCGCCGTCGCGGGAGGCTGGCCCGTCGTCGGCCTGCTTGTCGTCGCGACCCTCGCGGCCACCGTCGCCGGGCTCCTCGCGCGTCGCACCGTCGCCGCCGTGAGCCTCGGGGCCGCCCTCGGCGCGACGCTTCCCGTCGGCACCTGGATCGCGGTCTCGGCGGGGGCGTCCCCGGTCGCGGCGGCGGGAGTGCTGCCCGCCCTCGTCGTCGGGCTCGCGTGGCTCGTGCTCGCCCTCGCCGTGGGTCTCGGCCGCCGCAGTACCGCCGCCGCGCTCGGAGCGGTCGTCGGCATCCTGCTCACCGCCGCCGTGCTCGTGCCTCCGCTCCTCGGCGTCGCACTCGCCCCGACGGCGGGGATCGTCGCGACGCTCGCGATCGTCGCCCTCGGCGTGCTGCCGGCGGTCGCGGTGGCGACGTCGGGGCTCGGCGCACTCGACGACGAGGTGATCGCGGGCAGCCTGCCGTCGCGCGACCGGGTGGCGACGAGCCTGCGGGACGCCTTCCGGGTCACGTCGTGGGCGGTCGTCGCGGCCGCCGTCTGGCTCGTCCCGGTGATCGGGATGCTCGTCGCGACCGGAGAGTTGTGGGCGATGCTGCTCGGTAGCGCGGTCGCCCTCGTCGCGCTGCTGCGCACGCGCGTGCTGCCCCTCGCGGTGCCGACCTGGGCGCTCGGCGGCGCCGCGGTGGCCGGTGCCCTCGCCGGTCTGCTCGCCGCGCCCGTGGGCGACGGGGCACGTCTCGCGGTGCTCGGCGGCGGGGCGCTCGTGATCGTGCTGCTCGCCCTCGTGCGGCCGAGCGCGCACGGCCGCATACGCCTGCGTCGGCTCGGCGACATCCTCGAGGCGATCGCCGCGGTCGCGGTCGTGCCGTTCCTGCTCGGTGTGTTCGGCGTGTACGAGGCGCTCCTCGGGGCGTTCGCATGAGCATCGCGCTGTCGGCGACGCGACGGCACGCGCTCGAGGACGCCGAGAGGATGCTCACCCGCCCGCTGACGACCGTGCGGCGGGTCGCCGTCGCGGCGGTCACGCCGTTCCCGACCGCGACGCTCACGCGCATCGTCGCACGGGCCGCGGCCCGGCACCGCCGGGGGAGGATCCTGCTGACGACGCCCGAGTGGGAACTCTTCCCCGAACCCTCCGGCGACCGGGTGGCACCGCCCGGCGCCGAGGGCCGGCTCCGCGCCTCGGGCGCCGTGTGGGTCGGTGCCCCCGACCTCGACGACCGGTATTTCGACGTCACGGTCGCCGACGCGGGGGTGCTCGCGCCCTCCGACGTCACCGCACTCGCCCGTGCCCGCGATGCCGTGTGCCTCGTCGTGCCGCTCGAACGCTCCGCAGCCGAGGAGTCGGTCGCCCTCGCCGAGCAGCTCACCGCCGAGGGACGCCGGGTCGTCGTGGTGTTCGACCGCACGCGACCGGGACGCGATGCCTGGGCCCGCGCCGTCGCGCCCCGGCTGCGCGCCCCCGCGCTCGTGCTGCGCGCCGATCCGGCGCTCCTCCGACCGGGGCGCCCGCTCGCCGCCCGCACCCTGCTCACGGCCGCCGAAGTGGCCGGCCACCTCATGACCGATCCGGTGCCCGCGGAGGCCTCGTGAGCATCCGCCTCGTGCACCGCCCGGCGCGCTCGACGACGCCGGCGACGCCGCCCGAGGAGAGGATGCTCGCCGCCCCTCCGCCGCTCGGCGAGGGCAACATCGGCGCCCTGCCCCTGCAGGTGCTGCTTCCCGTGGTCGGCTCGATGGGGTCGATCGTCATGATGACGGTGCTGCGCGGCAACCCGATCTTCGTCGCCGTGGGCGCCCTGATCCTCGTGCTCGCGCTCGTCGGCGGCGTCGGCATGGCGGTGTCGTCCCGGGGCCGTGAAGCCCGCAGCCGTCGGCGTGCCCGCGAGCGCTACCTCGACTACCTCGAGACGACGCGCGAGCAGCTGCGGCTCGCCCGCGACACGGCGCGCGCCGAGGCGGAGATCACGCACCCCGAACCCGGTCGCCTGCCGGTCGTCGTGGCCGACCCCGCGCGTCTCTGGGAGCGCCGTCCCCGCGATGCCGACTTCGGTCGCGTGCGCGTCGGCGCGGGGGTGGTGCCCTGGCTCGACCTGCGGGTGCCGCCCGACCAGAACCCCGTGCAGCCCGCCGATCCGACGATGGCCGCGGAGGCCGAGAACGTGCGCGCGGCGTACTCCGCGATCACCGGGATGCCCGCGCTCGCCGATCTCGTGACGCACCGCGCTGTCGCGATCGTCGGGCCGACCGAGCCGGCTCGGCGGGCGGCACGCGCCCTCGTCGCCCAGCTCACGACGTGGCACGCGCCCGACGATCTCCAACTCGCGCTCGCCGCGCCGCCGTCGGCGCTCGCCGACTGGTCGGGCGTCGAGCTCCTGCCGCACCTCCTCCTGTCCGACCGGTGGGACGGGCCCGTGCGGGCGCGCCGCATCGCGGAGGATGCCACCGGGCTCGGCACACTGCTGCGCGACGAGCTCGGCGCGCGCGAAGCACGGGCGCTGAGCCGACGCGGGGGGCCGCCGACGCTCGAAGCACTCCTCGTCGCCGTGCTCGACAGCCCCACCGAGCCGGCCGGGGCGTTCTCGATGGCTCCGGGGGTGACGACGGTCGCCGTCGTGAGCGACCGCCTGCACGAGCCGAGCGACACGACCCTGCGCATCACCGTCGACGAGCACGGCTCGGCGCACGTGCACGACCTGCGCGACGACTCCGTCGTGCCGGCGACCGTCGACCTCGCGACGCCCGCCCTGCTCGCCGCGCTCGGCGCCGCGCTCGCGCCGCTGCGGCTCTCCCCCGAGTCCCGGGCCGCAGGCGGCACCCTGCGCGAGCTCGGCCCTCTCGATCTGCTCGGGGTGGACGCGGTCGACGGCATCGGGCCGGCATCCTGGAGCCGCGTCGGCGGGCCGACCTTCCTGCGGGTTCCGGTCGGCACCGACGACGACGGGGGCGCCCTCGAGCTCGACCTCAAGGAGTCCGCGCAGGGCGGCATGGGTCCGCACGGCATCTGCATCGGCGCCACCGGCTCGGGTAAGAGCGAGTTCCTGCGCACCCTGCTGCTCTCGCTCGCGGTGCGGCACGCGCCCGAGGACCTCGCGATGATCCTCGTCGACTACAAGGGTGGCGCGGCGTTCAGCCCGCTGCAGCCCCTGCCGCACCTCGCGGGTCTCATCGACAACCTCGAGGGTGAGGCGGGGCTCATCGAACGGGCCCGCACCTCGATCAACGGCGAGATCGTGCGCCGCCAGCAGCAGCTGCGCGACCTCGGCGGCTACGACTCGATCACCGCCTACCGCGACGCGCGGCGCACCAACCCGGCCCTGCCCCCGATGCCGCACCTGCTGCTCGTGATCGACGAGTTCGGCGAGCTGCTCAGCGCGGAGCCCGAGTTCATCGACCTGCTGCTCACGATCGGACGCATCGGCCGTTCGATCGGCGTGCACATGCTGCTGTCGAGCCAACGCATCGAGGGCGGCCGGCTGCGTGGGCTCGACAGCTACCTGTCGTACCGCGTGGGCCTGCGCACCTTCTCGGAGCAGGAGTCCGCGGTCGTGCTCAACACCCCCGACGCGTTCCACCTCCCGCCGGTGCCCGGCTACGGCTACCTCAAGGTCGACACGACGGTCTACACGCGCTTCAAGTCGGGCTACGTCGCCGGTCCGGCCGCGGGACCCGCCCCCGAGGATGACGAGGTGCGTCCGAGGGTGCTGCCGGTTCCCGTCTACAACACCCTCCAATCGGCGCTCGACGAGCTGCGGCCGGGCGGGGTCGCCGCGCCGACGACGGATGCCCCGCTCATCGACCTCGCCGTCGCCCGGCTGCACACGCCCACGCGGGCGGCGAGCGCCGTGTGGCTGGCGCCGCTGCCGGAGCGCGTTCCGCTGTTCACGGTGCTCGACGGCGGCGCGCGAGGCCTCGAGGTGCCGCTCGGCCTCATCGACGACCCCGCCCGGCAGACGCAGGGCGACTGGACGATCGACCTCGCTCGATCGGGTGGTCATCATGCCGTGATCGGCGCGCCGCAGTCGGGGCGCACGACGCTGCTCCGCACGCTCGCGGCGGGGATCGCGACGACACTCACCCCGGCGCAGGTCGCCGTCTACGGCCTCGACCTCGCCGGGGCGGGACTCGCGCGGCTCGAGGACTTCCCCCACGTCGGCGGCGTCGCGACCCGCAACGACGCGGAGGCCCAGACCCGGCTGCTGGAGGAGCTGCTCGCGATGTTGGCGGCCCGGGAGCGGCTGTTCCGCGAGCGCCGCATCGAGTCGCTCGCGCAGTTCCGGGCCCTGCATGCCGAGGGCGCCATCCCCGGGATCGTCTCGGCCGACATCGTGCTCCTCGTCGACGGCTACGGGCAGACCCGCGGCGACTTCGAGCACCTCGAGCCGCCGCTCGCGGAGCTGCTGACCCGCGGCGGCTCGTACGGCATCCACGTCGTCGCGGCGCTGACCCGATGGGCGGAACTGCCGATGCGCCTGCAGCCGCTCGTCGGCAACCGGTACGAACTGCGGCTCAACGACCCGAGCGAGTCGACGATCTCGAGGCGCCTCGCGGCGACGATCACCACGCCGGGACGCGTGCTCACGGAGTCGGAGCTGTTCGCGCAGGTGGCCCTGCCGACCGTCGACGACGTGGCCGACGAGCGGCTCGGTGATGCGCTCGCCGAGCTCGCCGCCCGCACGGCCGCCGCCTGGAGCGGGCCCTCGGCGGCCCCGATCCGGCGGCTGCCCGAACGCCTCGACGCCCGGGAGCTGCCCGACGAGTTCGACGAGCCGTCGCGCATCCCGATCGGCATCCGGCAGGACACGATGGAGCCCGCGCTGCTCGACCTCGCGGGCCGCGACCCGCACGTGCTCGTGCTCGGCGACCCGGAGAGCGGCAAGAGCGCCCTCCTCGACCTCGTCGTGCGCGGCCTCGTCGCGCGGCACACGCCCGAGGAGCTCGTGATCGCGCTCATGGAGCCGCGCGGGCGGCTCGCGGCGTCGATCCCGGGCGACTACCTCGGCGGTCACGCGGCGACCGGGCCGCGGGCGCGCGAGCTCGCGGCGGCGGTCGCGGTCGAGCTGGAGAAGCGCCAGTCCGGCGGGGCCGCGGGGCCGCGCATCGTCGTCGTCGCCGACGACCTCGACATCCTCGGCGCCGGCGGTGTCGGCCCCCTCGACCCGCTGCTGCCCTACCTGCCGCAGGCGCGCGACCTCGAGCTCTCGGTGCTCGTCACCCGCCCGGTCGCGGGCAGCGCGCGGGCGCTGTTCGAACCCGCACTCCAGGCGCTCAAGGATCTCGGGGCGACCGGCGTACTGCTGTCGGGCGAGCGCAGCGAGGGACAGCTCTGGCCGGGGATCTGGGCCACCCCGGCGATCCCGGGACGGGCGCGACTGTTGCGACGCGGCGAGGCGGCGCGGCAGATCCAGGTCGCGCTCGTCGGCGCGGATCGGCTCGTCGGGGACGCCTCGAGCCCGACTCCGAGCGACCTCTCAGAAAAATAACGTTCCGATAACTAGACGGCGTTACCGATCCGTTATACATTCTTCTCAGCGCCCACCGTTTGCTGTGGCGGAGGGTGCGGAATGTGATTGCAGGACACTCTTGGTGCAAGGGAGAAGGCCGGCCGCTCGCCTCTGCGGCCGGCCTTCAATCCGTTAACGGACGCGTCGTCAATCACCCTCCCGTCTCGCCGCCTTTGCCTAGGCTGAGCCCGTGAGCGGCCCGTCGATCGTCTGGTTCCGCGACGATCTGCGACTCGCCGACCATCCCGCGCTCCGAGCCGCCGTCGACCGCGGCGGCCCCGTCGTGCTGCTGTATCTCCTCGACGAGCAGAGTCCCGGCGTCCGCCCCCTCGGAGGGGCGACCCGCTGGTGGCTGCACCACTCCCTCGCGGCGCTCGCCGCCGACATCGAGGCGCGCGGTGGGCGGCTCGTGTTGCGCCGCGGGCCTGCCGAGGAGGTGCTGCCCGCGCTCGTCGCCGAGACGGAGGCGGAGGCCGTCTTCTGGAACCGCCGCTACGGCGCGAGCCGCGAAGTCGACGCGCGGCTCAAGGCCCGATTGCGCGACGACGGCCTCGACGTGGCGTCGTTCGCCGCGAACCTGCTCGTCGAGCCGTGGGAGGTGACGACGGAGGCCGGCGAGCCGTACAAGGTCTTCACGCCGTTCTGGCGGACGGCCCGCGAGCGCGACATGCGCGACCCCGTCGCCGCGCCGCGCGGACTTCCCGCGGGCCCGCACGTCGCGTCCGACGACCTCGACGACTGGGGGCTGCTGCCGACGCGCCCAGACTGGGCCGAGGGGCTGCGCGTCACGTGGGAGCCCGGCGAACGCGCCGCGCGGCGACGACTCGAGGTGTTCGTCGACGACGACCTCGAGCACTACGACGAGCGCGACCGGCTCACGACCACGACCTCCGGCCTCTCGCCGCACCTGCGCTTCGGTGAGATCAGCCCGGTGCAGATCTGGCACCGCGTGCACGGCGACCTCAGTCCGGCCGCACGCCGCAACGTCGCGAAGTTCCTCTCCGAGCTCGGCTGGCGCGAGTTCAACTGGTCGATCCTCTACGCCCACCCCGACCTCGCCACGACGAACTACCGGCCCGCGTTCGACGCCTTCCCCTGGTCGTGGGACCGCGGCGCCGAGCTGCGCGCCTGGCAGCGCGGTCGCACCGGCATCCCCCTCGTGGATGCCGGCATGCGCGAACTGTGGCGCACCGGCACGATGCACAACCGGGTGCGCATGGTCGTCGCGTCGTTCCTCGTGAAGAACCTGCTGCGGCACTGGCGGCTCGGCGAGGAGTGGTTCTGGGACACCCTCGTCGACGCCGACGAGGCCAACAACCCCGGCAACTGGCAGTGGGTGGCCGGCTCGGGAGCCGACGCGGCGCCCTACTTCCGGGTGTTCAACCCCGAGCTGCAGGCGAAGAAGTTCGACCCGCGGGGCGAGTACGTGCGGCGCTGGCTGCCCGACGACGACCGGAGCGACCCGATCGTCGACCTCGCCGCATCGCGGCGCGAGGCGCTCGACGCGTTCGCGGCGCTCAGATCGGCGGACGGCCCCCGATGAGCATCACGGCGCGCGCGGCCACCTGAACGGCCTGATGTGTCGCGGCTTCGGCGTCGCCGTCGCTCACCCAGCGGGCCAGGAAGCCCGCCGCGAAGGCATCCCCGGCCCCCGTCGGGTCGACGAAGTTGGCGACACGCGGTGCCGCGACGGCATGGGGTGGCATGTCGCGCCGGAACAGCACCGCGCCCCGCGCACCCTGCTTGAGCACGACGGTGGGGAAGTGCTCCAGCAGAGACGCCCCGACGCGCAGCGGATCGGTCTCGCCGGTCATCAGCTGACCCTCTGCGAGGTTGGGGAAGATCACGTCGATGCCGGCGAGATGACCGAGGAAGCGTTCGACGCCGTAGTCGGCGAGATACCCGGTCGACGAGGGATCGATCGACACGGCGGTTCCGCGCGCCTTCGTGCGCGCGATCATCTCCAGCGGCGCCCCCCGCGAGTTGTCCTTCATGATCGAGTATCCGCTGACGTGCACGACCCCCGCCGTGTCGAGGAGCTCCTCCGTCAGCAGGTCGGGACGGAGCGCCGCATTCGCGCCCCGGTCGGTGAACATCGATCGGCTCTGCCCTTCGACGACGAGCACGATCGCGCCGGTCGGCATCCCGGGCTCGACGCGCAGGTGCGGCTCGACCCCGGCGTCGCGCAGCAGCTCGGCGTGCATCTCGGCGTCGGCCGACCCGACGACCCCGACGAAGTCGACTCCGGCACCGATCGACCCGGCCCACGCCGCCGTGTTCGCCGCCGAGCCGCCCGGGCGGGGCTGGATGCGGGCGTCCGTATCGGTGTCGGAGCGCAGCACGCCACGCGGAATCACGACGATGTCGTTGACGAGGTCGCCGACGACGACGATGCGCCCGCCCATCAGAGGGTCGACGGCGACGACCAGGCGCGCGCGATGTCGGCGGCGACCCGCACGTTGTTGCGTGCGAGGTCGAGGTTGACCTCGAGGCTGCGCCCGCCGGAGGCCTCGACGATGTAGCCGAGCAGGAACGGCGTGACGGCCTTGCCGCGCACGCCGGCTTCGTCGGCCGCCGCGAAGGCGGTCGCGAGCACGCGGTCGTGCTCCTCCGGATCCCACTGCTGGTGAAGCGGCACGGGGTTCGCCACGACGATGCCCTGGCGGGCGCCGAGCGCGTCGCGCGCCCGCATGATCGCCGCGACCTGTTCGGCGTCCTCGACCGCGAAGTCGAGTCGATGGCCGGACTCGCGCAGCCAGAACGCGGGGAACTCGGTGGTGCCGTAGCCGACCACCGGGATGCTGAGGGTCTCGAGCCGTTCGAGGGTCGCGGCGATGTCGAGCACGCTCTTCACGCCCGCGCTCACGACCGTCACGGGGTTCTCGGCGAGCGTCGGCAGGTCGGCCGACTCGTCGAAGGTCTGATCCGCGCCGCGGTGCACGCCGCCGAGGCCGCCGGTCGCGAACACCCGGATGCCGGCGAGGGCCGCGAGCCGTGCGGTCGCCGCGACGGTGGTCGCCCCCGAACGGCCCAGGGCGGCGAGTACGGGCAGGTCGCGCACCGACGCCTTGACGAGTTCCTCCTCGGCGATGCGACGCACCCCCTCGGCGTCGAGGCCGACCTGCGGCACACCGTCGAGCACCGCGATCGTCGCGGGCACGACGTCGCGCTCCCGGAGGATCGCCTCGAACTCCTGGGCCGCATCGTGGTTACGGGGGCGGGGCAGGCCGTGGGAGATGATCGTCGACTCGAGGGCGACGATCGGGCGGCCGGCGTCGAGGGCGTCGGCGACCTCGCGGGAGAGCTGCAGCGGGGAGGCCGTCACGCCTTCTTCGCCGCCGGCTTGCGCGTGGTGGTGGCCTTCGCCGCCGTGGAGTTCGTCGCCGTCGTCTTGGCCGCCGCGGTCTTCGTCGCCGCGGGCTTCCGGGTCGCCGTGCGCGGCTTCGCGGGCGCCGCGGCGGTGACCTTCTCGGGCGCCGCCCCGAGGATCTTGCCCGGATTGAGGTTGTTCGCCGGGTCGGTCGCGGCGAAGAGCCCCGACATCACCTGCACGCCCTGCGCCGAGATGTCCTGCTCCATCCACGGCGAGTGCTCGACGCCCACGCCGTGGTGGTGCGACAGCGTGCCGCCGTTGTCGATGAACGCCTGCTGAATCGCGGTCTTGACGACGTCGTACTCGGCGAGCATGTCGTTCTTGCCGACGAACGCGAAGGTGAAGTACAGGCACGCGCCCGAGTGGTACGAGTGCGACATGTGGGCCATGATCCAGCCCTTGATGCCGACCGAGGCGTACGCGTCCTCCGCCGCTTTGATCGTGTTGTCGTAGACCTGCTGCAGCTTCGACCACGGCGCGGCCGTCTCGGAGACGTCGCCCACGGCGCCGAAGTCGAGGAGGAAGTCGCGCAGGTACGGGGTGTCGAACTTCTTCTGGTCGTAGAGCACGCCGGGGCCCGTGCCGACCCCCATACCGCCGTGCTTCTTCACGATGCGGTCGACGATCGACTTGCTGAACTTGGTGCCCGACTTCGTGCCCTCGAAACCGATGAACGACAGGGCGATGTTGTCCAGCCCGCCGGGCTGCTTCGCCCAGCCCTTGTTCTTCATGAGCTGCGGCAGCACCGTCTCGGCCATGAACTTCGAGATGCCCGTGCGCTTCTTGCTCGTCGCGAGGGAGAAGCCCGACTCGCGCCCGTCGGAGACGCGGGTGATCGACGGATGCGCGTCCGACTCGTTGATCTCCTGCATCGCCTTCAGGCCCGCGGCGAAGTTCGGGAAGAAGTACGCCTGGATCTCGCGCACCTCGGCGTTGCGACGCACCTGGGCGGTGACCTCCGTGATGACGCCGAGGCGCCCCTCCGAGCCGAGGATCATCTCGCGCACGCTCGGACCGGTCGACGTCGACGGGAGGGAGCGGATGACGAGCGTGCCGCCCGGGCGCGCGACGCGCAGGCCCCGCGCGATCTGGGCGATGTCGCCGAAGCGGTCGGACTGCATGCCCGAGGACCGCGTCGCGACCCAGCCGCCGATCGTGGAGTGCGTGAACGAGTCGGGGAAGTGGCCGATCGTCCAGCCCTTCGCCTGCAGCTGCGCTTCGAGGTCGGGGCCGAGGGCACCCGCCTGGATGCGCGCGGTGCCGGCATCCTCGTCGATGTCGAGCACCTTGTTGAGACGACCGAGATCGAGGGAGACGATCGTGCGCTTCTCGCCGGCCTGCGGCTCGAGCGAGCCGGCGATGTTGCTGCCGCCGCCGAACGGGATGAGCACGGCGTTCGCGGCCACCGCCGCATCCACGACCTGCTGCACCTCCGCCTCGTCGTCGGGGTAGACCACGACGTCGGGGTAACGCGACACCTTGTTGGCCCGGATGCGCGCGAGGTCGCGGAAGCTCTTGCCGTAGACGTGCACGACGCGCTCCATGTCGTCGGTGCGCACGTCGTCGGCGCCGACGATCCTGCCCAGCGTCGTGAGGAAGGCGGCGGTCGCGACGGGCTTCGGAATCGTCATGTCGTCGAACGACGGCGCCTTCGCCGCGGTCGCCGAGTGGAGGTCGAGCCCGACGGCCTTGAGCACGAACGGGGCGAAGCCGGGCTTGTCCTGCCAGTGGAAGGCGGTGCCCTCGTTGCCCCAGCCCCACCACTTCATGTGCTTGACGTCGTCGGTCACTTCTTCTCTCCTTCGGGGGAGTACGGGTACGGGTTCTCCGCGCCCAGGACACGCGGACCGTGTTCGGCGAGCATCCGCTCGATCTCGGCCTTGATGCGGGCCATGAACTCGGCCGGCACTTCGCCCTCGCGAGCGTACATCGGAGCGCCGTAGACGACGGCGACCGGCAGGCGCCCGGGCTTGGGCCACTTGCCACCCCGGGGATGTGCGCGCCCCGCGCCGACGAGGGCGATCGGGATGCACGGCACGCCGGTCGCGGCCGAGAGGGCTGCGGCGCCCGGCTTGAAGTGACCGAGCTTGCGGTAGTCCTTCGCGCGCGTGCCCTCGGGGAAGACCAGCAGCGGCACGCCCTTCTGCAGCAGCACCTTGGCGCTCACGCCCCGCGGGTCGACGCCCGAGCGGTCGACGGGGAACGCGTTGAAGAAGAGGCCGGTGAGCCCCCGCCGCCACCAGACGTCGAAGAAGTAGTCGGCCGCGGCTCCTGCCGCGAGGTAGCGCGCCATCTTGCGGGGGAGCGAGCCCATGATGAGCGGCGCGTCGAGGTGGCTCGAGTGGTTGGCGATCGCGATGAACGCCTTGCCGACGCCCTTGAGCTTCTCCCGACCGACGATCTCCACCCGCACGGTCGACCAGGCGACCGACTTGAGGATGCCGCGCTGCGCCACGAAACGGGCGGCGGCCCGGCTCCGGGACGTGAAACGATCGGTGTTCGCGGACATCGGACTCCCCTTACCCACGGCGCCGTCGGTCACTCGGCAACGTTACTGCTACGACTCGACGAAATGGCACGGGAGATCGCGCGCACCGCCGACCTCGGCAGGTGCCGCACGACCCACATGAGCACCTTGTATCGGACGCTCGGGATGGAGATGACCTTGCCGCGGCCCGCGTCGCGCAGCGCCGCACGCACGAGGTCGTCGGCGTCGAGCCACATCCAGCTCGGGATGCCGCCCTTGGAGATGCCGGCGCGGTCGTGGAACTCGGTGTGCACCCATCCCGGGCACAGCGCGGTCACGGTGACGCCCGTGCCGTGCAGTTCGTTCGCGAGGCCCTCGCTGAAGACCGTCACCCAGGCCTTCACGGCCGAGTACCCGCTCGCCATCGTGATGAACCCCGCCGTGCTCGAGACGTTGATGATGCGACCCGTCCCGCGTGCGCGCATGCTGCGGGCGGCCGCCGCCGAGAGTTCGCGCACGGCGCGCATCATGACCTCGAACGCCATGTCGTGGCGCGCGGAGTCGGCGTCGGACGAACGAGAATGCATGCCGAATCCGGCATTGTTCACGAGCACGTCGATCGGGCGCGCGTCGTCCTCGAGGCGCGCCACGACGCGGGCGACGTCGGCGCGCTCGGCGAGGTCGGCCGGCAGCACCTCGACCTCACGACCCATGCCGCGGAGTTCATGCGCCATCCCCTCGAGCCGCACGCGGTCTCGGGCCACGAGCACGAGGTCGTGACCCTGCCCCGCGAGCTGTCGGGCGAAGGTGGCGCCGATGCCCGACGTCCCTCCCGTGACGAGAGCGATACCCATGTGC
>CAMLMQ010000018.1 GCA_946481135.1 uncultured Microbacteriaceae bacterium
GGGTCGCGACAACTCTCGGGGGGCGCGAGCCGCGGCGGATATTCCGTGTGGTGGACGAGTAAAGGGGGCCGGATCGATCGATCCGGCCCCGCCCAATAATCGAGTCAGGGCGACAACCCGAATATCGCCCTGACTCGCCCCCACACGATCGGCATGCTTACCCTTGACGCCGATCCATGGTGGTGGATCTCCGATGCGGAGATGCACCTGCTACTGCGAAGTTACTCCCGGCTCACGTGAACCCCAAGTCGTCATTTCGGGGGACAGAATGCCCCCCGATTGTGCTTCCGGCAGGCCGATTCGACGGATTGCACGCCGTTCCGGGGTACAGAGCGGGGTGGATGGCCGGTGAGGGCGGGCGAAATCCACCGGATCACGCGCCGGCGCGACGGATTCGCGGTCAGGCGGAGAAGTTGCGCCAGCTGCCGAACGGCAGCGGCTGCCGCAGGGCGCGTCGGCTGCGATCCCATCCCGTCGGCCCGGTCGCGCTGTGGCGCCGGTGCGCCCCGGCGAGCTCGTCGAGCGCGGCGGCGAGGACGGCGGTGACGGCGGCGAGTTCCTCCGGCGTCGGGTTGCCGCCGGTGACGCGGATGTCGGGGGCGTCGCTCACAGCGGGATGTTCCCGTGCTTCTTGGGCGGCTGCGATGCACGCTTCGTGCGCAGGGCCCGGAGCGCCTTGACGATCGCGACGCGTGTGGCCGCCGGCTCGATGATGCCGTCGAGCTCACCGCGCTCCGCCGCGAGGTAGGGGTTCGCGACGTTATAGGTGTACTCGTTCGCGAGTCGCGTGCGCACCGCCGCGACATCCTCGCCGGCCTCCTCGGCCTTCTTGAGGTCGCCGCGGTAGAGGATGTTGACCGCGCCCTGCCCGCCCATGACCGCGATCTCCGCGGTCGGCCAGGCGAAGTTGAGGTCGGCGCCGAGCTGCTTGGACCCCATCACGATGTAGGCGCCGCCGTAGGCCTTACGGGTGATGACGGTGACGAGCGGCACCGTCGCCTCGGCGTAGGCGTAGATGAGCTTCGCGCCGCGGCGGATGACGCCGGTCCACTCCTGGTCGGTGCCGGGCAGGTAGCCGGGCACGTCGACGAGGGTGAGGATCGGGATGCCGAACGCGTCGCAGAACCGCACGAAACGGGCGGCCTTCTCGCCGGCGTCGATGTTGAGGGTGCCGGCCATCTGCTGGGGCTGGTTGGCGATGACGCCGACGCTGCGTCCCTCGACGCGCCCGAAGCCGATGACGATGTTGGGGGCGAAGAGCGGCTGCACCTCGAGGAAGTCGCCGTTGTCGACGAGGGCCTCGATGATCGAGGTGACGTCGTACGGCTGGTTCGGCGAGTCGGGGATGATCGTGTTGAGTCGGCGGTCCTCGTCGGTGATCTCCAGCACCGTCTCGCTCTCGTAGACGGGCGGGTCGACGAGGTTGTTGTCGGGCAGGAACGACACGAGCGCGCGGGCGAAGTCGAGGGCGTCGTCCTCATCGTCGGCGAGGTAGTGCGAGACGCCGGTGCGCTGGCTGTGGGTGCGCGCGCCGCCGAGCTCGTCCATGCCGACGTCTTCGCCCGTGACGGTCTTGATGACGTCGGGGCCGGTGACGAACATCTGGCTCGTCTTGTCGACCATGACGACGAAGTCGGTGAGGGCGGGCCCGTAGACCGCACCGCCCGCGGCCGGCCCGAGGATGACGGAGATCTGCGGGATGACGCCCGACGCCGCCGTGTTGAGGCGGAAGATCTCGCCGTACTTGCCGAGGGCGACGACGCCCTCCTGGATGCGCGCGCCACCGGAGTCGAGCATCCCGATGATCGGCACGCCGGTCTTGAGGGCGAGCTCCATGACCTTGATGATCTTCTCGCCCGCGACCTCGCCGAGCGAGCCGCCGAAGACGGTGAAGTCCTGTGAGTAGACGGCGACCTGGCGGCCGTGGATGGTGCCGGTGCCGGTGACGACGGCGTCGCCGTAGGGGCGATTCTTCTCCATGCCGAATGCGTGGGTGCGGTGCCGGACGAACTCGTCGAGCTCGACGAACGAGCCCTGGTCGAGCAGTTGCTCGATGCGCTCGCGCGCGGTCTTCTTGCCCTTCGCGTGCTGCTTCGCGATCGCCGCCTCGCCGCTGGAGGTCACGGCCTCGTGGTAGCGCACCTTGAGGTCGGCGAGCTTGCCGGCGGTCGTCGACAGGTCGGGCGCGGGTGTGGAGGCGGCGTCGGCCTGTCCTGAGTAGGCGCCTTCGGCGCCGTGTCGAAGGGTCACGGCGTTCAGCCTACCGACGGCGCTCCCCCGCCCCGTGGCGGGAACCTCCAAAGAGAGGTCGCGGGTTGAGTAGCGCACCGCATCGCGCGGTCCGCGTATCGAAGCCTCAGCGCGGGTCGGTGCCGAACACGTGGCGGGTGAGCGCCTGCACGTCGCGGTCGAGCCCGTCGATCTTCGCGTCGACCGCATCGAATCGGGCGGTGACTGCGTCGAAGCGAGCATCGACGACCGCGAACCGCGCGTCGATGACGTCCTTGAGGGCATCGACCGAGGTGCGGAGGGCTCGGTTGAAGCTGATCGTCTGCCACGTCAGCATCCCGAAGATCGCCGTCGCGAAGACGCCCATGACCACCCAGACCTGCGGTTCGGTCATCGTCGTCACCTTCCCAGTGTCCCTGCCCTGATGGGTCCGACGCTACCCATCCGGGGCTTGGTCGGAGGCCGACCGATACCGGCATGTGGAGGGCTCGCCGACGACGCGGGTGGGGAGGCGTCGCCCGCGGTTCACCACGCGGACACCCGGATGTCGGGGCGCCGTCACCGAGGCGGGTGACCGTGAGAGGGCGCCCGGCTCTCAGCACCGGGCGGATCGAGGCGGTCGTGGCGGTTCCGGAGCATCCGGTGGTGTGGGTCGAGTCCCCGCTGCAGCTGCTCGGCGCCGCCGAGCTGGCCGCCGAGCGCGCGGTGCGGCTGCGGGTCGTGTTCCGGCTGGGTCCGCAGATGTCGGAGACGGCGGCCGAGCTGCTCGCCCGCGGGGCGTCGTTCGCAGCCTGCATCCCGTACGTCGGCATCCCGTGGTCGGAGCTCTCGCGCGCGGGGGAGTGGATCGTCGGCGACGGGCTGTCGGGGCAGTTCCGGCTCGCCGCCGCGATCCTGCGGCCGCGCGCCGTGACGCTGCTCGACGACGGCACGATGAGCCTCACCCTCGCGGCGGCTCTCGCCGGGCTCGCACCGTTCGAGCGCCCCGGAGCGCGCCCGAGGCCGCTGCGCCGCATTCTCGGTGAACTCGCCCGCGACCACCTGCTGCGCCTCGCCGGTTCGGGGCGTCTCGCGTTCTTCACGGTGTTCCCCGTCGACCGCCCCGAGTTCGTCGCCGCGGCGGCCCGCGGGGTGCGGCTGCGCGCCAACCGCTTCTCGTGGACCCGCCGCACCGCGCGACCTCCGCGGCTGCCGGCCGGCCGCGTCGTGCTCGGCACCGCGCGGGTCGCCGACGGTCTGCTCGACGCGTCGACGCACCGGCGCGACGTCGCCCGGGTCGCCGCGGTCTCCCCCGTCGTCTACCTCCCGCACCGCCGCGAGCAGGCCGCGGAGGTCGCGGCGATCGGCGCGCTCCCCGGGGTGACCGTGGTCGAGCCGCACCTGCCGGTCGAGCTGTTCCTCGCGGGGCTGGACGGCCTCGAGGTGGTGTCGTCGGGGTCGAGTGCCGACTCGACCCTCGGGTTCGTCACCCGCTCGCCCCGGATCGCCTCGTCGGAGCGCCCGTGGTGACCGAGCGCGGGGAGGTCGTCGCGATCATCCCGGCCCGGGGCGGCTCGAAGGGCGTTCCGGGAAAGAACCTCCGGCGGGTCGGCGGGATGCCGCTCGTCGGGCGCGCCGTCGCGGCGGCCCGCCAGGCGACGACCATCGACCGCGTCGTCGTGTCGACCGACGACGTCGAGATCGCCGCCGTGGCGCGCGAGTGGGGCGCCGAGGTCGTCGACCGTCCGGCGGAGCTCGCGGGCGACGAGGCGTCGAGCGAGTCGGCGCTGCTGCACGCGCTCGACGTGCTGCGCTCCCGCGGCGTCACCACGGGGGTCGTCGTGTTCCTGCAGGCGACGTCGCCGTTCATCGACCCCGCCGACCTCGACGACGCGGTCGGGCGCGTCGTCGCCGGCGCCGAGTCGTGCGTCTTCGCGGCGGTCGAGTCGTGGGGCTTCCTCTGGCGTCACGGGCGGAACGGGATGACGGGCGTCAACCACGACCCCTCCGCGCGCCCCCGCCGCCAGGATCGCGAGCCCGAGTACCTCGAGACGGGCGCCTTCTACGTGATGGATGCCGCCGGCTTCCGCGCCGCGCGTCACCGGTTCTTCGGCCGCACCGGGGTCGCCGTCGTCGCCGAGAGCGGTGCGATCGAGATCGACACCCCGGAGCAGCTGCGCCTCGCCTCGGCGATCGCGCCCCTCCTCGCCCCACCGGCGTCGCTCGACGTGGATGCCCTCGTCACCGACTTCGACGGCGTGCACACCGACGACGCGGTGCTCGTCGCGCAGGACGGCACCGAGTTCGTGCGCGTGACCCGCGGCGACGGGATGGGCGTCGCGCTGCTGCGCGAGGCCGGCGTGCCGACCCTCATCCTCTCCACCGAGACGAACCCCGTCGTCGGCGCCCGCGCCCGCAAGCTCGGCGTCGACGTGCGCCAGGGCCTCGCCGACAAGGCCGCGGCTCTGCGGGCCTGGGCGGCGGAGCGCGGCCTCGACCTCGACCGGGTCGCCTACCTCGGCAACGACGTCAACGATCTCGCGTGCCTCGACCTCGTCGGCTGGCCGCTCGCCGTGCCCGACGCACACCCCCGGGTGCTCGCCGCCGCGCGGCTCGTGCTCGGCAGCCCGGGCGGCGCCGGCGCGGTGCGCGAGGCCGCGGAGCGCATCCTCGCCGCCCGCGAGCGCCTCCGACCCCGAGAGATCAGGAGAACACCATGAATGTGCGCATCGGAAGCACCACCGTCGGCGAGGGACTCGCGTGCTACGTCATCGGCGAGATCGGCCTCAACCACAACGGCGACGTCGAACTCGCGAAGCGGCTCATCGACGTCGCGGCCGAGGCGGGCGTGCAGGCGGTGAAGTTCCAGAAGCGCACGCCCGAGATCTCGACGCCCGCGCACATGCGCGACGTGCCGCGCGAGACGCCGTGGGGCACGATGACCTACCTCGAGTACCGCTACCGGGTCGAGTTCGACCGTGAGCAGTACGTCGAGATCGGCGACCACGCGACCCTCCGCGGCCTCGACTGGTTCGCGTCGCCGTGGGATGTGCCGAGCGTCGAGTTCCTCGAAGAGCTCAACGTCGTCGCCCACAAGGTCGCGTCGGCGTCGGTCACCGACACCGAGCTGCTGCGCGCGCTCGCCGCGACCGGCAAGCCCGTCATCCTCTCGACGGGGATGTCGACGCTCGAGCAGATCGACGCGGCCGCCGACATCCTCGGCACCGAGCGCCTCGTGCTGCTGCACGCGACGTCGACCTATCCGATGCCGGCCGAGGAGGCGAATCTGCGGATGATCGCGACCCTGCGGTCGCTCTACCCCGGGGTGCCGGTGGGCTACTCGGGCCACGAGCCGGGCCTGCAGATCTCGCTCGCCGCCGCCGCGCTCGGCGCCGCCGCGATCGAGCGGCACATCACCCTCGACCGCACGATGTGGGGCTCCGACCACGCCGCGTCGCTCGAACCGACCGGCCTGCAGCACCTCGTGCGCGACATCCGGATCATCGAGACGGCGATGGGCGACGGCGTGAAGCGCATCATGCCCGGCGAGGTCGCGCCGATGCAGAAGCTGCGTCGGGTGCCCGCCGCGTGAGCACCCACGCATGAGGATGCTGGCGCTCGCCGACTCCGACTCGTATGTGAAGTGGGGGGCGGCGCTCATCGGCTCGCTCGGGCCCGAATGGGAGTGCGAGCTGCTCGTCGTCGAGTCGTCGATCGTCGTGAGCGAGACGCAGCTCGACGCGGCGCTCGCCGGAAGCGGGATCGTGGCGGCGGGTCGGGTGGCGCCCGTGGACGTCGTCGCGCGCGTCGCCGAACGCCGACCCGACGTGGTGCTCGCGGCGACCGCCGGGCCGATCGCGCGCATCCTCATGCGGATGATCGCGCGGCTCGAGCCGCGGCCCGTGCTCGTCGCGGGGCTGCCGGGCATCTCGATCCCGCCGACCCGCAAGGCGCTGCAGTATCGGCGGCAGGCCGACCTCGTCGTGCTGCATTCGCGGCGGGAGGTGCGCGAGTTCGCCGAGCTCGCCGCCTCGACGGGTGGCGACCATCGGTTCGGTCTCGCGACGCTGCCCTTCGCCGACCGCCGCCCGGCGTCGGGCACCGACCTCGTGTTCGCGGCGCAGGCGATCGTGCCCGCCACGCGGGAGGATCGCCTCGAGGTCGCGCGGATGCTGCGCGACGCCGCGCGCGCCGACCCGACGAAGCGGGTCGTCGTCAAGGTGCGGGCCCTTCCGGGTGAACACCAGACGCATCCGGAGCGCGACGCCTATCCCGGCCTGCTGGAGACGCTCGGCGACCTCCCGTCGAACCTCGTCGTGAGCGCGGCGCCGATGGCGGAGGCGCTCGACACCGCCGAAGGGCTCGTCACCGTCTCGTCGACGGCCGCCGTCGAGGCGATCGCCCGCGGCATCCCGGTGATCGCGCTCGACACGTTCGGCGTCTCGCGCGGGCTCATCAACCCCGTGTTCGGCGGCAGCGGACTCTTCGGCGGGGCGGCGGCGGTGATCGGGCGGGAGTTCCGGCATCCCGATGCGGGCTGGCTCGACGACAACTACTTCCACCCGGGCGAGGATGCCGACTGGAGCGCCCAGGTGACCGCGCTCGTCGCGGCGCGTCGGGCGGGGGAGCTCGCACCGCGCGTGGTGCCGGCGGCTCCGGGGGGGCGCCTGCGGGCCGCGTGGGATCGGCGGATCGCGTTCGGCCCCGCCGACCGCTCGCTCGGTGGCCGCGTCGCGTTCGTCATCGGGGTGCCGCTGCGCGCCGGGGTGCGGCTCGCGCGTCGTGTGCGCGCGGGGCTCAGTGCGGATCGGCGCCGAACACGCGCCGCGTGAGCGCCTGAACGTCGCGGTCGATGCCCTCGATCTTCTGCTCGACGCCACCGAGTCGGGTGTCGACGGCACCGAGTCGGGTCTCGATCCCGGTGAAGCGCGCGTCGACGGCGTCGAACCGCGCGTCGACCGCGTGGAATCGCGCCTCGGTCGCCTCGCGAAAGCCGTCGAGCCGAGCGTTGACGGCCTCGCTCGAGAGTCGAATGGCGCGGGTGAAGCTGATCGTCTGCCAGCTCATCATGCCGAGGATCGACGCCGTGAAGGCACCGATGAGCACCCACCCCTGAAGCTCGGTCACCTCGATCACCCCTCCATTGTCGTCGCGCGATGCGCCCGACGGTACCCGGGCTACGGCGCGCTGTCGCCGAGCCGTGAGGGACGTGTGGACGAGCGACGGTTCCGATGGGTGTCAGGAACCGGGCGACCCACGAGGCGAGCGAGACCCCACGCGGTGACGCGCAGCATCGCCTCGACGACGATCGCGCGGCTCATCTTCGACCGGCCCGCGGTGCGCTCCCGGAACTCGATCGGACGTTCGACGATGCCCCACCCGGCGTCGACCGTGCGCAGGGTCATGTCGATCTGGAAGCAGTAGCCGCGGGAGTCGATCTCGTGCAGCGGCATCCCGCGCAGCACGTCGGCA
Organism: uncultured Microbacteriaceae bacterium; assembly: GCA_946481135.1. The sequence goes on from CAMLMQ010000018.1 coordinate 7,681, forward strand.
CGGTACGCGCGGTAGCCGGCCGTGACGTCGCGGATCGGCAGCCGCAGCATGACACGGGCGTACGCGTTGCCCGCCCGGCTGAGCAGACGCCTCCCTGCGGCCCAGTCGGTGAGGCCGCCGCCGGGCACGTAGCGCGAGCCGATCGCGAGCCCCACCGCGGGGTCGTCGAGCGCGGCGAGCAACGACGGCAGGGCGGATGCCGGATGCGAGCCGTCGGCATCCATCTCGACGACCACGTCGTAGCCGCGCTCGAGGGCGAGGTCGAACCCCGCGACGTACGCGCGGCCGAGGCCGTCCTTCGCCCGACGGTGCAGCACGCTCACCCGGTCGTCGGCCGCGGCGAGCCGGTCGGCGATGGCGCCCGTGCCGTCGGGGCTCGCGTCGTCGACGACGAGCACGTGCACCGACGGCGCCGCGTCGAGGATGTCGGCGACGGTGCGCTCGATGCTGCCCGCCTCGTCGTACGTGGGCGTCACGACGAGCACCCGCGGGGGCGGCGCGTCGGAAGGCATGAGCGCCATCCTAGGCTCGCCGTGTGGACTACCCGCTGACCCGATCCGCCGCCGCGTCGCTGCTCGTGCGGGAGTCGTCGCCGTCGACGAACAGCGAGCTGCTCGCCCTCGCCGCAGGCCCCGGCGTTCCGTCGTTCACGGCGCTGCTCACGCTCGACCAGACCGCCGGACGCGGGCGCCTCGATCGCACGTGGGTCGCCCCGGCCGGGCGCGCGCTCGCGCTGTCGGTGCTCGTGCGCGACGCCCTCGCGTCGCCGCTCGCGTCATGGCTGCCGCTGCTCGCCGGGCTCGCGCTGGCCGAGGCGCTCGACGAGGCGACTCCCGGGCTCGTCGCCGTGAAGTGGCCCAACGATCTGCTCATCGACGGGCGCAAGGTGTGCGGCATCCTCGTCGAGGTCGCGCCCGGCGGGCGGGATGTCGTCGTCGGTTCGGGGCTCAACCTGCATCAGCGCGCCGACGAGCTGCCCGTCGGCACGGCGACGTCGCTCGCGCTCGAAGGCGTCGAGGTCGACGTCGATGCGCTCGTCGCCGGGTACGTGCGGCGGCTGCGCGACGAGCTCGAGCGTCCCGGCCCGGTCGGTCGGCTGCGCGAGCGGGTCGCCGCACGCTGCACGACGATCGGGATGCCGGTGCGGGTCGCGCTCGCCGACGGCGGCACGCTCGAGGGCGTCGCGACCGGACTCGACGACGCCGGCCGTCTGGAGGTGCGCGACACGGGAGGCGCGACGCACGCGGTCGCCGTCGGCGACGTCACCCACGTGCGCCCCGCATCCCCGGTGGTCGAGTAGCGCCGACACCCCCGGGTGGTCGAGTACGCCGCTGCGCGGCTACTCGACGACCGGGTTCAGTCGTGGGAGGTCAGCGGACGCACGGGGCCGTCGGCATCCCGGCTGGCCTCCGCCTCGTCCTCGAAGATCGCGAGCGCCGCGGCTTCGGCCTTGTGCTCGCGGGCGGCGAGGCCGTCGCGGCGGTGGTGGCCGTAGACCCAGTAGCGGTAGAGCAGGAAGCGAAACGCCGTGCCGAGCCCGAGCCCGATCACGTTGCCCGCGATGTTGTCGGCGACGAGGTTGTCGAACCCGAGCACGTCGTGCGAGATCCACAGGCACAGCAGGCCGATGAGCAGCCCGCCGACCGCGACGGCCGAGAACTCCAGCAGTTCGAGCAGGTAGTTGGCGCGCCGGTGGTCGCGGAACGTCCAGTAGCGGTTGCCGAACCAGGTGACGAGCACGGCGACGGCGACCGACACGACCTTCGCGCCGTACGGCCCCTGGAAGAAGTGCCCCTCGCCCGCGACGCCGAGCCGGAGGGCGTTGAAGATGCCGATGTCGACGACGTAGCCGACGAGCCCGACGACGCCGAACTTGAGGGCGTAGCGGACGAGGCGGTCCCAGGTCAGTCGCGCGAGGGCGACGAACCGGGCGAGCACACGCAGAAGCCTAGACTGGCCTCGTGGCAGCGGTGATCGGCGTGATCGGCGGCGGTCAACTCGCCCGCATGATGATCCCCCCGGCGGTCGCACTCGGCATCGAGCTGCGCGTGCTCGCCGAGGTTGAGGGGGCGTCGGCATCCCTCGCGGCCACCGCGGTCGGCGACTACCGGGATGCCGCCACGGTGCTCGCGTTCGCCGACGGCTGCGACGTCATCACCTTCGACCACGAGCACGTGCCGCAGGGAGTGCTCGCCGAGCTCGTCGCCGCGGGCATCCCGGTGCGCCCCGGCCCGGATGCCCTCGCCGTCGCGCAGGACAAGCTCGTGATGCGCACCCGGCTGGCCGAACTCGGCATCCCGATTCCGGATTGGGCCGAGCTGCGTTCGCGGGACGACCTCGCGGCGTTCCTCGCCACGCACGGGGGTGCGGCCGTCGTGAAGACGCCGACGGGGGGCTACGACGGCAAGGGCGTGCGGGTCGTGCGCGGCGCTGACGAGGCCGACGACTGGCTCGCTGCGGGCCCGGTGCTCGCCGAGGAGCTCGTCGACTTCCGCCGCGAGCTCGCCCAGCTCGTCGCCCGTCGCCCCTCGGGGCAGCTCGCCGCGTGGCCGCTCGCCGAGACGGTGCAGCGCGACGGCGTGTGCGCCGAGGTGACCGCCCCCGCACCCGACGGCGACCGGCTCGCCGCGGAGGCTCGCCGTATCGCCGAGCAGGTCGCCGAGGGACTCGACGTGACGGGGGTGCTCGCGGTCGAGCTCTTCGAGACCGCCGACGGGCGGCTGCTCGTCAACGAGCTCGCGATGCGCCCGCACAACTCGGGCCACTGGAGCATCGACGGCGCCGTCACGAGCCAGTTCGAGCAGCACCTGCGTGCCGTGCTCGACCTGCCGCTCGGCGATCCGTCGCCCGTCGCGCCCGTGAGCGTCATGGTCAACGTGCTCGGCGGTCCGGCCGGCGCCGAGGTGCCCGACCGCTATCCGGCGGCGTTCGCCGCCCAGCCGGGCGTCAAGTTCCACGCCTACGGCAAGGCGTCGCGGCCCGGCCGCAAGGTCGGTCACGTCACCGCGATCGGTGAGGATGCCGGGGAGACGCTCGAGCGGGCGCGCGCCGCGGCGGCGTTCTTCGAGGCCTGAGGGCTACCCTGGGGGGCGTGTCCAGCGCTCCGGTCGTGTCCGTCGTCATGGGGTCCGACTCCGACTACCCCGTGATGGCCGCCGCCGTCGAGACGCTCGCGTCGTTCGGCGTCGCCCACGAGGTCGAGATCGTGTCGGCCCACCGCACGCCGAAGCGCATGGTCGCGTTCGCCGAGGAGGCGGCCGGCCGCGGCATCCGCGTCATCATCGCCGGCGCGGGCGGCGCCGCGCACCTGCCCGGGATGATCGCGTCGGTCACGACCCTCCCCGTCATCGGCGTGCCCGTGTCGCTCAAGAAGCTCGACGGCCTCGACTCGCTGCTCTCGATCGTGCAGATGCCCGCCGGCATCCCGGTGGCGACGGTCGCGATCGACAACGCGCGCAACGCCGGGCTGCTCGCGCTGCGCATCCTCGCCACCTCCGACGCGGGTCTCGCCGAAAAGCTCGCCGCCTATGCGCGCGAGCTCGAGCAGCTCGTGGTCGAGAAGAACGCGAACCTGCCCCGCACGTGAGCTTCACGGCCTCGCAGCCGGTGCGGTCGCCGGACACCCGCGACCCGCGGGTGATGACGCGACGCGCGTGGTGGCTCGTCGGACTCAACCTGCTCATCCCGGGCTCGGCGCAGGTGCTCGCCGGCAACCGGCGGCTCGGGCGCTTCGGCCTCGGCGCGACCCTCGTGCTGTGGGTGCTCGTCGTCGTCGCGGTCGTGCTCGCCTTCGCCGCCCGGGGGCTGCTGCTCGGTCTTCTGACGAACCCGATCGCGCTCGGCATGCTCGTCGCGGTCGCCGTCTTCTACGCCGTGCTGTGGGCGGTGCTCACCCTCGACACGCTGCGGCTCGTGCGGCTCGTGAAGGTCGCGCCGAAGGCCCGCGGGGTCGTCGCGGTGCTGACGGTGGCGTCGCTCGTGCTGACGGTCGGCGGCGCGGGGTTCGTCGCCGCGAACGCGCTCTCGGCGATCGGGCTCGTCAACATCTTCCGTCCCGGCGCCTCGGAGCCGCCGATCGACGGGCGCTACAACATCCTCCTGCTCGGCGGCGACGCGGGACCCGACCGCCTGGGTCTGCGCCCCGACTCGATCACGGTCGCGAGCATCGAGGCGGCGACCGGCAAGGCGACGCTGTTCGGCATCCCGCGCAACATGGAGGACGTGCCCTTCTCCGAGGGGTCGCCGCTGTGGAACGAGTTCCCGAACGGCTACGACTGCGGTGAGGAGTGCCTCGTCAGCTACCTCTACACCTACGGCGAGGAGCATCCCGAGCTCTATCCCGACGCCGAGTCCGAGGGCAGCAACCCCGGCATCGAGGCGATGCGCGACGCCGCCGAGGGCATCACGGGGCTGGAGATCCCCTACTACGTGCTCATCGACATGCAGGGCTTCGCGCAGCTCATCGACGCGCTCGGCGGGGTCGAGATCGAGGTGCCCGCGGGTGGGGTGCCGCTCGGCGTGAACGGGTTCGAACAGACGGGCTTCATCGAGCCCGGTCTGCAGCGCATGGACGGCGCGACCGCGCTCGCCTACGCGCGCTCGCGGTACAACACGACCGACTACGACCGGATGGCTCGGCAGCGGCAGCTGCAGGAGGCGATCCTGCGGCAGATGGATCCCGCGACGGTGCTGCTGAGCTTCCAGGGCATCGCCGCCGCGGGCACCCAAGTCGTGCGCACCGACATCCCGCAGTCGATGCTCGGGTACTTCGTCGAGCTCGGGGCGAAGACGAAGGATCTGCCGCTCGACAAGATCGACTTCGTGCCGCCGCTCGTCGACGACGAGTCCGCCCCCGACTTCGACGCCATCCGCGCGACCGTCGACGCGGCACTCGTGCCCTATACGCCCGCTCCGGAGGATGCGCCGACGGGCTGAGCGGCCGCGCTCAGAGGTCGGCGTGTAGTTGCCAGACCTTCTCGGCGGCGTCGCGCCACGTGAAGGCCTTCGCGCGGTCGTCGGCGGCGACACCGGCCCGCTCCGCGGCGGAGGCGTCGTCGAGCAGGGCCCGCACGGTGTCGGCGAGCACACCGGCGTCGTCCGCGGGCACGAGCTCGCCCGCCCCGGCGAGCACCTCGGCGACGGCGGGCAGGTCGGTCGCGACGACGGGACGCCCGAGGGCCATCGCGTCGAGCAGGGTTCCCGCGGGGCCGGCGGCGAGACTCGGCTGCACGTAGACCGCGGCCCCCGCGACGATCCCCGCACGCTCGGCGGGGTCGGCATCCTCGATCACGGTCAGCTTGTCGACACCCTCGATCGTGGTGGCGTCGACCGCCCGCGCGAGCAGCACGACGGGCACGTCGAGCCGGGATGCGGCCTCAGCGAGCACCGAGAAGCCGTTGCGTCCGTCGCCCTCGGCGACCGCGACGACGTAGCGCTCGGGCAGGTCGCGGGTCGTCGTGTGCGGGCCCTCGGGCAGCGTCGGGGCCGTGCCGATCACGCGGACGCGCCCGCCGAGCTGGAGGTGCTCGTCGAGTTCGGCGGCGAGGGCATGGGTGGGCACGACGACCGCGTCGGCGTGCTTCTGCGCGCGGCGGCCCATCGCCTTCGTCCACGACACGGTGCGTGACGGCAGCAGCTCGGGATGCGTCCAGGCGAGCGCGTCGTGGATCGTGACGACGGTCTGGTCGTCGAGCGACACGGTGCGGTCGTGGCGGCGCAGTGGGGCGAGCAGCCCGGGCGCGTGCACCATCCCGGATCCCGGCAGCACCGTGAACCCGTGCTGCCACGCGGCCTGCAGTTCGCGGCGGGCGAGGGCGCTCTTGTGGAGCGTCTTCAGACGCGGCAGGGCGTCGCGCAGACGGGCGTAGTCGTCGTCGGGGGAGGCGGCCACGACGCCGGCGACGTCGGACCCGCGCGGCGCCGTCTCGGTGAGCGCGCGCGTGAGGTGCTCGGCGTAGCGGGCGAGCGGCCCTCCGCCGGGCGTCAGGATGTCGTCGACGATGACCCGGAGCGTCGTCATGCGGTCAGGGCTCCGCTCTCGAAGGCGGCGTGCAGCGCGTCGCGCCATGGCCGGGGGGCGGTCAGGCCGACCGCGGACCAGCGGTCGTGGCCGAGCACCGAGTAAGCGGGCCGCGGCGCGGGGCGCACGAAGGCCGCGGAGTCGGTGGGGTGCACGCGCTCGGGGTCGAGCCCGGCCTCGGCGAAGATCGCACGGGCGAAGTCGAACCAGCTCGCCTGCCCGGCGTTCGTGCCGTGGTACACCCCGGCGGGCGCGTCGGCGTCGAGCAGCCGCGCGATCGCGTCGGCGAGGTCGCGCGACCACGTCGGCTGCCCCACCTGGTCGGTCACGACACTCACCGTGTCACGTTCCGACGCGAGCCGCAGCATCGTGCGCGCGAAGTTGCCGCCGTGCTCGCCGTAGAGCCACGCCGTGCGCACCACGGTCGACGTCGGATGCCGCAGCACGAGCTCCTCACCGGCGGCCTTCGTGCGCCCGTAGGCGCCGAGCGGGGCACGCGGGGTGTCCTCGGCATAGGGCGTCGTGGCGTCCCCCGCGAACACGTAGTCGGTGGAGACGTGCACGAAGCGCGCGCCCGTCGCGGCCGCGGCGTCGGCGAGGATGCCCGCACCCGTCACGTTGACGGCGAACGCCGCCGCCTCGTCGTCTTCGGCCGCGTCGACGTTCGTGTACGCCGACGCGTTGATCACGACGTCGACCCCTGCCGTCGCCGCGCGCACCGCGTCGGCATCCGTCACATCGAGGTCGGCCCGGCCGAGCGCGACCACATCCCGGCCGGCGAGCACGTGCCGCAGGTCGTGGCCGAGCATCCCGCCCGCGCCCGCGATGAGGTAGCGGGTCATGCCTGCCCGGACGCGCGGTACTTCGCCTCGGTCGCATCCTTCTGCGGCATCCACCAGTCCTCGTGCTGCTGGTACCAGCGGATGGTGTCGGCGATCCCGGCGGCGAAGTCGCCGAAGCGGGGGGTCCAGCCGAGCTCGGTGCGCAGCTTCGTCGAGTCGATCGCGTAACGCAGGTCGTGGCCGGGACGATCGGTGACGAGGTCGTAGGCGTCGCGCGGCTGGCCGAGCTCCTCAAGGATCAGCTCGACGACCTCCCTGTTGTTCTTCTCGCCGTCGGCGCCGATGAGGTAGGTCTCACCGATGACGCCCCTCTCGAGGATCGTCAGCACGGCCGAGGAATGGTCGTCGGCGTGGATCCAGTCGCGCACGTTCTCGCCCGACCCGTAGAGCTTCGGGCGCTCGCCGCGCAGCACGTTCGTGATCTGCCGCGGGATGAACTTCTCGACGTGCTGGAACGGCCCGTAGTTGTTCGAGCAGTTCGAGATCGTCGCCGGCACGTCGAAGCTGCGCACCCACGCGCCGACGAGCAGGTCGGATCCCGCCTTCGTCGACGAGTACGGGCTGCTGGGGTTGTAGGGCGTGCGCTCGGTGAACCGGTTCGGGTCGTCGAGCTCGAGGTCGCCGTAGACCTCATCGGTCGAGATGTGGTGGAACCGGGTTCCGTGCTTGCGGGCCACTTCGAGGAGGGTGAACGTGCCGATGACGTTCGTCTGCACGAACGGGCTCGGATCGTTCAGCGAGTTGTCGTTGTGGCTCTCGGCGGCGAAGTGCACGACGGCGTCGTGCGCCGCGGTGAGCTCGTCGACGAGGGGGGCGTCGAGGATGTCGCCGACCACGAGCTCGACGCGGTTCTCAGGGAGGCCCGCGAGGGACTGCCGATTGCCGGCGTAGGTGAGCTTGTCGAGCACCGTCACGGTGTGGTCGGTGTGGTTCACGACGTGGTGCACGAAGTTGGAGCCGATGAAACCGGCTCCGCCGGTGACGAGGATGCGCATGGGGGTCCTTCCGAGGCCGCGGGGAAGTCTAGCCCGCGACCTCCGTAGGGGGCGGAGCCGCCAGCCGGCGACCCACCTCGGAAGCGTGAGGCCGATGGGCCGCCCTTCGAGCGAGCTCGGCGAAGCCTTGGTGGGGGTGCACCGTGTCGAGCAGAGTGAGGAGGCTCGCAAGGCGTTTACCATCCTCCATCTCGACGAGCTTGCGCCCCGAGGCTTCGAGGCGTGCCGCGATCGCCGCGTCGATCGCGGGAGTGCGCCCGATGTGCTTCGCGACCATGCGCGCCTCGCTCAACAAGAAGTCACCGAACCGTTCCTTGCTGCGAGAGAGGCTCGACGCGAGCAGGCGGTAGTTGACGACGATGTCGGGGTGATAGCGCAGTGTGCGGGTCGAGAGCAGCCGCATCCACATGTCGTAGTCGTCGAAGGTCAGCGTCTCGTCGTAGCCGCCGACCTCGCGCACGGCGGCAGCCCGCAGCATAACCGCGGGGGAGGGGATCGTGTTGGCCGTGACGAGACGGAGGATTCGCTCGTCGGGATCCGCGTGGACGAGTGGCTCGACCCGCTCCGAATAGTCGTGATCGACGATCGTCTCGCCGTAGCGATCGACCTCGCGCATGGACCCGACGACCATGCAAACGTCGGGAGGGGACGCTGCGAGTAGCGGTGCCTGGATCGCGATGCGGTCCGGCTCGAGCCAGTCGTCACCGTAGAGCGTGAGCACAAAGTCGCTCGTGACGTGATCCATGCCCTGATTAAGTGTCGCGCACAGGCCGTAGTTCCGGTCGTGGCGGATGAAAGTGATCGGATAGCCGGTCTCCGTCATCCAATCCTCGATCGTCGCGACCGAGCGGTCGGACGAGAACCCGTCGATCACAACGACGTCCCGAGGTTGGTACGTCTGGGCTGCGATCGAATCGAGGGCCTGCCGGATGAACCGCTCTTGGTTGTAACACGTCACGATCACGCCCACAGTCGGCTCGGGCATGCACGCTCCCACTCGACTCGGCTGACGACGCCCCAAGCATAGACGTGTCCGTGACGTCGCCCGTGCTCTCTCCGAGGACGTCCGGCCGGCTCGACTAGTCTGTGCGGGATCAGCCGACCATGGGGCGGTCCGGTTCTGCGAGAAGGGTTTCCAACGGCATGAGGTTTTCCGCGGTCGTCACGGCACACGCTGAAGGACTTCTTCTCCGCCCCACACTGCAGTCCGTCTCCGCGGCGCTCACGGAACTCGCCGCTACCGGTGCGTCATGCGAGCTGGTGATCCAGATGGATGGAGCCACCGACGAGACGCGACGCCAGGCGCGGCTCTGGAGTGGCCGGGACGGGCTTCCCTTCGAGATCGTCATCGGTGAGTCGTCTACGGGCGACGCGGGATCAGCGCGCAATGCCGGGGTCGCGCTGTCGCGCGGCGATGTCGTGGCACTCTGCGACGGCGACGACCTCGTGTCGTCGAACTACTTCCTCGACGGGCTTCGCTCCGTCGAGGACGCCCAGGCACCGACGGTGTTCCATCCCGAGACGTTGATCAGCTTCGGCGCCCGGCCGTCGCGGTGGCTTGTGAGGTCGTCGACGTCCCCGGACCTGACCTATCGCGACGTCCTGGCCATGAATCTCTGGCCGTCGTCGTCGATCGCGCGGCGCGAGCTTTTTCAGGAGAACCCGCATCCGTCTCTGCCGCCCGCCGACGGCCTTGGCCCGGAGGACTGGGCCTGGAACCTCGAGACCCTCTCCCGCGGCATCGTGCACGACGTAGTCGAACGCAGCGTGTTCTTCTACCGCACGCGCGAGTCCGGCGGGGTGAACCAACAGCACTCGACCTCCCTGCTGCCGACGATCGACATCCCCGCGCTGCGCGATCGATTCCCGCTCCCGCCCCCGGAACCCGCACCCACGGGCGTGGACCGCATCGTCCGTGGGGGGATGCGGCGGGTCCGAGCTGTCGCCATGCCCCCGCTCCGCCGGCTTCCGCGGCCGATCAAGCACGTGCTTCGGCGGGGCCTCGGAGCGTACCGCCGCCGGGTGAGCCCGGAGATGCCACTGCCCTGGCGCACGTCGGAGGAGCTCGCCCCCGTGTTCGCCGCGGCAGCGCAACATGATCCCGCGCTTTCGTGGGTCCTCTCCCGCTACGACGACCTTGAGGCGTGGGTCCCGCGCGACGACGGGTTCGGAGCAGCCATCGATCAGATGCTGCTGGGACTCGAAGGCCGCTGCGACGCCCTGGTGATGATCCCTTGGATCGGGGTCGGCGGGGCCGATCTCGTCTCCCAGAACTACTTGCGCGCTCTCCGCGACGACCCCCGACTCGAAGGACGGGTCTCAGCTCTCGCGACGTATCTTCCGGAGAGGACGCGTCGTGACATGATCCCAGACGGCGTCAACTTCGTGCAGGCCGACCAGATGCTCCGGAGGCTGCCGCCCGAGCGCCAGGATCACTTGTTCGCCCAACTCGTCGTCTGGGCAGCGCCGCGTCTCGTCATCGGGGTCAACTGCTTCGATCTCGTCGGCGCACTGCGGCGGCATCACGTTCCGCTATGCCTCGACCGCTCGGTGTACCTCACGCTCTTCGCGTTCGACCAGGTCGGCGATGGATTCCCCGTCCAGCCGATCACCGATGACTCGCGGCGCGACTTCCTCGGCTCGATCACCGGCCTCATTACCGACAACGTCGTCACCAAGCGTCGCGTCGACGACATGCTCGGGCTCCCCGAGGGATTCCTTGCGGTGCACCCGCAGCCGGCGATGGAACGCACCCTCGAGATCGTCCAGCAGTCGACCGGTGCGATCGTGCGAGTCGCCGCCGACCCGGTCGAGGCACCGCCACCGACCCTGCGCATCTACACGGCCGCGCATGACGACCCTGAATTCGACGAGGCCCGCCCCTTCAAGCTCCTCTGGCCGCATCGACTCGACGGGGAGAAGCGGCCCGACGCCCTCCTGGCGATCGCGGACGAGGCCGCCCGTCGCGGGGTTCCGATCGGGATCGACGTCTATGGTCAGCGTGTCCTGAGCGCCGAGAGCGGCAATCTGCTCGAAGAGTTCCAGCGTCGCGGGATCGACTACCGCGGCCCCTATTCAGGCGGTCTCGTATCCCTCCCGACGACCGAGTACCACGCGATGCTCCTGACCTCCGCCTGGGAGGGAATGCCGCTCGTCGTCGTGCAGTCGATGATGCTGGGTCTCCCCGTGATCTCGACCGCAGTCGGCGGTGTTCCGGACCTCGTGACCCATCGGGTGTCGGGGATGCTCGTGCCGGGCCCCGACGACGCGGACGCGTTCGTCACCGCGATCGAGGAGCTCGTGCGAGATCGCGAACTGCGTCGCGCGATCATCCGGAGTGCTTACGACGCCGCAGTTGACCGGCACTCGTGGTCTCGTTTCCGCGAGCTCACACGGGACGCGCTGCGGGTCGGCGGGGTTGAGGTCAGCGCCGGTCGAGCCGTCGAGTAACGACGGCCGACCGCGCCGCGAGGCCGAGGCGCAACGCGAAGCGCACCGGCCACAGGTGCCACCCGCGGTACTTCTTGGCGAGGAATCGCCGGGCGCTCATGTGGTGCGCCGCCACCATCCGCGCCGACTCAGAACCGGTCGAGTGCGCGCCGACGTGGACGGCGACCGCGGAGGGGTCGTAGATGTTCAGAAACCCGGCCAATCCGATGCGGTAGCCGAGGTCGACGTCCTCGAAGTACATGAAGTAGCCCTCATCGAATCCGCCGAGCATATCGAAAACGGTGCGGCGGACTAGGACGCACGCTCCGGAGAGCCAACCGGCCTCACGGGCCGTGGACGCCGTATCGGCGTCGCGCCGGTACGCGCGTGTCCAGGGGTTGTCGGTCCACAGGTTGGCGAAGAGCGCATGGCCGACCCCGGTGCGCAGCGACGGAACCGACCGCGCTGACGGATAGGTGTGGCCGTCGGCAGTGAGGAGGGCTGGTCCGACGGCCCCGATTCGCTCATCGGACTCTCCCGTCGCGACGAGGCGTTCGATCGCCCCTGGGTGCAGGACCACATCGGGATTGCTGACCAGGATCCAGCGCACAGAAGAAGGCAGCCCGGCTGCGGCCGCGTTGACCGCTCCTCCGTAACCGAGGTTGCGATCCGCGCGCAGGTACTGTGCTCCGTGCCGCGCCGAGATGTCCGCGATCATGGACGTGCCGTCGGGGCGGTTGTCGACAACGATCCGGACGACCCGTCCGTCCCCGGTCTCGGCAATCGACTCGAGGAATCCGGGAAGTACCGTCTCCGATCCGAAGCTGACGGTTATCACCGCAATCTCGGGCCACGGTAGGGGAGCGGAGGGGGTCATCAGGGGTTTGAGTCTAGTTCTAGAGTAAGTTGTCCCTGCCCTGGGAGCCCTGTGCAGTGAGGTCGGATGCGTTACCTGAGAGAACTGCTCGCCTCGCGCGAGCTCCTCGCGAATCTGACCCTCCGCGAAGTTCGGGGGAAATACAAGCGCACGGTGTTCGGTCAGCTCTGGTCGCTCGCGAATCCGCTTGCGCTCATGCTGATCTACACCTTCGTCTTCGCACTCATTTTCCGGATCACTCCGGAACCCGGTGACCCGAGTGGACTCGACGTCTTCGCGCTCTGGTTGCTCTGCGGGCTGCTCCCGTGGACATTCGTGTCGGCAGTCCTCACGAACGGCGCGAATTCGCTCGTCTCCAATGCGCAGCTGATCCAGAAGGTGTCGTTCTCGAGGATCGTGCTTCCGCTCTCCCTCGTCGGCTCGGCGGCCTACAACTGGTTGTTCGAGATGGCAGTGCTCGTCATCGCGCTCAGCATCGCGGGGGCATTCGTGCTGCCCTGGATCCCGCTCGTGCTCGTGGCGATGCTCCTGCTCGCGATCTTCGCGGCCGGTCTCGCCCTCATGCTGGCGATCGCCAACGTGTACTTCCGGGACACGCAGTACTTCATCGTGCTCGTCCTCCAGCTGGCCATCTATCTGGCGCCGATCATCTACCCCGTGTCCATGGTGAGCGACGTCTCGCGAGACCTCGGCGGGCTGCTCGGGACCCCCGTGACGCTGGAGGGGATTTACCTCCTCAACCCGATGGTGCATTTCATCGACGTGTTCCGCAGCTTGCTCTACGACACGGCCTTCCCGGCGGCTGGCGAGTGGGTGGTGTGCCTCGGCTGGTCCGCGGTGGCCTTCACTCTCGGGCTCGTCGTCTTCCGGGCGAATGAGAAGAAGCTGGCGGAGGCGTTGTGAACGACATCGCGGTGAGCGTCGACCACGTGAGCAAGAGCTTCCGGATGTACAAGGAGCGCAACCAGACGATCAAGTCGGCGGTCATGCGCGGTCGCACTTCGGTACACGAAGACTTCTGGGCCCTACGCGACATCACGTTCGACGTGCCTGCCGGATCGACGTTCGGCCTCATCGGCAGCAACGGCTCCGGCAAGTCCACCCTCCTGAAGTGCCTCGCGAAGATCTACTACCCGAATCAAGGCACGATCACCCACCACGGCCGACTCGCAGCGATGCTCGAGGTCGGCTCCGGGTTCCACTCGGAACTCTCGGGGCGCGAGAACATCTTCCTCAACGGCTCGATCCTCGGCATGTCGCGCAAGGAGATCGCGGCCAAGTATGACGAGATCGTCGAGTTCTCCGGGGTCGAGCAATTCATCGACCAGCCGGTCAAGAACTACTCATCGGGAATGTATGTACGGCTCGGTTTCGCGATCGCGATCAATGTGCAGCCGGACATCCTGGTCGTGGACGAGGTTCTCGCCGTCGGCGACGCCGAGTTCCAGCAGCGGTGCTTCGAAAAGTTCCGCGATCTCAAGCAAGCTGGCAAGACCGTCATTCTCGTGAGCCACGCGATGAGCACGGTGCAGGCGATGTGCGACCACGCGGCCTGGATCAACAAGGGAACGCTTATGGCGGTCGGCGAGGCCGCTCCGACGATCGCGGCTTACGAGGCGAGCTACTCGTCGGGCGACTGACGGCGACCGTCTCGGCGTCCTGCCCCACCTAGACTCGAGCGGTGGACATCCGCGAACTCGACATCCGGGGCGCCTTCGAGATTACGCCGGTCCTGCGCGGCGATGATCGCGGCGTCTTCCTGGAGTGGTACCGCTTCGATCTGCTTGCCGAGGCCGTGGGCCATCCGCTCGATCTGCGCCAAGCCAACACGTCGGTCTCACGACGCGGCGTGGTGCGGGGCATCCACTACGCCGACGTCCCTCCGGGGCAGGCGAAGTATGTCACGGCGACCCGAGGCGCGGTCCTGGATTTCGCGGTCGACATCCGAGTGGGATCGCCTACTTTCGGCGCCTGGGAGTCGGTGCTGCTCGACGACGTCGACCGCCGCGCGATCTACCTCGGGGAAGGGCTCGGCCATGCCTTCGTCGCCCTGACCGACGACGCGACGGTGAGCTACCTCGTGAGCGACACCTACAATCCAGCGGCCGAGCACGGCATCGATCCGCTCGATCCCGAGGTCGGCCTCGAGTTTCCGCCGCAGGTCGGCGAACTCCTGCTGTCCCCGAAGGATACGGATGCACCCAGCCTCTCGGAAGCTCGGGATGCGGGCCTGCTGCCCGTGTGGGAGACCGTCTCGGCCCACTACTCGACGTTGAACGGGAGCTGACGGTGCGCGGCATCATCCTCGCAGGCGGTTCGGGCACCCGGTTGTGGCCGATCACCCGCGGCATCTCGAAGCAATTGATGCCGATCTACGACAAGCCGATGATCTACTACCCGCTGTCGACGCTCATGATGGCGGGGATCCGGGAGATCCTCATCATCACAACGCCCGAGTACAACGCGCAGTTCCGGGCTCTGCTCGGAGACGGAAGCGACCTGGGAATCCGTCTGGAGTACGCCGAGCAGCCCACTCCGGATGGACTCGCGCAGGCGTTCATCATCGGCGAGGAGTTCATCGGTGACGAGTCGGTTGCGCTGGTGCTCGGCGACAACATCTTCCACGGCTCCGGACTCGGCTCGAGTCTGCGTCAGCACACGGAGATCGACGGGGCCGTGATCTTCGCCTATCAGGTGGCCAACCCACGTGCGTACGGCGTCGTCGAGTTCGACGCCGACTTCAACGCAGTATCGATCGAGGAGAAGCCGGCCGTGCCGAAGAGCAGCTACGCGGTCCCGGGGCTTTACTTCTACGACAACGACGTCGTCTCGATCGCCAAGTCGATCACGCCGAGCGCTCGCGGAGAGCTGGAGATCTCGACGGTGAATGAGGTCTACCTGCGTCGCGGCACCCTCCGCGTCCGCGTACTGGAGCGCGGCACGGCCTGGCTCGACACCGGGACGTTCGAATCGATGATGCAGGCGTCGGAGTACGTGCGTGTGATCGAGGACCGCCAAGGATTCAAGGTGGGCTGCATCGAGGAGATTGCCTGGCGAGCCGGGTGGATCGACGCGGCGCAGCTGCGCGCGCTGGCGGTCCCGCTCGCCAAGAGCGGTTACGGCGAGTACCTGTCCCAGCTCGTCGACTCGGTATGACCGCCTAAGCTTGCGCCTCGTGAAGTGGTTGGTACTCGCGCTCGGGATCGTGGTCAACGCGAGTGCCAGCATCCTCATCAAGATGAGTTCAATGCCGCCCCGCAAGCTCCCCTCGTTTTCCGGCGGGACGGCCACCCTTTTCGCCAACTGGCCATTCTGGAGCGGGATCGTCGCCTACGGCCTCGCCTTCCTCCTCTACGTGTACGCCCTCAGCATGTTCCCGGCGTCCGTCGCGCACCCGGTAATCACAGCCGGCGCAATCGCCGTCGTCGCCACGGTCGCGGGGCTTCTGCTCGGAGAACCCCTCAGTGGACTCACGATCGGAGGCATCATCGTCGTCATCGCGGGGGTGCTGATGATCGCATTGGGTTCGCAGACGACGGATCCGCGGGTCTGACGTGTCGATCGCCCCCGAGTCGCGGGACATCTCCCGCCGTGTCCGCTCATTCCCTTTCGCTCTGTGGGGTGTGCTTCTGGTCAGCGTCGGCCTCGTCGTCTTCGTCGTGGTCTCGCTCATCAACCTGCCGATCCGTCTCGCCTTCCCCGCGGCCGACGAGGTGTTCCGCGACATCGTCTGGCTCTCCGGAGCGCCCATCGTGCTAGGTGCGGCATTCCTGCTCGCCGATTTCGTACTCTTCTATCGCGCCCGTCGGCGCGGGCACGAGCTCTCCCGAGTCGCGGTCGACCGTTCCGCGGTCACGGTGGTCCTGACCGCCTACAACGATGAGGAAAGCATCGCCAACGCCGTGCGCGACTTCCTCGGCAACCCGCTGACCCGACGGGTCGTCGTGGTCGACAACAACAGCTCGGATGGCACCGCCCGGGAGGCTGCTGCTGCCGGCGCGATTGTCGTCACCGAGATGCTCCCGGGCTACGGCCGATGCGTCTACCGCGCGTTGACCGAAGGCGCCTCCTACACGGACACCGAGCTCGTCGCGCTGTGCGAGGGGGACATGACCTTCCGCTCCGCCGACCTCGAGAAGCTCCTGGCATACATTCCGCACGGTGACGTCGTCAACGGCACCCGCATCGTCGAACAACTGAGGGAACGGTTCACCCAACTCACGACCTTCATGTTCTGGGGCAACTTCTTCGGCGGCAAGCTTCTCGAGTTCAAGCACCTCGGGCGAGGCACGGTCACCGACCTCGGGACGACCTACAAGCTGTGCCGCTCGGCGTTCCTTCGAGACCACCTCGCGGACTACGACCCGCGTGTGAACCTCGAGTTCAACGCCCACTTCCTGGACGTTACGCTCAAGAACGGCTTCAAGCTCGTCGAGGCGCCGATCACCTTCCACGCTCGGGAGGGAGAGTCGAAAGGGGGCAACGTCTCCAACTCGCGTGCGACACGGGTGGGGCTCAAGATGCTCATTGGTCTGCTCTTCTCGTGGCGACTGATCCGAACGAAGGAGGTCGCGTGAGCGGCACTGAATCCGCCGAATCCTACTTCGCGAGTCGGCTGGCCTTCGACCGCAAGCGGGTCGTCCTCTGGTCCACGCTCTGGGATCACGCGCTGAGCCGCATCTTCGCCGGGGGCACGTCCCTCCTCGAGATCGGCGCCGGGTGGTGCGACTTCATCAACAACGCCACGAGCGCGCGTCGCATCGCGGTCGACGTCTGGCCGGGCGTCGTCGAAGCCGCGGCCCCGGGAGTAGAGGCGCATGTGGGATCTGCGGACGACCTCGGGTTCCTGGACGCCGAGTCGGTCGACGGCGTCTTCGCCTCCAACCTCGTCGAGCACCTGACACACGATCAATTCGACGCGATGTTGCGCGAGTGCGATCGGGTGCTCGTACCCGGGGGTCGCATCGCTCTGGTCCAGCCCAACTTCCGTCTCGCCTACAAGCGGTATTTTGACGACTTCACCCACGTGA
The DNA here is from genome assembly GCA_946481135.1 of uncultured Microbacteriaceae bacterium. The sequence goes on from CAMLMQ010000018.1 coordinate 24,873, forward strand.
GCATGTGGAGCGAGGTGTCGCTCGCCGACTTCTTCCGCTCGCGGGGGTGGGAGATCGAACGGGTCCAGGCGAAGTTCATGCCACTGTCGGTGAAGTCGCGCCTCCCCGTCTCGCGCCTCCTCATCCGCGCCTATCTGGCGTCGCCGGTCAAGCCCCTCGCGGGTCAGATGCTCGTCGTCGCACGGAAGAAGGCCGCGGCGTGAACGCTGCGCAGTCGACCGTACGCGACCGTCTTCTCGCCGCCCGCATCGGCCCGCTCCACGGGGGTGGACTCTGGGGCGTCGTTCTCGTCGTTCTCGCGTTCCTCGCGATCAGCATCCCGCAGTACGGCGACCCCTACGTCATCGACGAGGCGGTCTTCCCGTACGTCGCGCAGGGAATCCTCCTCAACGGTGCCCCGATCTTCTACAACGGGGAGACGCGTCCCGCGGATATCGGGTTGTGGCATCCGCCTCTCTATGATTACCTGCTCGCCGGCTTCGTCGGGATCTTCGGCTTCTCGCCCTACGCGGTGCGGGCGTTCGGTGCCGTCTGCGTCATCGCGGCGTTCGTCGTCCTCGCGTTCGCGATGAAGCGTCTCGCCCCGAGCCTGCCGCAAGGCGGCTATGTCGCCCTGGCAGCGCTCGTCCTGCTTAACCCACTCGTGATCAGCGGCGCCCTCGTCCCTGACATCGACGGCACCCTCGGATTCGTGCTCGTCTGCGGGGCGCTGTGGCTCGCCGCCTACGTCATCCAGGAGGCGCTGTCCTGGCGGTTCGCCCTCACCGTGACATCCTTCGCCGTGGTCGCCGCCTCGACCAAGTTCACGCTCGCGGGTTTCGTCGCGATCATTGTGGGGGTCGCGGCGCTGCTCGCGACCCGGCAGCGCTGGCGCAAGACGGGCGTCGTCGTAGCGGCCTTCGCGGTCGGGACGGCGCTCGCCATCGGTCTGCTCGCGCTCGCCGGTGTCCTGATCGGGTTCGACGCGCGCGCACCGTTCGACTACCTCTTCGGCTCGCTCGGATCTCGCACCCCGGGACGCGCCGGATTGCTCGGTGCCCTGACGACCTTCTCGACAGGGCCTGGCTCGTCGCTCGTCTGGATCGGGCCGGCACTCATGGTCGCGACGCTGGTCGCCGTGGCGCTCGTCCTGGTGCGCCGTCCGGAGGGGGTCAACCGCCCTCTTGTGGTGCTCTCCGCGGGGGCGGGTTTCGTCATCGTCTTTGGCTACTCGTACATCTCCGGCAGCCCCTTCGCATTCCCGAAGTACACGCCGATCGCCGTCCCCGCGTTCGCGCTCGCGGTCGCGGCCCTCGTCACCTTGATCCCTCGGCGAGACCCGGCCGCGAGGCGCGACCGCCGCAACCGCCTCGTTGCGGGTCTCTTCGCGGCGGCGCTCGGAGTGGGCACCGCAGGCATGTTCGTCATCGCCGCGCGCAACGAGCGCATCCACCATCGCACGCTCGACGACCTCGCCCTCCTCACCGTCGCCGCGTACGTGGCGGTGGTGCTGACGACCGCGGTCGTTCTTGTCGTGAACCGCGACTCCGGGCTTGTGGACCTGCGCCGAGTCGTCGCGTTGTCTGCGATCGCGGCGCTCGTGATCACGCCCGTGATGACGCAGATCAGTGTCTCGCTCGTCACCGCAACCGCGCCCTACGCGACCCGGTACTACTACGGGGAGCGCGGGATGGCGCTCTTCCTCGAGCGAGCCGACCGGATCATCCCCCCGGGAGCGGAGTTGATCGCGGCCAAGGACATCGGCCTTCAACTCGATCGTCCCTTCTATGAGGACGCGATTCTGCTGACCGACTCGGTCGACGAGTTCCGCGACGAGGTGGAGCGGATCCGGGCGCCGTACTTCGTGACCCGTGAGCTGCACGACTACTCGGAATCAGTGTTTCCCGACCACTTCGACGTTGTCCGCGAGTACTACACCCCAATCCTCGAGGACGACGATGTCGACTTCGTGCTGTGGGAGCTCAAGGACCGCTGAGAAGGTCACGGCAGGTCGACGCTCGCCGACCCTCCCGACACCGTGACCGTGCCTCCCTGGAACGCTTGGCTGTACGTCCCGGCGTCGACGTCACCGACGGGCGGAGCCGTCGGGAAGCCCAGCACGTCGAGTTCGCGTCCGTACCATCCCCACCACGTGACGGCGAGTGTCGGCACGGCGTAGCTGCCGGCGGGGCTCTGCACGATCCATCCGGACTGGAAGGGTTGGTAGCAGGCACCGCCCTTGAGGGTGCAGGTCTTGGGTCCGGTGGCGGTGCCGAGCCAGGGCGAGGAGAGCTGCGCGTTGACCCAGGGATCGGTGGCGGCGGTGAGCGCGGGGGTTCCGTTCGTGACGGTGATGGTGCCGCCCTGGAAGGTCTGTGTGTAGTTGCCCGTCGAGGGTGAGGCGCTGGGTGCGCTCGTGGGGAAGCCGAGGAAGTTCAGCTCGCGTCCGTACCATCCCCAGCCGGTGAGCGACGCGGTGGGCACGGCGTAGCTGCCGGCGGGGCTCTGCACGATCCATCCGGACGGGAAGGGTTGGTAGCAGGCACCGCCCTTGAGGGTGCAGGTCTTGGGTCCGGTGGC
>CAMLMQ010000019.1 GCA_946481135.1 uncultured Microbacteriaceae bacterium
ACGACGGTGCTCGGCGACGGCATCGCGTACGTCATCAAGGCCCGCGTGCAGCTGCTGCGCGACACGGGGGCCGCCCTCTCCCCCGACAGCGCGTTCTCGCTCATCCAGGGCGTCGAGACGCTGTCGCTGCGCATCGAACGTCACGTCGAGAACGCCCAGGCGATCGCGACCTGGCTCGAAGCGCATCCCGACGTCGCGAACGTGTACTACGCGGGGCTCGAGTCGAGCCCGTGGTACGAGGCGGGTCGCAAGTACGCGCCGCTCGGCGTCGGCGCCGTGCTGTCGTTCGAACTCAAGGGCGGGGTGGATGCCGGCCGCGCCCTGGTCGAGAGCGTCACGCTGTTCAGCCACCTGGCGAACATCGGCGACGTGCGCTCGCTCATCATCCACCCGGCGTCGACGACGCACAGCCAGCTGACCCCCGAGCAGCAGCTCACGACCGGCGTGACGCCGGGCCTCGTGCGCCTGTCGATCGGGCTGGAGAACGTCGAGGATCTGAAGGCCGACCTCGAGGCGGGCTTCGCCGCCGCCCGGAAGGTCTCGGCGGCGAACGCCTCCGCCTGACCCCAGACCGCTCGCCATAGACCCCTCTGTGGCGCCAGGGACCCCCGCGCGCGGGGCTCTCTCGGCGCAGAGAGGGGTCTATGGCGTGTCGTCACACAGCGGCGGGCTGCGCGAGAATGGGCGGGATGGACTGGCAGACTCCCGAGGACGCCGCGCCGTCGGCGTTCGTGACGGAGTCGCAGCGCCGCCGTGTCGCCGGCAAGCCGCCCGTGTCGGGCGCGTGGCGGGAGACCGACGACCCCGGGGCGCGGCGCTTCGCCGTCATCGGCGACGTCGCGCTCGAACGCGGGGGCGGCATCCCGAATGTCACGATCGCGTACGAGACGTGGGGCGAGCTCGCCGCCGACGGCTCCAACGCGGTGCTCGTGCTTCACGCCCTCACGGGCGACAGCCACGTCGTCGGCCCCGCCGGCCCCGGCCACCCGACCGCCGGGTGGTGGCCGGGCATGGTCGGTCCGGGCGCCGTGCTCGACACCGAGAAGTACTTCGTCGTCGCACCCAACATGCTCGGCGGCTGCCAGGGCACGACCGGTCCGGCGTCGCTCGCGCCCGACGGCGCCGAGTGGGGTCCGCGTTTCCCGTACGTCACGATCCGCGACCAGGTGGCGGCGCAGGCGGCTCTCGCCGACCTGCTCGGCATCGACCGGTGGGCGCTCGTCGTCGGCGGGTCGATGGGCGGGATGCAGGCGCTCGAGTGGGGCGCGATGCATCCCGATCGCGTCGAGCGACTCGCCGTGCTCGCCGCCCCGCCGCTGTCGAGCGCCGACGAGATCGCGCTCAACTCGGTGCAGGCCGAGGCGATCCGCATCGACCCGGCGTTCCGCGGCGGCGAGTACTACGACGCCCCCGAAGGCGAGGGGCCGCACCGCGGTCTCGCCCTCGCGCGGCGGATGGCGCTGCTCAACTACCGCTCGCCCACCGAGCTCAACGACCGCTTCGAGCGCTCCTGGCAGTCGGGCATCTCGCCGCTCGGCGGCGGCGGGCGGTTCGCCGTGGAGAGCTACCTCGACTTCCACGGCAACAAGTTCACGCGCCGGTTCGACGCGAACAGCTACCTCGTGCTGACCGATGCGATGGACTCGCACGACATCGGCCGTGACCGCGGCGGGGTGGCGGCGGCGCTCGCCGGCATCCGCGCCCGCACGCTCGTGCTCGGCATCGACAGCGACCGGCTGTTCCCCGTGCCCGGTCAGGAGATCATCGCGCGACACGTGCCCGGCAACATCGACGGCGACGTGCCGGTCGTGATCTCGTCGCCGTTCGGACACGACGCGTTCCTCATCGAGCACGCGCTCGTCGGCGCGCAGCTGCGGCGGCTGCTCGCGTCATGAACGCGCGGCGGCTCGGGATCGGCGGCGTCGCCGCCACTCTCCTGCTCGCCTCCCTCACGGCGTGCTCGCCGGCACCGCCCGCATTCGACGACGTCACGGTGCTCGTCTACCAACCGCGGCCCGACGTCGCCGCGGGACGCTTCGCGATCCAGGTGACCAACGGCGGCACCGACGCGATCGAGGTGACGGCGGCGCGGCTCACCTCCCCCGACTTCGTCGACGACGCGGTGTGGCCCGGCGACACGGCGACCGTGCTGCCCGGGCGCGCGATCGACCTGCGCGCCGACCTGCCCGCGTTCGACTGCGTCGCCTCGTCCGACCCCGTCGCCGAACTCGACCTCGCCGGACCCGCGGGCACGGCGCGCCGCGAGTTCGCGGTGTCGGACCCGTACGAGCTCCTCCCCCGGCTGCGCGCGGAGGGATGCGTCGGCCTCCGCATCGCGGAACTCGCCGCCGTCACCCCGCTCGAGGTCGTCGTCGACGCCGGAGGACCCGCGGTGCTCGTGCTCGACATCGAGCCGACGGGCGCCGAGGGATCGGTCGAGTTCGTCGCCGTGCAGGGCACGACGCTCCTCCAGCCCGCGGCCGGGGGCGACTCGGTGCCGGAGCTCGCGCTCGGCGTGCGGATCGCGGCGGACGGTCCCCGCGAGCTGCGCGTCCCCTTCGTGCCCAACCGCTGCGACGCGCACGCACTCGCCGAGGACAAGGTCGGCACGATCATCCCGATCCTGGTCGACGCGGGCGAGGGACCGGTGCGGTGGTTGCTCGTGCTGCCCGACGACCTCCGTGCCGCCCTCTACGCCTACTACGCCGCGACCTGCGGCCTGCCCGCCCCGTAGCGACGGGGGAAATTGTCCCCCGCTCCCGTCCCCCGGCATCGGGCGTGGCACCCCCCGTTCGCGTGGCACCCTGTGCCAGCATGAGGCTCGGTATGGACCTCATCAGCAAGGAGCGGGACCGTCTCCTCCAGCGCAGCGCCCGCGTGTACGGTCTGGGTTTCACGGCCGTGGCCACGCTGTGCCTCGTGCTCCCCGGTGCGCTGCCGTCGACGGCCCTGCTGATCGTCCTGCCGCTGCTGATCGTCGTGGCGGGTGCGCAGATCGCGCTCGGGTTCAGCCGGTCGATCGCGTGGCCCCTCCTCGTCGTCGCCGCCGGCAACGGCGCGGTGATCGTCATCGCGCTGCTGGCGTCCCCGCCCTCGACTGCGGCCTCCCTCGGCCTGCTCCACCTCGGTGCCGCGGCGGTGCCGTCGGTGGCCCTCGTGCTCACCACGAGCGCCCTCCGCATCGGGCTTCTCACCGTGGGGGCGCTTCTCGGCGTCGCGACGATGGTGTTCGCCGAGTTCGCCGTTCCGGCGCAGGCGCTGCGCGACGGCGGCACGGTGCTCGTCGGCTGGGGTCTCGCGACCCTCGTGACGGTGTGGATCAACTCCGGCGTGCCGCAGGTCGCGAAGCGCATCGCGAGCATCGGGCGCGCGCATCGTGCCGAGCGCCAGGCGAGCGAGCTGGAGGCGCAGCGCCGACAGTCGGCGCGTCTGCTCCACGACACGGTGCTCGCGAGTCTCACGCTGCTCGCCCACTCCGGCGTCGGCGTGAAGCCGGAGGCGCTGCGGGAGCAGGCGGCCGAGGATGCGCGGCTGCTGAGGCAGTTGCGGCTCGGCACCGCCCCCGCCCCCGTCGAGGCGACCGAGACCGGGTCGACGCCCGCGCTCGCGCCCGACGAGACCGTGCTCGGCACGACGCTCGAGTCGGTCAAGCAGCGCTTCGGCCGCATGGGTCTCAAGGTGAGCTGGCACGGCACGGGGCAGGTGCTGCTGCCCAGCCACGCGCTCGACGCCTTCCTGCTCGCCCTCGCCGAGTGCCTCGAGAACGTGCGTCGGCATTCGGGCGTCACCGAGGCGCACGTCACGATCACCGATGACGACACGATGGTGCGCGCCCTCGTGACGGACGCCGGGGTCGGGTTCGACATCGCCGACATCGACGAGGCCAAGCTCGGGTTCGCGGAGTCGGTCGTCGGGCGGCTGCGCGAGGTGGGGGGCAACGCACGCCTGTTCTCGGCCCCCGGCTCGGGCACGACCGTCGCCCTGGAGGTGCCGCGCGGATGAGCCGCTCCGACAACATCCCGTTCTCGGCGCCCGAGGAGAACACCCTCGGTGTCGTCGTCGGCAACGCCCGACGCGCCGTGCAGTCGACCGCTCGCCGGCTCGGGCGCGCGGCGAGCGCCCACCGGGCGAGCCTGGGAACGGCGTTCCTGGGTCTCGGTGCGGCCATCGTCGTCGGGCTCCGCGCGGTGTACGGCCTGATCTGGTTCGTCGGGCAGTGGGAGGTCTATCCCGAGCCGTTCGCGGCCCTCGCCGCGTGGATCGTGCTCGCGGCGGTGCTGCTCGGCGCGATCGTGATGTCGCGGGTGACCGGCGACCGGCTGCCGGACTGGATGTTCGGACTCTTCCTCGCCGGACTCGCGATCGCCTTCGCCCTCGACGTCATCTCGATCTGGGACCTGCACGACATCGGCCGCCATGCGACCGCCGCCGTCACGGCCGGCATGGCCCTGCTCGTGCTCGTCGCGCTGCGGGGGTCGATCGAGATCCTGACCGCGGCGGCGATCGTCGGCGTCGCCCTCGCGGCGGTCATGTTCTTCGACGCCCCCGTCGGCGCCTTCGACGACTCCGCGTGGGTGGCGACGCAGGTCACGGCCATCGCGGGAGCCGTGCTGCCGCCGGTCATCGGCGTCGTCGTGGTCGAGAGCTTCCGGCGCATGGTGCAGGTCGAACTCGACCGCGTCCTCGTGCAGAGCACGGTCTCCGCGCCGCGCTTCGCGGTGGGGATGCTCGCCTCGGAGGAGCTCGCGCGTCTCGACCTCGCCGCCGAGGAGCTGCTCGACGCCGTCGCCAACCAGAAGACCCGTCTGCCTCTCACGCCGAAGAACGCCTCGGTCGCGGCGCAGCTCGCGACCGAGCTGCGCCTGCATCTCATCGAGGGTCGTCGGGAGACCTGGCTCTACCATGCCGTGAGCGAGTCGGAGCAGCTCGGCAAGACGGTGTCGCTCTCGGACAAGTCGAGCCTCGCCGGGCTCCTCGACTCGACCCAGCGCGACGGGCTGCTCTCCGCCGTCTGGTTGCTCGTGGCCGACATGCCCTCGGCGCGCGGCCGACGCCGAGGACCCGCGCGAACGCTCACGGTGCAGATCGGTCCGGTCGTTCCGGGCGCCGACGCACCCGACCACGGCATCGTCGTCCCGATCACGATCACCTCGACCGGCATCCCCCGGAACCGGGTCGACTCGGGTGTCTGGGACGCCATCGGCCGCGTCGGGCGATACTCTGACTCCACTCAGGACGGCAGCGTGCGCGTCGACATCGAGTGCGTGGTCGACAATCCCGCCGACCAGTGACAACGCCCCCTGACGGAAGGAACCCCGTGGCCGCCCCCATCCGTGTCGCACTGGTCGACGACCACCGCATGATCCTCGGCGCGCTCAGCGAGTGGATCCGCAGCGCCGCCGACGACATCGAGGTCGTCGGCGCGGTGCCCACCTGGCCTGAGCTGCTGACGCATCCCGGCTTCCCGGTCGACGTCGTGCTGCTCGACCTCGATCTCAAGGACAACCTGCCGGTCGCCCTCAAGATCTCGACGCTCAAGACCACGGGCGTGCGGACGGTGCTCATGAGCACCTACTCCGAGCCGAACGTCGTGCGCGAGGCCCTCGGGGCGGGCGCCCTCGGCTACCTCGTGAAGAGCGAGCCGGTCGAGATGATCGTCGAGGCGATCCGCGCGGCGGCGAAGGGCGAGAGCTTCATCTCCGCCGAACTCGACCTCGCGCTCAACGCCGCCGACATCGGCGGCGCCCCGAAGCTCTCGGCCCAGGAGCGGCGCGTCATGGCGCTGTACGGCGGCGGGGAGCCCGTGAAGGCGGTCGCCTACCAGCTCGGCATCTCGGAGGAGACGGCGAAGTCGTACCTCAAGCGCATCCGCGAGAAGTACCGGGTCGCGGGCATCGACGTCGGAACGAAGGTCGCGCTGCGGCGTCGGGCCATCCAGGACGGCATCCTCATCCAGGACGGACCGTCGGGGTCGTTCTGACCCTCCGCTTCGCCTCGCCGCGGGTGATGAGCCCGCCCGCGACGGCGAGGAGCACGCCGGGCACGCACAGGGCGAGGCCGAGCCAGGTCGGCGCGAGGTAGCCCCAGCCCGCGGCGATCACGGCCCCGCCGACGAACGCGCCGAGGCTGTTGCCGAGGTTGAGGGCCGAGTGGTTGGCGGCCGCCGCGAGCGTCTGTGAGTCGCCCGCGACATCCATCAGGCGGGTCTGGATGGCGGGTGAGAGCGCCGAGGCCGCGAGCCCGACGGCGAACAACCCGATCAGCAGACCACCCGGGGTGGATGCCGTGAGCGCGAGGAGGAGGAGCGCCGCCCCCATCGCGGCGAACGTGAGGAACACCGCCCGCAGCGCGCCCGCATCCGCGAGGCGTCCGCCGAGGAGGTTGCCGATCGTCATCCCGACCCCCGTCACGACGAGGGCGAGCGGCACGAATCCCGGGTCGAGCCGGGTCACCTCGGTCGTGAGCGGTGCGACGTAGGTGTACACCGCGAAGAACCCGCCGAAGCCGACCGCTCCCGTCACGAGCGCGAACCACACCGCGGGACGGGTGAAGCCGCCGAGCTCGCGGCGCACCGTCGCCGCGGGGTCGCCGGGCTGTGCCGGCACCACCAGGCGGATGGCCACGAGAGTGACCACGAAGATCGCGGCGACGACGAGGTAGGCGGCGCGCCATCCCGCCTGCTGCCCGAGGAACGTGATGGCGGGCACGCCGACGACGTTGGCGATCGTGAGGCCCGAGAGCACGAGCGCGATGCCCTGTCCGCGCTTCCCCGGCCCCATGAGCGACGCGGCGACGAGTGCGGCGATGCCGAAGTACGCCCCGTGCGGGAGCGCCGCGACGAAGCGCGCGACGACGACGAGTTCGAAGGTCGGGGCGAGCGCCGACGCGAGCGTGCCGACCGAGAACGCCGCGACGAGGGCGAGCAGGATGCCGCGGCGCGGGAAGCGCGCCGCGAAGACCGCGATCGTGGGCGCGCCGACGACGACGCCCGCCGCGTACGCGGCGATGAGGGTGCCGGCACGGGCGATCGCCGCGTCGGGATCCCGCGCCACGAGCCCGGGCAACAGGTCGCGCGCGATCTCGGGCAGCACGCCCATGGCGACGAACTCGGTCGCCCCGATGCCGAAGCCGCCGAGCGCGAGCGCGAGGAGGGCGAGGCGCACGCGCCCCGGGGCGAGGGCGGTCACGGCAGGAGCCCGGGCTGCCGGCGGCGGACGAGGGCGACGAGGGCGACGACGGCCCACGCGAGGAGTGCGACGTAGAGCACGTTGCGCACGCTCAGCACCGTGACCATGACGAGCTGGGGGGTGCCCAGCAGCTGCGAGTAGAGGTACGGGTAGAACGCCTGCGTGAGCGCGGCGATGACGAGGCCGAGGACCGCCGGGACGCGGAACGACCGATCGCCGCCGCCGCCGCTCAGCAGGCCGTAGACGATCGGCACGGCGAGCCAGGTGACGAACTGAGGCGAGCCGACCTTGTTGAACACGATGAGCGCGACGGTGAGGGCGAGCACGAGCGGCGGCAGCACCTCACCGGCCGTGCGTCCCCGGTGGATCGCGAGCGCCCCGAGACCGAGCAGCGCGAGCGCCGTGGCGGCGAGCAGGGGGGTCGCGAGCGCGGCGGCGGTCGTGACGCCCGCGCCCTGAAGCTGGAACGTGAGGATCGAGGTGTCGTAGTACACCCGGCTGTGGCCGGGACCGAGGGTCGCGTCCCACATCCACGGAGTCGCGATGACCGCCTCGATCTGCAGCCCGCGTCCGGTCTGCTGCGTGATGAAGCTCAGCACGTTGGAGCCGGCGCCGAGCGACAGGGCGACGACGAGCACGAGCAGCGTGACCGCGACGGCGCCGAGCAGGACGCGCACGCGCCGGCGCACCGCGACGAGGGCCGCGGCGACGAGCGCGGCGGGCCACACCTTGATCCACGCGGCGACGGCGAGGAGCGCCCCGGCGAGGGCCGGGCGTGTCGCGAGCACGAGCATCCCGACCATCGCGAGCGGCACCGTGATGGAGTCGATACGTCCGACCGCGACGGGACCGAGGGCGAGCAGGAACCCGAGCCACCACCATCCCGCGGCAGGCGCGCCGAGGCGACGGGACTGCCGCACGAGCACCGCGAACGCGACCGCGTCGATCGCCATCACGAGGCTGAGCCAGGTGCTCGCGTAGAAGTCGGGGCCGAACGCGGCGGCGGCGATCATCGGCAGGATCGCCACGATCGGGTACACCCACACCGTGTCGATGCCGACCCAGCCGAAGCCGGCGAACGCGTAGTCGACGATCCAGAACCGGTAGACGCTCGTCACGTCGCCGAGCGGCTGCCCGGGTGCGTACAGGGCGAGGAGTCCGAGCACGAGGTGCACGAGCACGAAGCCCGCCCAGAGCGCGATCGAGCTCCTCACGACCGCCTGCACCCGATCACTGTAGTCGTGTCATCGAACGTCACCTCGCACCGCGAGGTGACGTTGGTGCGGGAAGATGTGGACACACAGCTCGAGCGGTTCGCCGCCCATCCCGACACCCTGGAGGCCCCCATGTCGCGCATCCGTCTTCCCCGCCTCGCCGCCGCCGCCGGCGTGCTCGCCCTCGGTCTCGGCCTCGCCGGCTGCCAGACCGGTGACGCACCCGCGAGCGACTACGTCACCGACGGCAAGTTCACGATCGCCACCGGCGAGCCCGCCTACTACCCCTACGTGATCGACGACGCGCCCGAGTCGGGCGAGGGCTTCGAGGCCGCCGTCGCCTACGCGATCGCCGAGGAGCTCGGCTTCGCCCCCGAGGACGTCGTCTGGGTGCGCACGGGCTTCGAGGAGGCCATCGCCCCGGGTCCGAAGAACTTCGACGTCAACCTGCAGCAGTACACGATCACGCCCGAGCGCGCCGAGTCGGTCGACTTCTCGTCGCCGTACTACGCCGCCGACCAGGCCGTGATCACGGTCGAGGGCTCGGCGGCCGACGGCGCCTCGTCGCTCGCCGACCTGCAGGACCTGCTCATCGGCGCGGCGAGCGGCACGACGAGCCTCGTCGCGCTCGAGCAGCTCATCGCCCCGACGCAGGGCGCCCAGGTGTTCAACTCGAACGACGACGCGCTGCTCGCGCTGCAGAACGGCCAGGTCGACGCGATCGTCGTCGACGTGCCGACGGCGTTCTTCATGACCGGCGTGCAGCTCGACGGCGGCGTCATCCTCGGCTCGCTGCCGGAGATCGAGGGCGCGACCGACGAGTGGGGTCTCGTGCTCTCGAAGGACAGCCCGCTCACCGAGCGCGTGAGCGCGGCGGTCGACGCGCTCCGGGCCGACGGCACGCTCGACGCCCTCGTCGAGGAGTGGCTCGGCGCCGACCAGGGTGTGCCGACGCTCTCCTGACCCAGGTCCCGTAACGTTTCCTCCGTGAGCGAGGCCCGATCCGACGGCCCGCCGCCCAGCTCCCTCGAGCTCGGGCGGCGGGCCTTCCGCCGTCGCCAGTCGGTGCGCTCGGTGCTCATCGGCGCGGCGAGCACGGTCGTCTTCGCGGTCGCGATCTGGCTGTTCGTCATCAACACGCCCGGGTGGGCGCGGGTGCAGGACAGCTTCTTCGACCCCGAGACGGCGGCGGCGGCGTTCCCCCGCGTCGCGCAGGGGTTCCTCGTCAACCTGCGCATCCTCGCGGTCGCCGTCGTCGGGGTCGCCGTCCTCGCGACGCTGCTCGCATTCCTCCGGTCGCTGCGGGGCGCCGTGTTCTTCCCGCTGCGCGTGCTCGCGACGGCGTACACCGACGTGTTCCGCGGCATCCCGCTCATCATCATGCTGTTCCTCGTCGGGTTCGGCGTGCCCGGGCTGCTGCAGACGCGCATCTCGGCCGAGTTCCTCGGCACCGTCGCTCTCGTCATCACCTACTCGGCCTACGTCTCCGAGGTGATCCGCGCCGGGATGGAGGGCGTGCATCCGTCGCAGCGGATGGCCGCCCGGGCGCTCGGCCTCAGCCACGGGCAGACGATCCGGCTCGTCGTGCTGCCGCAGGCGCTGCGGCGCCAGGTGCCGCCGCTCATGAACGACTTCGTCGCGATGCAGAAGGATGTCGGCCTCGTCTCGATCCTCGGCATCGTCGACGCCGTGCGCGGGGCGCAGATCGAGACGGCTCGATTCGCCGACTTCACGCCCTACATCGTCGCCGCGGTGCTCTTCGTGCTGCTCGCCATCCCCACCATCCGGCTCACCGACTGGATCGCCGCGCGCATGCAGCGCCGTGAGCAGATGGGCGCGATCGTATGAGCGTCGTGCTGCGGGCCGAGAACATCTGGAAGTCGTTCGGCGACCGCGCGGTGCTGCGCGGCATCGACCTCAAGCTCGCGGAGCACGAGGTGGTCGCGCTCATCGGGCCGTCCGGGTCGGGCAAGTCGACGCTGCTGCGCACGCTCAACCTGCTCGAGCCGATCGACGACGGGCTCATCCTGCTCGGCGACACCGACATCTCCGATCCGCGCATCGACGCCGACCGCACGCGTGCACGGTTCGGCGTCGTGTTCCAGCACCTCAACCTGTTCCCCCACCTCTCGGTGCTCGACAACGTGACGCTCGCGGCGCGCAAGGTGCACCGGATGCCGCGCGCCGAGGCCGAGGAGCGCGGGATGCGGCTGCTCGACCGCATCGGTCTCGCCGACAAGGCGCGCGAGCATCCCGACCGGCTCTCCGGTGGGCAACAGCAGCGTGCCGCGATCGTGCGCGCCGTGCTCACCGAACCCGAGGTGCTGCTGCTCGACGAGATCACCTCCGCCCTCGACCCGATGCTCGTCGGCGAGGTGCTCGAACTCGTGCGCGACCTCGCGGCCGAGGGCACGACGATCCTCATGGCGACGCACGAGATGGCGTTCGCGCGGGACGTCGCGTCGCGCGTGCTCTTCCTCGACGGCGGGGTGATCGTCGAGCAGGGGCCGCCCGCGCGGCTCTTCGGCGCGCCCGTCGAGCCGCGCACCCGGGAGTTCCTCGCCCGCTTCTCCGCGGGCTGACCGCCCGACCCGGGTCCGCGAGATGCCCGTTTCGGGCGCATCACGCGGTCCGGATGCGGCGTTTCCCGGCACGTCGCGAACGGATTGCACGGCACGTAGGGTCGAGGGGTGGGCACACGCGAGCGGCGAGCGGGCGATCCGATCTGGCTCGAGCTCATGACGACCGACTTCGCCCGGTCGTCCGCGTTCTACCGCGGGCTGTTCGGCTGGACACCCGACGCCGTGCCCGAGACCTTCGACGGCGGCACGACGATGCACCTCGGGGCGTCGCGCGTCGCCCGGCTCGTGCCGATGCCCGACGACGGCTGGGTCGTCTACCTGACCACCCGGGATGCGGCCGCGAGCGCCGCGGCGGTCACCGCGCACGGGGGGCGCCTCGAGCTGGCGCCGTCCGACGTGCGTGACCTCGCGGCGATGACGATCGCGGTCGACCCGAGCGGCGCGCGCGTCGGCTTCTGGCAGCCGCGCGCGCATCCCGGCTTCGACTCTGAGGACGTGCCCGGCGCCCCGACCTGGTTCGAACTGCACACCGACGACTTCGCCGCGGCCGTGCCGTTCTACGAGGCGGTCGCCGGATGGACGGCGGTGTCGCTCGGCGACTCCGACGGGTTCCGCATGGTGGCGAACGGCCCGGCCGGCGACGCCCGCGCCGGCATCTACGACGCCCGGCGCGACGATCTCGCTCCGGGCTCGATGTGGATGCCCTACTTCGCCGTCGAGGACGCCGACGCCGCCGCCGCGCGCGTGCGCGAACTCGGCGGGTCGATGCTCGACGACCCGGTCGAGACGCCGTACGGTCGGATCGCCCACGCGGTCGACCCGCTCGGCACCCTCTTCACCGTGCTGCAGCGTCCCGGAAGGACACCCTGATGCCCACGTTCCGCACCGTCCTCTGGAGCGGCGACGGCCGCAACGCCGGCATCGTCGTGCCCGACGACATCCTCGCGTCGTTCGGGGCTGGCAAGCGCGTTCCGGTCGCGGTGACCGTCGACGGCGCCTACACCTACCGGTCGACGACGGCCGTCATGGGCGGCCGGACGCTCATCTCGTTCAACGCCGACACCCGCGCCCGCACCGGCAAGGGCATCGGCGACGAGATCGAGGTGACGCTCGAACACGACACGGCGCCGCGCACGGTCGAGGTGCCGCCCGCGCTCCAGGCGGCGCTCGACGCGGATCCCGCCGCGGCGACCGCGTGGGAGAAGGTCGCCCCGTCGCAGAAGAAGGCGCACGCCAGCGCGGTCTCCGACGCGAAGACCGACGAGACCCGCGCTCGGCGGGTCGCGAAGATCATCGAGACGCTGCGGGGCTAGCGCCAGGAGCGCGGGCCGCGGCTGCCGGCCGGGTAGCTGTCGAGCGGCACCTTGTCCTTGCGCCACGCGGCGAGCACGGGTTCGACGATGCGCCAGCACTCCTCGGCGATGTCGCCGCGCACCGAGAGGGTCGGGTCGCCGTCGAGCAGTTCCGCGAGCACCTCCCCGTAGGCGCTCAGCTCGCTCGCCGGGAACCGGGCGTCGAGGGTGTCGCACTCGAGGTCGAACGGGTCGGCGAACCCGTTCGTGACGAGGTCGAGCGACATCACGGCGGGCTTGATGCCGATGCGCAGCTGCGCCTGCCGACTCGGGCCGGAGAACCCCGTCGGCAGGTGGGGCACGTCGCGGAAGGTGAAGACGACCTCTTGCCGCGGCTCGCCGATCGCCTTGCCCGACCGCAGCACGAACGGGACGCCGGCCCAGCGCCAGTTGTCGATCGTCACCGTCATCTCGGCGAGCGTCTCGGTGCCGCGCGCCTTGTCGACCCCCTCCTCCGCGGTGTACGCGGGCAGCTTGCGACGCCCGATCGTTCCGGCGGTGTAGCGCGCGCGGCGACTCTCGGTGCCGTCCTTCTTCCACGCGCGGGTCGCGCGCAGCACCTGCGCCATCGCGCCGCGCAGGTCTTCCGACGCGACCGTCGCCGGCGGCTCCATCGTCGCGAGCGCGAGCACGAGCAGCAGGTGGCTCTGGATCATGTCGACGAGGGCGCCGGCGCGGTCGTAGTAGCCGGCGCGGCCCTCGAGCGCGAGGTCCTCCTCGATGCGGATCTCGACGTGGGCGACGTTCTGCGCCGAGAGGAGGGGCTCGAAGATGCGGTTGGCGAACCGCAGCCCGATGAGGTTGATGACGGTCGACTTGCCGAGGAAGTGGTCGACGCGGAACACCTGCTCCTCGGGAACGAGCCGCTGCAGCAGACGGTTGAGCGAGCGTGCCGACGCGAGATCGGTGCCGAACGGCTTCTCGACGGCGAGGACGATGCCCGCGGGCAGGTCGAGCTTCTCGAGGGTCGCGCACGCGCGCACCGTCACGGCGGGCGGCAGGGCGAAGTAGAGCGCGATCCGACCGGTCGCCGTGTCGAGCACCCGCCGCAGGGCGTCGGCGTCGGTGACGTCGGCCTGGAGGTACTGCGACGCCGCGAGCACGCGGTCTCGACGCGCTCCCCCCGCGCTGCCGAACGCCTTGCTCACGCGGCGGCGCCAGGCGGCCGGGGTCATCGGGTCGCGATCGACGCCGATCAGACGGATGTCGGTGCCGCGCGTCGACCCGAGCAGCGAGGCGAGGCCCGGGAGCAGCAGGCGTGAGGTGAGGTCTCCCCCGGCGCCGAGGATGACGAGGGTCTCGATCGGTGCGGCCACGGTCCGACGCTACCCGCCGACGGCGACCGACACGACGGCGGCGAGCACGACGACGACCGCACCCACGAGCGGCAGCCCGAGAACGAGGGCGAGCGCGACGATCACCCCGATCGGGAACCGACGACGCAGTCGCTGCCCGGACGGCGCCACCGCGTTCGCGGGGAACGGCACCGCGATCCGGTCGTCCTGATAGCGGCGGGTCTGCCGCAGCGCCTTCGCACCGACGAGATCGATGATGCGGAACAGCCGCGAGAGCAGGTGGGGGTCGTCCATCCGGAACGCGCGCGGCGAGTAGACGAACATCCAGTCGTCGACGATCTCGATGTCGAACGGGGCGGCCTCGTCGATGCAGAGGGCCATGAGGTCGGGGGTGAAGACGTAGAGCGCGTCGCGCTCGTACTCCTTCGGGCAGTACAGCGTGAAGTACCGGTCGAAGTCGCCCTCCAGCGACAGCACCTGGTCGCGCGCGAACAGGCCGGCGAGTCCCGGCATCCCGAACATGTTGTTCTGCTGCGAGTCGAGCAGCATGTGCGGCAGCCGCCGCTCGAGGTGCAGGGCGAGGAACCCCCAGCGCACCGTCGACGAGCTCTTGCCGTTGCTGACGACGTACTCGAAGTTGCCGGTGTCGAAGAAGCGCCCCTCGACCGACCGGAAGTGGTCGACGGCGGCCCGGCTCGATCCGTTGCGGAAGATCGAGCCGGGATAGTTCGGCTCGGGGTCGCGGGGCGAGAACACGAGACCGTTGCTGCGGGCGAACCAGTCCAGGCGCAACCAGCGCTCCCAGCGACGCTCGCTCGGCGCGAGCTTCGTGAGCCCGAAGACGCCGAGCGCGACGAGGGCCAGGCAGAGGATGCCGAGCAGGATGCCGAACGCCCCGAAGGCGAGGCCGCCCGGCTCGGCGGAGACGAAGCCGACGATCGCGCCCGCGATCAGTCCGAAGCCGAAGAGGGCGAAGAGCCCGATCATCGGCACGAGCAGCACGAACAGCACCACGACCTGCACGGTGCCGTCGCCCGCCCAGCGGTGGTTCGCGGCCTTCGCCGCCGCCTTCCACTGCTGCACCTGCTGCGGTGTGACGGGCGCCGTGAACGCCGTCCAGTCGATGCGGGTCACCCCGCGCCCCCCGCGCCGAACTCCCCCGAGAGCCCCGCGGCGAGGCCGACCCGCGCCGCCGTGCCGAACCCGGTCTCCCGATCGTCGGCGCTCGCGAAGCTCGGGGAGACGAGGTCGTCGGTGATCGTGAGCACCGCGAGCGTCTCGAGCCCCTCCTTGGCGCCGACGGCGAAGAGGGTGGCGGCCTCCATCTCGACCGCGAGCGCACCGAACGGCGCGAGGCGGGTCGCGGGCTCGTCGGCGTAGAAGGTGTCGCTGGAGAAGACCGGACCGACCCGCAACGGGATGCCGTCCCGCTCGCCGAACTCGACGGCCGCGCGGAGCAGCCCGAAGGTCGGCGCCGCCCCGAGCCGCACCCCGGGCACCCAGGCGTCGGTGAAGGCGGAGTCGGTGTGCGCGACGGACGGCACGACGACGGTGCCGAACGGCATCCCGGACTGCAGCGCGCCCGCCGTTCCCACCCGCACGATGCGCCGCACGCCGTAGAACCGGGCGAGCTCGGTCGCGTAGATCGCGAGCGACGGTCCGCCCATCCCCGAGGCGAGCACCGACACGCGGCGGCCGTCGACGAGCCCCGTGAACCCGAGGATGCCGCGGACCTCGGTCACGAGGCGGGCATCGACGAGCAGCTCCTCCGCGATCCGGCGCGCACGTCGAGGGTCGCCGGGCATCAGCACGACCGGGGCGAAGTCGCCGGGGTCGGCCGCGAGGTGGGGGGTGGGCATGCTCGCCAGGCTAGCCGTGCGACCTCGTTCCGGAGGCGCGGCGCCCCGCGGTCGGGTGCCCCCCGAAGACGCGATAGCCGCGGAATGCTCGGATCCGCAGACTGGCAGCAGACGCCTCCCGCCGACCGGACTCGGGAGGGTCCAAGGTCGGGGGACGGAAGTGGCCGCGGGAGCATCCGCCGCACGCGAGGCCGAATGGCAGCGCCAGCTCGCGGACGAGCACGCCCGTCGTGCGGGCATCGCCCGCCAGATGGCGCGCAGCTTCGAGGCGGCGGCCCGCAGCGAGCAACGACTCGCGCGGACCCTCATCGAACTCGAGCCGCTCGGCTACACGCTGCTCGCCGATCGCGCCCGCCCGGGCGGGCGCGGCAACGTCGACCTCGTGCTCGTCGGCCCCGGCGGCGTCGTGCTCATCGACGCGCACCCGGGCCGCGACGTCGTGCTCGTCGCGGGGCGGTTGCGTCGGGGCGACGACGACCTGACGCCGCAGCTGGAGCGGCTCGCCGACCTGCTGCACTTCACGCAGCGCGAACTCGCGGAGATCGGACTCGCGCCCGGGGAGGTGCACGCCGTCGCCGCCTTCACCGGCCGCGACCTGCCCCGTGCGGAGCTGTTCGGGGTGGTGCTGTCGGGCGAGGTCGCCGCCGTCACCGAGATCGCCCGGCTCGGTCCCCGTCTGTCGCCCGCGCGGGTCGGCCAGGTGCGGGCGGCTCTCGAGCGCCTCTTCCCCCCGCTCACCACGGGGCCGGTCACCCTGCCGCCCGCGACCGCGACCGCGACCGCGACGGCGGCGGCACCGATCGTCGACGACGACGGTCCGCCGCTTCGAGCGGAGGTCGTGCAGGAGGCCCTGCTCGACGGGCTGCGCGGTGCTCCCCGCGAGGAGTGGGAGGCGTTCCTGCATCCCGATCAGGCCCGGCTCGTGCGCCGCTCGTTCGCCGGGCCCGCGCGCATCCGCGGCGCGGCGGGAACCGGCAAGACCGTCGTCGCGCTGCACCGTGCGGCTCACCTCGCACGGTCGACCGGGGGCCCGGTGCTGCTCGCGACGCCCGCCGACCCCCTCGCACGTGTTCTCGCGACGCTCCTCGACCGGATCGCCCCCGATGTCGCGGATCGGGTGCAGGTGCGCACGGTCGGCGGCTTCGCCGCCGAGGTGCTGCGCGCCCGCGGCATCGCGCTCACCGTCGACGCCGAGGCGGCGTCACGGCTCTTCGACGACGTCTGGCGGCGGCACGGCGGCGAGGGGGTGCTCGCCGCGATCGATCCGACGGCGGGCTACTGGTACGAGGAGGTGACGGCCGTGCTCAAGGGGCGCGGACTCACCGCGTTCGAGCAGTACGCGGGCCTCGCGCGGCACGGTCGGATGCGGCCGCTCGACCGCGCGCAGCGCGCCGCCGTCTGGGAGCTCTACGTCGCCTACGAGACCGCTCTGCGCACCCGCGGCATCGCCGATGAGCAGGATCTGCTGCTGGAGGCGGAGGCGTCGCTGCGGGAGTCGCCGCTGGAGTACTTCCGGGCGGTCGTCGTCGACGAGGCCCAGGAGCTCTCGACCGTCATGATCCGTCTGCTGCACGGGCTCGTCGGCGACGTGCCCGACGGTCTGACGCTCGTCGGCGACGGTCAGCAGGCGCTCGCCCCGGCCGGTGCCACCCTCGCCGAGGCCGGGGTCTCGATCGGTGGCCGGGCGGCCGTGCTGCGCACCGACTTCCGCACGACGGCGGAGATCGCGGCGTTCGCGCGACTCGTCGTCGCGCACGAACGGCATCCCGATCTCGAGGGGCCGCCGGTGGTCGCCGACGACGCCGTGACCCCGCGTCGCGGCGCACGTCCCGTGCACACGGTCTTCCCGACGCGCGCGATGCACGATCGGTCGCTCGTCGAGCGGGTGCGCCGGGTCGCGGCCGAGGCCGGGCAGCGCGGCGACGCGCGTCCGTTCGGCGACATCGGCGTGCTCGCCCTGCACAGCTGGCACGCTCGCGAGGCGGCCGAGGCGCTCGCGGAGGCCGGCATCCCGACTCGTGCGCTCGAGGACTCGGACGGGTCGCCCACCGACGCCGTGCGGGTCGGCACGATCCGCCAGGCGAAGGGGTTGGAGTTCGGGGAGGTGCTCGTCGCGCGCACACCGCCTCACCTCCTGCACCGCGAGCCGCCGACCCTGGACGCCGCCGCGCGCGAACGCGCCGCCCGCCAGCGGCGCGAGCTCTACGTGGCGATGACGCGCGCCCGGGACGGGCTGTGGGTCGGCGTCGCCTGAGTCGTTATCGTTTCGTGACCTGAATTCGTCGCCTCATCCGAGACGGGTGCGCGGGTGGGGACACTACCCATTCGAGGTGTCTCAGCAACCCGACGCCCGAAGTCCCCACGGAACGTTCGACGTGCCGCCGGGGGATTCCGACTAGGGGTAGCGGAATCCTCTCGGGAACCGCGACGAATCTCTCGGTTCCGCGGGGGAGGCGGCGCCCGCCACGGTGGATCACGACAGGTGCGGTGGCGGGCGCCTCACCGACCGGGCGCGCCGGTGCCGACGCAGGGAGTCGGCCCCGGCGCCGCCTGGCGCGTGGACTCGAGAAAGCCCGACGTCGCCTGGCGCGTGGACTCGAGAAAGCCCGACCCCGCCTGGCGCGTCGACGTGAGAAGCGGTGCCCGCCGCGGCGGATCAGGGAATGCGGCGGCGGGCACCTCACCGACCCACGCATCAGATCGCGGGAACGGCTGAGGGAAGTGTCGCACGGAATGCTGAGAGATCGGCAATCCGTCCCCCGGTCCGGGGACGACAGAACGGGGGGTCTACGAGGGCGCCGTCGCGAGACGTTCGACGCTCTCCCGCGCGAGGTCGGGCAGCCTCGCGCCGACGACGGTCGCGGTCAGCGCACCCGCGGCCGCGCCGCGTCGCACGGCCGCCTCGGGGTCCTCCCCGGCGGCGAGCGCGGCCGCGAAGGCGCCGACGAAGGCATCGCCCGCGCCGACCGTGTCGACCGCGTCGACGACGTTGGCGGGCACGTGCACGACGGGGGCGCCCGGGACGCCGAGCAGCGCCCCGCGGGGCCCCAGGGTCACGACGACCACGCCGTCGACCCCGACGCCGTCGAGCGCCGCCGTGAGGCTCCCCGCATCCACAGGGGTCGCCGCCCCCAGGAGCGCCGTCGCCTCCCCTTCGTTCACGACCAGGACGTCGACCCGACGTGCGAGCGCAGCCGCACGGGGCTCTGCGGGTGCCGCGTTGAGCACGACACGGGCACCGGCGGCGGCGGCGCGGTCGGCGACCGCCTCCGCCACCTCGAGCGGCACCTCCAGTTGCAGCACGACGACATCGTCGGTGTCGAACTCGAGCCGGTCGACCGCCTCCGCGGGCCAGCGATGGTTGGCACCCGGGATGACGACGATCGTGTTCTCGCCGGCGGCGTCGACGGCGATGAGGGCCGTGCCCGATGGTGCCGCCACGACGTGCGACCCGCTCACGTCGACTCCCGCGGACGACAGGTCGTCGCACAGCAGCCGACCCGCGTCGTCGTCCCCGACGCAGGCGACGAGCGCGACCTCGACTCCGGGGGCCGCGACCCGGGCGGCGGCGTACGCCTGGTTGCCTCCTTTGCCGCCGGGAAGTCGCTCGATCCGGTCGCCGAGCAGCGTCTCCCCGGGCCGCGGAAGGTGCGGCACCCGGTAGACGAGATCGAGGTTGACACTCCCGACGACCACGACGCGACCCACGCGCCCACCCTACGGCGGCGGTGCTTGACTGGGGTCATGACGGATGCGGTCGCCCGGATCGCCGACGAGCTCTACGCCCTGCCGCCGGCCGACTTCATCGCGGCGCGCGACGCCGCGGTGCGGGAGATGGCGGGTGACCGTGCGGCGGGCGCGCGCGTCAAGTCGCTGCGACGCCCGGCCCCCGCCGCGTGGGTCGTGAACCTGCTCGTGCGGGAGCGCCGCGACGAGCTCGACGACCTGCTCGACCTCGGCGTCGCATTGCGCGCCGCGCAGGCGGACCTCGACCGCGAGGCGATCACCCGCCTCGCGAAGGAACGGCGCACCGCGGGACTCGAGCTCGCCCGGCGCGGGGCCGAGCTGGCCGAAGCCGCGGGGCATCCGGTCGCGACGTCGGTCATCGACGCCGTCGCGGCGACACTCGACGCGGGCCTCGCCGACCCTGAGGCCGCGGAGGCGATCCGCACGGGTCGGCTGCTGCGAGCGCTGCAGACGATCGGCTTCGAGCCGGTCGAACTCGCGGAGGCGGTCGCGCTGCCCGACGCCGGGTCCCGCGCCGCCGAGAAGCGGACGCCGGCGCGGCCGCGGCTGCGCGCCGTCGACGACGCGGATGCCGAACTCGCCCGGGCGCGGGAACGCGCCGATGCGGCCGTCGAACGCGCCGAGCGTGAGGCCGCCGCCGCGGCGCGCGAGGTCGACGAGACCGAAGACCGGGTGCGCGCCGCGCGGAAGGCGTTCGCCGCCGCCGAGCGCGAGCTCGCGACCGCGACCGATGCGCGCGATGCCGCGACGACCGCTCATGGGACGGCGGCCGACGCCCTCGACGCCGCTCGTCGACGCCGCCGCGAGCTCGGCTAGCCGCCCGCCTCGGGCGAGATGGGCGCGGCCGGCAGGTCGAGGGAGAACACCGTCCGCCCCGGGGCGCTCTCGACCCCCACCGCGCCGCCGTGGGCCGCCACGATCGCCGCCACGATCGCGAGGCCGAGTCCGGTGCTGCCGGTGCCCCGGGAGCGGGAGGCGTCACCGCGCGTGAAGCGCTCGAACAACGACCCGCGCGCCTCCTCGGGGATGCCGGGCCCGTCGTCCTCCACGGTGATGCGCGCCCCGGCCGGAACGGACTCCAGACGGGTGACGACGGTCGTGCCCGCCGGGGTGTGCACCCGGGCGTTGGCCAGCAGGTTGCCGACCGCCTGCCGGAGTCGGTCGGCGTCGCCTCGCACCTCGACATCCTCGTCGGGCAGTTCGAGGCGCCAGTCGTGGTCGGGTCCCGCGACCTGCGCGTCGGCGACCGCCTCGACGACGAGACCGCCGAGCGGCACCGGCTCCGACTCCAGTTCGCGTCCCGCGTCGAGGCGGGCGAGCAGCATGAGCTCCTCGACGAGGGTCGACATGCGGCGCGACTCCGACTGGATGCGCTCGAGCGACCGCGCGGTGTCGGCCGGCACGCGCGCGGGTCGCTGCCCGAGCTCCGCGTAGCCGCGGATCGACGCGAGGGGCGTGCGGAGCTCGTGGGAGGCGTCGGCGACGAAACGGCGCAGCTTCTGCTCGCTCGCGTGCCGAGCGGCGAGGGAGGTCTCGACGCTCGTGAGAAGCGAGTTGAGCGCCGTGCCGACGCGACCGACCTCGGTGTGCGGGGCGTCGACGACGACCCGGTCGGGCATCGACACCTCCCCCGCCGCGAGCGGCAGCGCCGCGACCCGAGTCGCGGTGTCGACGACGCGCGTGAGCGGACGCAGCGCGAGTCGCACGAGCAGCGTGCCGAGCAGCAGCGCCGCGGCGATCGCGACGAGGCTCACCGCGACGATCGTCTGCACGAGCGACGCCGTCGTCGCCTCCGCCTCGGCGAGCGAGAAGCCGTTGAGCACGACGGCGGAGCCCTCGCGGGCCGTGAAGGGCGTCGCGACGACGCGATAGGTCCCGAGGGAGCCGAGGGCCACCGTGTGCGGCTGCCGATCGGCGGGGACGTCGAGCAGCACCGCCACCTGGGCGTCGGTCAGCGGCTCGACCCGGCCGTAGCCGAGGGCGCCCGCCGTCACCGGCGTTCCCTCGAGCGAGAGGAGCAGCACGGCACCCGCCCCCTCCCCCGGGATGATCTCATCCACCGCTCCTGGGCGGTCGCCGCTCACGATCGCGAGGGTGCGCTCCGAGGCCGCGAGCAGCAGGCGGTCGAGCCGGGCGACGAGTTGGCCGTGCGAGGCGGCCACCGTGACCGACCCGATCGCGAGCGCGAGCACCGCGAGGAGGCCCGTGATCGCGGCCACGAGGCGGGCGCCGAGCGACCACCGCCTCACGGCGTGGCCGAGGGCTCAGGGGCCGGGCGCAGCGCGTAGCCGACGCCGCGCACGGTGTGGATCATGCTCGGGCCGTGCGCATCCAGCTTCTTGCGCAGGTAGGAGATGTAGAGCTCCACGACTGCGGCGCGGCCGCCGAAATCGTACGACCACACCCGGTCGAGGATCTGCTCGCGGCTCAGCACCCGGCGCGGGTTGCGCATGAGGTAGCGCAGCAGCTCGAACTCCGTCGGGGTGAGGGCGATCGCGTGCCCCGCGCGGGCGACCTCGTACGACTCCTCGTCGAGGGTCAGGTCGCCGACCCGCAGCATCGGCCCCTCGTCGCCCGAGGCGCGCAGCGACCGGCGCACGAGACCTCGCAGGCGCGCCATCACCTCCTCGAGGCTGAACGGCTTCGTCACGTAGTCGTCGCCGCCGGCCGTGAGCCCCGCGACGCGGTCCTCGACGGCGTCCTTGGCGGTGAGCAGCAGCACGGGACAGTCGTTGCCCGCCTCGCGGAGGCGCCGCAGCACGGCGAGGCCGTCGAGTCCGGGCATCATGATGTCGAGCACGACGACGTCGGGGGGCGTCTCCCGCGCGAGTCTCAGCGCCGTCTGGCCGTCGTGGGCGACCCGCGTGTCCCAACCCTCGCTGCGCAGCGCCATGCGCAGCATGTCGGCGAGCAGCTCCTCGTCGTCGACGACGAGCGCGCGGACCGGGGAGCCGTCGGGTCGGGTGAGGGTCGTCACCCCCACATTCGACTCCCGATTCCTATGGGATTTCTGTGCGTGGCGCGACGGCATCGGCGAGCGCGTCGCGGGTGAGGGGGTAGCCGAACGCGGGCGTGTGCGCCTGGACGCGGCGCCCCGTCGCGAGGGGACCCGTCGACAGCGGGTCGAAGCCGAACCCGTCGATGAGCGCCGCGACGGTCGCGACGTCGGCGGGGTCGTCGCCGGCGACCGCGAGGGCGACCCGCCCGGGAGTGCCCGGCGGCATCCCGCGCTCGTCGAGGTCGTGGTAGCCGAGGTGGCTGAACGCCTTCACGACGCGGGCCCCGGGCAGCAGGTCGGCGACGACCTCGCTCGTGCCCCTCGGGTCGGACGTGACCTCCGGAAGCGGCCCGTCGACCGGCTCCCAGTGGTTCGTCGCGTCGATGACGAGCTTCCCGGCGAGCGCCGCAGCCGGCAGCTCGCGCACACGGCTGAGCGGGAGCGCGAGGATGACGAGGTCGGCGTCGGCGATCACCTCAGACGTCGTGCGCGCCTCGGCACCCGGGGCGAGCACGTCGACGATGAGCGCGATGCGATCCGCGGGCCCGGAGGCCGAGATGAGCACCCGGTGACCCGCGGCGAGCGCGAGACGGGCGAGCACCGTGCCCACCTTGCCGGCGCCGA
Organism: uncultured Microbacteriaceae bacterium; assembly: GCA_946481135.1. Next base: position 22,859 of record CAMLMQ010000019.1, read on the forward strand.
GGATGCCGATGGTGCGCGGGTGGGAGGACACGTCCCCGAGTGTAGAGACGGGCCGAGTGTAGGGTCGGGCACATGCCTGCATCGGAGGAAACCGCCGAATCGCGGGTCGCCGTCTACATCGACTTCGACAACGTCGTCATCTCGCGCTACGACCAGCTGCACGGACGTGAGTCATGGCGCAAGGACGACGCGCGGTACGCGACGGAGAAGACGCGCCCGAAGCTCGACGCCGCCCGCGTCGACGTGGGCGCCATCCTGGAGTACGCCTCGTCGTACGGCACGATCGCTCTCAGCCGCGCCTACGCCGACTGGTCGGTGCCGGCGAACGCCGCCTACAAGAACCAACTCGTCGACCGGGCGATCGACCTCACGCAGCTGTTCTCGACCTCGGGCACCAAGAACGGTGCCGACATCCGCCTCGCCGTCGACGTCGTCGACGACCTCTTCCGGCTGAGCGACATCACCCACGTCGTGATCGTCGCCGGAGACTCCGACTACATCCCGCTCGTGCAGCGCTGCAAGCGCCTCGGGCGGGTCGTCGTCGGCATCGGTGTCGAGGGATCGACGAGTTCCGCGCTCGTGCACGCCCTCGACGAGTTCGCCTCGTACGACTCCCTGCTCACCGCGACCGACGGCGACGTCGAGGAGTCGGCCGTCGCGGCCCCCGACGCGCCGGAGCAGGCCGAGGAGGCGGCGCCCGTGAAGATGAGCGCGACCGCGGCATCCCGGCTGCTCGTGCGCGCGATCGACCTCGCCCAGGTGAGCCAGGCCGATGACGAGTGGATCAACGCCTCCCGGGTGAAGCCGCAGATGAAGCGGCTCAACGCGTCGTTCAACGAGAAGGATCTGGGCTTCCCGAACTTCATGGAGTTCGTGCGTTCCCGCTCGGGTCAGGTCGAGATCCGCGAGGACGGGCAGCAGCGCTATCTGCGGCTCCGCCCCGCGAAGCCGCCCCGGGCGCGCAAGTCCTGAGGCTGTCAACCCCCGTCCCTGCGTCGCGCGGGCGTGCCTACGGTGGCCGCGAGACGAAGGAGAGATCATGCCGAGGAGCATCGAAGGGAAGACGGTCGCGTTCCTGGTGACCGACGGCTACGAGGACAGCGAGCTCACCGAGCCGTGGGCCGCGGTGACGAGCGCCGGAGGCACGGCCGTGCTCGTGTCGCCGAAGACCGGACACGTCGAGGGCAAGAAGGGTCACCGCCAGGACGTCGACCGCGCGGTCGCCGACTCGGTCGCGGAGGGCTTCGACGCCCTCGTGCTGCCGGGCGGTGTCGTCAACGCCGACCACCTGCGGATGGACGACGACTCGGTCGACTTCGTGCGCGCGTTCTTCGAACAGCACAAGCCGGTCGCCGTCATCTGCCACGGCGCGTGGATCATGACGGATGCCGACGTGGTCGACGGGCGCCGCCTCACGAGCTACCCGAGCCTGCGCACCGACCTCGTCAACGCGGGCGCGCAGTGGGTCGACGAGGAGGTCGTCGTGGATGCGGGGCTCGTGTCGAGCCGCACGCCCGACGACCTGCCGGCGTTCTGCGCGAAGCTCGTCGAGGAGGTCGCCGAAGGCCGCCACGAGAAGCAGCACGCCTGACGCACCCCCGCGCGTCGAAGGTGGGAGAACCCTCCGAATCGGCGCGCAGCGCTGGAGATCGGCCGCGATTCTCGGAATCGTGGCCGACTCCTGTGTCCGACCAGCTGAGAGGAGCACTCGTGCTCACCATCACCGACAACGCCGGCCTCATCGTGACCGACCTGGTCTCGCGTGCCGTGTCGACCGACACCGGCGGCATCCGGATCGCCGCCGCGGACGACCAGTTCGCGGTCTCCGTCGACGAGGCGCCGCTGCCCGCGGACGTCGTCGCCGAGAACGGCAGCGCCCGGGTCTTCATGGAGGGCCCCGTCGCCGAGGTGCTCGAGGACAAGGTGCTCGACGCGCGCCTGTCCGAGGACGGCGCCGTGCAGTTCCTCATCGGCGTCCAGCCGTCCTGAGCGATTCGTACCCGTTGACGGGTGTCGGGGGCGATCAGCGCTCCCCGACACCCGTCAGTCGTCTCCGCAGCACGGTGCGCTCGACGAACGTCCACGTCGTCGACACCGCGAGGTAGAGCGCGGCGGCGAACGGCACGAACGCCGCGAACACGACGGGCAGGAACGTCAGCCACGAGAGGGCGCCCGCGGCGCCGGACAGCGGGCCGTCCCCGGGGACGGCGGGCGCGAGCCGCATCGACTGTCGCCGTGTGAGCGCCGCGACGACGGTCATCACCCCGACGAGGGCGAGGGGGACGAGCAGCGCGGGCCCGGGCGTCGCGAGCATGCCGGTCGCGGCGAGACCGAGCGGGGCTCCGAAGAGCTCCTCCCCCAGTAGCAGGTTGGGGTGGCCGTTGAGGGTCGGCGACACCGCGACCCCGTAGAGCACCGACACGACGGGCAGTTGGGCGAAGGCGGGAAGCATCCCCGCGAACGGCGAGACACCCGCCGCGCGGTGCAGGTCGAGCAGTTCGCGCTGCAGGCGCTCGGGGTTCCGGCGGTGACGCGTGCGCAGTTCGGCGATCCGCGGCGCGAGCCGACGCCGGGCGATCTCGGCGCGCACCTGCAGCACGCCGAGGGGCACGAGGAGCGCGCGCACCGCGAGGGTGACGAGCACGATGGCGAGCGCCGCCGACGCCCCGCCCGCGAGCGGGTCGAGCAGGTCGGCGAGCCCGAGGAGGGCGGAATGGGCCGCGTCGAGGATCGCGGCGAGCGGAGGGAAGGCGGAGAAGTCCACGGAGTTGTCCTTGCGGTCGAGGGGTTCGGGCGCGTCGGGCCGCGAACTCCCCGCAGGACGGGACTACGCGGCCGGGAGCGGAACCCCGGGCGCGCGCGACCGCACGCGTCCCGCCGTGTCGGGATGCGCGGGCTCGGCGACGGAGTCGTACGACTCACGATGGGCGTGACCGCGGTGCCCCACCCGGATGGCGCCCTCGGCCGGCGCGGCGACGAGCGCGCGCAGCGAGATCGTCGCCACCACGGCGACGGCGGCCGTCGCGGCGAGGGCCGTGAGGAGCGCCGTCGGCGTCGGACCCACCGCGGCGACGAGCGCGACCGCGAGCGCGCCGGCGACCGCCGCGAGGGCGGTGTGGGCGCGCAGCGTGAGGGTCATCGGTCTCAGCGTACCGAGACCCGAGCGGGTCGCCTCCACCACCACGACCCGGTCCCGCGTCCCCGATCCCCGCCCCTCCGTCCGCCCCACCCGCCGACTGTGGGTGGCCGCGGTCGCGGCGGATCAGGCGGTCGGATGGATGTCGACGGAGTGGAAGTCGAGGTACTCGGCGACGCCGGCGGGCGAGTTCTCCCAGCCCATGCCCGACTGCTTGACCCCGCCGAAGGGCGCGTGCCGGAACCCGGCGGCCGAGAGCCGGTGGTGGTTGACGAACGTGATGCCGGCCTCGAGGCGCGCGGCGACGGCGAGCGCCCGATCCTCGTCGGAGGACCACACCGACGAGGCCAGCCCGTACTCGGTGCCGTTCGCCCATGCGACGGCGTCGTCGAGGTCGTCGTAGACGACGACCGGCAGCACGGGACCGAACTGCTCGACGCGCACGAGCTCGTCGTCGGGCCGCGCGTCGAGCACGAGCCGCGGCGGCAGGAACCAGCCCTGCTCCCAGCCGTCGGCGTCGAGCACCGTGCCGAGGTCGACGACGCGCCGCCCGGCGCTCACCGAGCGTGCGACCAGGTCGCCGACTGCCGCGCGGCGATCGGAGCTGACGACCGGTCCCATCGCGGCCCGTTCGTCGAGGGCGTCGCCGACGGGCAGGCCGGCGACGGCCGCGACGAGGGCGTCGACGAGCTCCGCGGACCGGGATGCCGGCACGTAGACGCGCTTGACCGCGTAGCAGACCTGGCCGGCGCGGCGGAAACCCGTCTCGGCGAGGCGAGCCGCCGTCAGCGCGATGTCGGCGTCCTCGAGCACGACGGCGGCGTCGTTGCCGCCGAGCTCGAAGTGCACGCGCGTGAGCGACGCGGCGGCGGAGCGCATGATCGCCTGCGCCGTCGCCCCGCCGCCCGTGAACGAGACCTTGCGCACATCCGGATGCTCGATGAGGGCCGACCCGGCCTCGCCGTCACCCACCACGACGGCGACGAGGCCCGGCGGCAGCTGTGCCGCGGCGATGTCGACGAGCAACCGCACCGCGAGCGGCGCGAGCGGCGAGGGCTTCAGCACCATCGCGTTGCCCGCCGCGAGCGCGGGACCGAGCTTCTGTGCCGCGAGCGTCACGGGAGCGTTCCACGGCACGATCCCCGCGACGACCCCGAGCGGACGATGGCCAACGCGACGGTCTACCTCGAGGCCTACGGCGCGCTGTTCGACCCCGACTTCCACATCCCGCTGATCGGCCGCTGGTCCGTGCTCGGCTTCGCCCAGGACCTCATCGCCGTGCTGGTGTTCCTGTCGCTGGTCGCGTTCGCGATCATCCGCCTGCGCA
>CAMLMQ010000020.1 GCA_946481135.1 uncultured Microbacteriaceae bacterium
GTGAGCGCGACGATGAGCGGCTGCTGCCAGTCGGTCATGAAGCCGGGGTGCACGTCGGTCTCGACCTGCACGGGCGTGAGCGGCCCACCCGGGTGATAGAACCGGATGCCGTCCTCCTGCACGTCGAACGCGCCGCCGACCTTGCGGAAGACGTTGAGGAACGTCATGAGCTCCTGCTGCTTCGCGCCCTGCACGAGGATGTCGCCCCCGGTCGCGAGAGCGGCGGACGCCCACGAGGCGGCCTCGTTGCGGTCGAAGATCGCGGTGTGCGTGTAGCCCGTGAGCTGCTCGACGCCCTCGATGAAGATCGTGCGGTTCGGCTCCATCCAGATGATGGCGCCCATCTTCTGCAGGATCGCGATGAGATCCATGATCTCGGGCTCGATCGCGGCGTTCTTGAGCTCGGTGACGCCGGTCGCACGCACGGCGGTGAGCAGCACCTGCTCGGTCGCGCCGACGCTCGGGTAGGGCAGCTCGATGTTCGCGCCGTGGAGGCCGTTCGGGGCGGTGATGCGGATGCCCTCGTACGACTTGTCGACGATCGCGCCGAACGCGCGGAGGGCGTCGAGGTGGAAGTCGATCGGACGGTCGCCGATGCGGCATCCGCCGAGGTCGGGGATGAGCGCCTCGCCGAGAGCGTGCAGCAGCGGCCCGCAGAACAGGATCGGGATGCGGCTGCTGCCGGCGAGGGCGTCGATCTGGGCGAAGTGCGCCCGTTCGGTGTTCGCCGGGTCGAGCACGAGCACGCCGTCTTCGGGGCTCGTCACCGCGACGCCGTACGCCTGCAGCATGTTGGTGACGACCTGGATCTCGGAGATCTGCGGCACGTCGCGCAGCACGCTCGGAGTGCGGCCGAGGAGCGCCGCCACCATCGCCTTCGTGACGAGGTTCTTCGCACCGCGGACATGCACGCGGCCCGTGAGCGGCTTGCCGCCCCGGATGACGATGCCGTCGGCCTTGAGCCCCACGCGCTCCCCCGCCTTCGCGGCGTCGCGGGCGAGGCCGTCGAGCTCAGCTCCGTCGTTCATGACGACCGTTCCCATGTATTCCTGCGTTCCTTCCAGCGGACTGGACTAACGGACGGGGAGAGTCGTCGGCCTCCAGGACTCGCGTCCGGCTTCGAACTCGGTGATCCGCGCCTCGTTGCGCAGGGTGAGCCCGATGTCATCGAGCCCCTCCAACAATCTCCAGCGAGTGTAATCGTCGACCTCGAATCCCACCTGGAGGTCGCCGACGGCGACGGTTCGTGCTAGGAGGTCGACCGTCGCGGCGACGCCGGGTTGCGCCTCGATCGCCGCCCAGAAGCGCGCGATGTCGTCCTCTGAGACGGTGCCGGTGAGCAGCCCCTGCTTGCCCGAGTTGCCCCGGAAGATGTCGCCGAAGCGCGGCGCGATGACCGCCTTGAAGCCGTAGTCGCGCAGCGCCCATACCGCGTGCTCGCGGCTCGACCCTGTGCCGAAGTCGGGGCCGGCGAACAGCACGGTCGCGCCCTGCGCCCACGGCTGGTTGAGCACGAACTCCGGGTCCTTGCGCCACTCGTGGAAGAGCGCGTCGTCGTAGCCGGTCTTCACGATGCGCTTGAGGAACACCGCGGGGATGATCTGGTCGGTGTCGACGGCGCTGCGCGGCAGCGGGATGGCGGTGCCGGTGACGGTCTCGAACTTCTCCACTACGCCGACACCTCCTCACGGGCGTCGACCAGCAGGTCGGAGGGTGCCGACAGGGTGCCGCGGATGGCGGTCGCGGCGGCGACGACGGGCGAGACGAGGTGGGTGCGGCCGCCCTTGCCCTGACGGCCCTCGAAGTTGCGGTTCGAGGTGGAGGCGCAGCGCTCCCCCGGCGCGAGCTGGTCGGGGTTCATCCCGAGACACATCGAACACCCCGCGAACCGCCACTCGCCGCCGAACTCCTCGACGATCTTGTCGATGCCCTCGGCCTCGGCCTCGAGCCGCACGCGCGCCGAGCCCGGCACGACCATGACGCGCACGTGGTCGGCCTTCTTCCGACCCTGGATGATCGACGCGAACGTGCGCAGGTCGTCGAGGCGGCTGTTCGTGCACGAGCCCATGAAGACGGCGTCGACGCGGATGTCCTTCATCGCGGTGCCCGCCCGCAAGTCCATGTACTCGAGCGCGCGCTCGGCGGCGGCGCGCTCGCTCGGGTCGGTCATCGTCGCCGGGTCGGGCACGGTCTCGTTGAGCGAGACGCCCTGCCCCGGGTTCGTGCCCCACGTGACGAACGGCTCGAGCTCGTTCGCGTCGAGGAACACCTCGGCGTCGAACACGGCGTCGTCGTCGGTGCGCAGGGTCTCCCAGTAGGCGACCGCGGCATCCCAGTCGGCCCCCTGCGGCGCGTGCGGGCGGCCCCGGAGGTAGTCGTAGGTGGTCTGGTCGGGGGCGACCATGCCCGCCCGCGCGCCCGCCTCGATCGACATGTTGCAGATCGTCATACGGCCATCCATCGACAGCGCCCGGATGGCGGAGCCGCGGTACTCGAGCACGTAGCCCTGGCCGCCGTTGGTGCCGATCTTCGCGATGACGGCGAGGATGATGTCCTTCGCCGTGACGCCCGGGCGCAACTCGCCCTCAACGGTGATGGCCATCGTCTTGAAGGGCTTGAGCGGCAGCGTCTGGGTCGCCATGACGTGCTCGACCTCGCTCGTGCCGATGCCGAACGCCATCGCCCCGAATGCGCCGTGGGTCGAGGTGTGCGAGTCGCCGCACACGACGGTGATCCCCGGCTGGGTGAGCCCGAGCTGCGGGCCGACGACGTGCACGATGCCCTGCTCGACATCCCCGAGCGGGTGCAGGCGGATGCCGAACTCGGCGCAGTTGGTGCGCAGCGCCTCGATCTGGGTGCGGCTCGTGACGTCGGCGATCGGCTTGTCGATCTCGAGCGTCGGGGTGTTGTGGTCTTCGGTGGCGATCGTGAGATCGGGGCGGCGCACCGGGCGGCCGGCCATGCGGAGGCCGTCGAACGCCTGCGGGCTCGTCACCTCGTGCACGAGGTGCAGGTCGATGTAGATGAGGTCGGGTTCGCCGTTCTCGCCGCGCGTGACGAGGTGCTTCTCCCAGACCTTCTCGGCGAGGGTCTTCGGGGTGCTCATGACAGTGTCGGTTCCTTCGAGGTCTCGAATGAGATCGGCCCGCGAGGCGACTCCGCGACGAGGAAGGCCGGGGTCTAGGCCTCGTCGCGGCGCGGAAGGAGGAGCCGCTCGAGCATGGGTCGAGGGTAGCACCGCGCGGCGGCGACGTCCGGCGGCGCACTCAGGCGCCGGGCAGCAGGGCGAGGTCGTCGACCGTGACGAGCCGAGACTGGATCGCGTAGTCGATGAGGCGGGCCCGGCGGTCGGTCGCGAGTCGCCCGCGGCTGCCGCGCAGTCCCGTGACGCCGGCGCGGTCGAGCCGGTCGCAGACGTTGTCGAGCTTGCGGTTGTAGGCGGTGAGGCTCCACCCGAGTCGCGCCGCCGCCTCGGCCGACGTCGGGTATCGGCCGGCGGTCCCGCCGCGCAGCGTCGGCTCGCACAGCACGACGAGCAGCAGCCGCTGCGCCGGCGTGAGCCGAGGGGCCACGACGCGGGACGGTGCGAGCTCGGCCGATGTCGCCGAGGCGCGGAACGGCAGGTCACCGTGCACCGAGAACTCGTAGGTCGTCGGTCCGGCCGAGAACACGACGTGCAGGGGCGCGAGCACGACGGGCACCCGCGCGCCGGGTCCGAGCTCGGCGGAGACCCGCCCTCCGGGATCGCTCACCTGAACCTTGAGCGATTCCGACAGGCTCTCCAACCACCACAGCTCGCCGTCGTGCGCGACGCGAAGTGCCGCCGCGTCGAGGGCGGGATTGTCGTCGATCACCACGTCGGCGTCACGACCCACGGTGAGCGCGCCGTCGGTCGCGACGTCGTACCACTCTCCGCAGTACTCCACGCGTAGTGCCTGTGACAACCCGTCCCCTTCCGGTCCCCATCCTTCGGGGGTGGTGGACACGTCCCCAAGCCCCGGCTTTCCGTGGCACCCGTTCGGGGGGCAGTCGTGGATGCGCGGTGCCCGTCGCGCGCGCTAGCGTGAGGTCGCACCCCCGGCGCGGCAGCCCGCGCAACCCGACCCGTAACTTCAGGCTCCACCAGTCAGGGATGGCATGGACCCGAACCTTGTCGTGCTCGTCGACGACCACGAGATCATCGCGCTCGCCCTCCGCGAGGCTGTCGCCGACGTGCCCGGGCTCACCTTCGCCGGCGTCGCCGCGACCGTCGACGACGCGCTCGCCGACCATCCCGACGCCGGGCTGGTCGTGCTCGACCTGCGGCTCGCCGACGGCTCCTCGCCGATCGGCAACGTCGAGCGTCTCGTCGAGCGCGGAGCCCGGGTGATCGCCTACACGTCGGGCGAGAACCCCTACCTGCTGCGGCTCGTGGCCACGACGCCCATCCTCGGGATCGTGCGCAAGTCCGACCCCGTGTCCGTGCTCGTCGACACCCTCCGCCAGGTCGCCGCCGACACTCCCGTGATGTCGACCGAGTGGGCGGCCGCGATCGACTCCGACCCGAGCCTGGATGCCGCCGCGCTCAGCGAGCAGGAGCAGCAGGTGCTGCGTCTCTTCGCCGCCGGGCTGAAGGCCCAGTCGGTCGCCGACTCGATGGGCATCTCCCCGGCGACGGTCGACGACTACGTCCGGCGCATCCGCGCGAAGTACGCGCGCATCGGCCGCAGCGCCGACACCAAGATCGACCTCTACAAGCGCGCGATCGAGGACGGGTTCCTGCCGCTGCCGGACGGCTCGTGAGTCCGCGCCCGGCCGACGAAGCGGGAGAGGGTGCCGCCCTCGACCGGGTCACCCGCACGATGGCTCTCGCCCTCGGGGTCGGTGCGCTCGTGTTCACGGGGCTCTCGGCGGGTCCGTCCGTCACCCAGTACGCGGTGATGCAGCCCCTCTGGTCGTGGTCCGCCGCGATCGGGATCTTCGCACCGCTGCTCGCCGGGGCCGCGCTGTCGCGCGTGCTGCGGCCGCGCGTGCTGCGGTGGCTCGCCGGAGCATCCGCCGTCGCGCATCTCCTCGCCCTCGCGACGATGCTGCCGGCGATCACGACCGGCACGATCCCGTACCCGGACGGCACGCCGTGGTTGCTGTCCGTGACGGTGATGGGCGGCGCCGCGGCGGCGGTCGCCTGGCGCCCGGCGATCACGTGGAGCTATGTCGTCGCCTGCGTCGTGCTGCTCGGGGTCGACCGTGCGGTCGCGTCGGATCGTCCGATCCCCGAAGTGGCCGTGCAGGATGCCCTCCACACGCTGCTCTTCGTCTCGGTGTTCACGGCGCTCGCCCTCGCGACGCGGCGCGCGGGCCACAGCCTCGACGTCGCCGCCGACGCGGCCGTTCGCGAGACCCGTGCCTCGGTCGCGGCGGAGGCGCGGGATCGCGAACGCACCCGCTTCGAAGCACTCCTGCACGACAGCGTGCTCGTCGCCCTCCTCGCCTCGGTCCGCGGATCCGAGCGCGCCCCCCGCGAAGCGCGCGCCGCGCTGCGGCTCCTCGAACGCACCGAGCGTCCCGCCGACGACGCCGCACCCGTGCCGGCGACCGCGTGGACGTGGCGCCTGCAGGCCCTCACCACCGAGCTCGCGCCGACCGCCCGCTTCAGTCACGACACGGCCGACGGGCAGCCCCTGCCCGCCGAGGCCGCCCGCGCGCTGCTCGAGGCGAGCGCCGAAGCGCTGCGCAACAGCGTGATCCACGCGGGCGAGGCGCAGCGCGCGGTCCACGTGCGCGCCGCCTCCGAGCTCGGAGTCGAGGTGACGGTGCTCGACGACGGCGCCGGCTTCGATCCGGCGGAGGTCGATCCGGCCCGCCTGGGAGTCGCCGTCGGCATCCACGAACGCATGCGCTCCGTTGCCGGCGGTCGGGCGGTCATCGCGTCGCGACCCGGCGTGGGCACGCGGGTGAGTCTCGGCTGGGCGCCGCGGTGACCGCGACCGAGCCCGATGTCGGGCGTCTCATCGGGCTGACGGGACCCGGCGCGTGGGTCCTCGCCGGCCTCTTCGCCGTGACCTACACGACCCTCGCGATCATGTCGGGCGGCGCCGCGCTCGCGACCGTGCCCGGGGCGGCCGCCCTCGTGCTCGTCGTCGCGGCGGCCGTCGCCCTCGTCGTGCCCGGACCGTATCCGCTGCCCCTGCCGCTCACGCTCGCGGTGCTCGCGGTGGTCGCATTCGCGACCGTCGCGATCTGCTGGCAGCTCTGGCCCTACGGGTGGCCGGGCTGGGCGTCGTGGAACTTCGGAGCCTGCACGTTCCTCATGTTCATGGTGGCCCTGCGCGGTCGGGTGGTCTGGGCGACCGCCGGGCTCGTGCTCATGGCGCTGCTGACGATGCACTGGACATGGGCGAGCACCGGCGACGCCTGGCACGGTCTCGACCTCACCTACCGGCAGCTCGTGACGTTCGGCGCGGGCGCGTTCTTCGCCTCGTGGCTGCGGCGCACGGCTCGCCGCATCGTCGCCTTCCAGGAGGCCGAGCAACGCCGCGTCGCCGCCGATGTGACACGGCGCGCGGCCGATGGCGAACGGGCCCGCCAACTCGACCGCGTGCGTCGGCTCGCGGGCGCCGCGCTCGCCGAGATCGCCGCGGGCTCCGTGTCGACGGACCGTCGGCACGAGCACGCCCTCGTCGAGGCGACGCTGCGCGACGGCATCCGGGGACGAGCGCTCGCGGAGCATCCGCTCGCCGAGGAAGTCCTCGCCGCGCGCCGGCGCGGGGTCGCGGTCTCGCTGCTCGACGACCTCCGTGCCGACTCGCTCGCGGGCGACGAACTCGCGGCGGCCCGAGCGTGGGCGGCCGACCGGCTGGCCGACGTGCCGTCCGGCGAGGTGACGATCCGGCTGGCCGGTTCGCCCTCGCGACCGACGCTGACGTTCACGGCGGGCGAGGCGGCTCCCGTCGTCTACGGCGCGGGCTGAGCGAGCTCGTCCAGCAGCGCGAGGTCGTCACGGGTGACGAGGCGGGTCGCGACGGCGTGCTCGACGAGGCGCATCCGACGGTTCGTCGCGAGCTTGCCGCGACCGCCGCGCAGCCCCGTGACGCCTTCGCGTTCGAGCTTGCCGCAGACGGTGTCGAGCTTGCGGGTGAACGCGGTCAGGGTCCAGCCGAGGCGGGCGGCGGCATCCGCGGAGCTCGGGATCTCGCCGCGGCCCGACTCGGGACGGCGCAGCACGTTCTCGGCGAGCGCGACGAGCAGCAGACGCTGGGAGGGGCTCAGCGGCACGTCGCCGATCGTCGCGTCACCGGGCGTGTCGACGCGGGGGCCGGGGTCGACGGTGAAGCCGCCCGCGGCGTGCAGCGTGAGGTCGTATGTCGTCGACCCGGCGCCGAAGAGCACATGGAGCCTGTCGAACACGATCGGCAGGCGCGCGCCCGGGGCGAGCTGGGCGTGCACGCGGCCCGTCCCGTCGGTGACGGTCGCCGCGATGCGCGATCCGACGTTGGCGAGCCACCACATCCCGTGCTCCGCCGAGAGCTCGAGGAACCGGCGGTGGAGGTATCGGTTGTCGTCGACGACGAGGTCGCCGTCGCGACCGATCGCGAACACCCGGTCGGCCGCGACCTCGATGCGCTCCCCCGCGAACTCGACCACGAGCGGCGGCACGGACGCGGCGGACGCCACTCAGCCCTCCCGCACCCGCAGCTCGACGCCCCCGCCGAAGTCGATGACCGTGCCGACGAGCACGGGCGTGGGTTCGCCGCCGCGCAGCGTGAGCGGATCGCGGCCCGGGATGCGCACGACGGTGCCGTTGCGCGAGTTGAGGTCGGTGACGACGACCGTGCCGCCCTCGACCGCCACCCGGGCGTGGGTGCGGGAGATGTCGCCGTCGGCGAGGCGGATGAGCCGCACGGCTCCGCCGACCGGGGCCGCGGGGGCGCGCCCCACGAGCACGACCGCGTCGAGCGGTTCGCGCGACCCGTCGGGCAGTTCGAGGCTGAGCTCCGGCGCACGCGGCGGCGTGATGATCGGGTCGGCGAGTCCGGAGGTGCGCCGCGCCCGCAGGCGGGCGACCTCGTCGACGACGACCGTGCGCTCGTCGCCATCGTCGCTGCGGTCGCCGGAGTCGCTGCGGTCGCCGGAGTCGCCATCGTCGCCGGCGGGGTCGATCGTGCGCGGAAGGTCGCCGACGAGCACGGTGTGACCGTCGTGCTCGCCGGGCTCGTCGAACGCCTCGAACGTCGGAGGCGGGGGGACGGCCGGCGCCGGCGGGATGGGCGCCGAGGACTCGACCTCGGGCACCTCGGTGATCTCCAGGAGGGGTGGCGGGCCGACGACCCGCGAGGCGGGCGGAGCGGAGGTCGGCGCGGCGATGTCGGGCGCCGCGACGGGCACGAGCGTCCATTCGCCGCCCGGCACGGTGAGGCGCGCGTCGGTCGCGTCGTCGACGGTCGCCTCCAGCCAGGGCTCGGCGCCGACGCCCGTCAGACGTCGCGGTCCCGCGGCGACCGTCGCGGGACCGCGGAGCGCGACCCGCGTCCGCCCGTCGGCGAGGTCGACGACGGCGAACGGGGCGGCCGCGCCGAGACCCGCCGCGCGCAGGGCGGCGAGGGCGCCCGCGACGTCCGACGGCGCGGTCGCCGCGGCGGCATCCGCGGCGGCGCGGTGCTCACGCGGCAGCGCGAGCACCATCGCGCCGAGGTCGTAGACGAGCCACGCGCCGGGCGCATCGGGGACGAAGCGGGTCTCCACGTCATCCTTCCTAGCGCACGGGCGTGCGGCGACGGGCGGCCTCGACGCGGGCCGACGCGGCGGCGAGCCACACCCGGGCGGCGCTGTACCGGTAGCGGCTGAGCAGCCGCGCCCGCGGGGCGACGGCCTCGGCGGCGGCGCGGGAGAGCTCGTCGGCCTCGCCCCACGCGAGCGCGACGACGGTGTCGGACACCGGAGCCCCGCCGAAGACCGCCGCGTCGGCGCGAGCCGCGGCACCCTCCAGCAGCGCGGCGTCGAAGCGGTGGTCGGACAGGTGGGCGGCGAGCGTGCGGGCCACCCGCCGGCGCGTCGCGATGGGCGGCACGTCGAGCCCGAGCTCCGCGCAGCGGTCGACGAACTCGTCCCAGGCTCCCCGCACCGCCTCGTGCGGCTCCGGGGCCTCCCGGCGTCGCCGCGCCCGCCGCGTCTTGAGCGCGGCGAGCACGAGGGCGGGGACGACGAGCACGAGCACCGGAACGAGGAGCGCGACGAGCACGGCGACGAGCCACGCGGGCAGCGCGAACAGGTCGTCGTCGTCGGAGTCGCCGTCGTCGACCTCGACCGCCGTGACGAGGTCGTCCTGTTCGCTCGACGCACGCGGCGGCTGCCGCACCTGGGGCTGCGGCTCGGTCTTCGGCTTCGGGTTCTGATCCTGCGGCACGTCGGTCTGATCCGGGGTCGGCGAGAACGGGATCCAGCCCACCCCCTCGAACGCGACCTCGACCCACGCCGTGACGTCGCGGCCGCGCACCCGCACGTCGGTGGCGCCCTCGCGCACCTCGGGCGCGAACCCGAGCACGACCCGGGCCGGGTAGCCGAGGCTGCGGGCCATGAGGGCGAACGCCGAGGCGTACTGCTCCTCGTCGCCCACCATGACGTCGCCCGCGAACAGGTCGCTCATCCGGTCGGCGCCGTGGCCCGCGAGCGACGGCACCGAATCCGACGCCGTCCCGCGCGAGAAGAAGCCCGTCGACTGCAGGGTGAGCTCGATCGACCGGAGACGCTCGATCGGGGCGCCGCCCTCCCCCGCGAACTCGAGCGCCTTCGCCGCGACGACATCCGGGATGACGGTCACCGGCGCGAGGTCGAGTCGCGCGACGGGCACGTCCAGCAGGTCGTCGTCGCTCACGTCGCTGCGCGGCACGAGCGCCGAGATGCGCGCCCGGTCGCCCTCGCCGAACCCTATCGTCAGCACGGCGCTGCCGGTCGCGGCGTTGTAGCGCAACGCCTGCAGCTCGTCGCGCGACGCCCCCGGCAGCTCGAACCCCGTGGCGTACCCGACCGACGGGATCCACACGTCGTCGTAGACCTCGAACTCCACCTCCAGCGACTGCGCGTCGGACGCGTCGAGCACCTCGTCGAACGCCGGACGCGGCAGCTGCGGACCGACGAGCACGAAGCTGCCCGACCCCGACGACGAGATGCGCGCGCCGGCGACCGTCCACACGTGGCCGTCGTACGCATCCATGGTCGCGAGCCGCAACCGCTGCCCGGGCTCCAGCCCGGTGACGGTGAGGATCGTCTCGTCCTCCAGGAGCTTGGAGTACTGGCGGAACCCCGCGAGCGGACTCGCGGTCTGAAGCGGCTCGGTCGGCGGCTCGATCTGCTCGCGCAGCACGAAGCGGTCGGGCGGCGCGGCGAGCGCGGTGCCCGCGAGCGACCCGAGCACGACCGCGGCGCCGACGAGGGTGCCGGTGCCGATCAGGCGTCGTCGCAGCAGCTCCCGCCCCGCGCCCGCCGCGCCCTCCGTCGCGACGCGCTCGGCCCGACCCTGCCGCCAGCCGAGCCACACGAGCGCGACCGCGGCGAACGCCACTCCGCGCACCCCCGGAGCGAACGGCTCCCGCGTGCCGAGCAGCACCGACACGAGATACAGGGCGAGCGGCCCCACCAGCAGCAGCGCCGCCCGCCACGTCGACCGCGGACGCGCGGGCAGCCAGCGGGCGGCGAGGGTCGTGCCGACCAGGCCGACGAGCCACGCCGACACGTACGGCACGACCGTCACGTAGTCGGGAAGGTCGACGGGGGCGCTGAGCGTGAGGATGTCGGCCCACCCCCAGACCGCGCCCACCGCGAGACTCGTGAGACTCGTGCCGGTCGGCAGGAAGCCGAGGAGCGCCTGACCCGGTACGGCGACGGCGCTGCCGAGGAGCGCGTACGCCGCGACCGCGAGGCCGACGGTGGGGAACGGTCCGAGCCGGAGCGTGCGGGCGGCGAGGGCGGCGCCGACCCCGACCGCGAGACCCCCCGCGCCCGCGAGCAGCCAGCCGGCGTCGTCGAACGCCGTCGCGAGTCCGATGATGCCGACGAGCGCGAGCGCCGCGTGCACGGCGACATCGACCCACGCGCGTCGCGTCATCCGGGCGCTCATGAGAGTCTCCCGAGCAGCGGCGGGAGGTCGCGGAGCGCGCCGAGCGTCGCGACCCCGATCCCCCCGACGAACGACAGCCGCGGCAGGGCGCCCGCCTCGACGCGCAGGCCGATCGTGCGGGTGCCGGGGAAGAGCGCGTCGACCGCCCGGAGGTCGGCGATCGGGGTCGCGGTGCCGGCGACCACGACGAGCACCGAGGGGGGAGGCATCCGCCGGGTCGCCTCGCGGGCGAAGTCGCGCAGCGAGGTGCCGGTCGACGTCGGCTCGAGGCGCGACGTGTCGTCGAGCAGCGTCACCGGGGTCGCGGTGCGCAGTTCGCCCGACCCGCTCGCGACGCGCACCCGCGTGCCGTCGCGCAGCACCTGGTGGGCGACGGAGGCGAGCACCGACACCCCGAGCTCGAATCCGTCGTCCGAGAACGCGTCGTCGACGAGGTAGCCCGACGCCTCCGACGCGTGCAGCAGCACGAGCTGCGAGCGGCGGGTCTCGGTGAACTGCCGCACCATGAGCTTCCCCGTGCGGGCGGTCGTGCGCCAGTGCACGTACCGGCGGTCGTCGCCCGGCTCGTACGCGCGCAGGGCGTGGAAGGCGAGGTCGTTGTCGGTGAGGGTCGAGGTCTCCTCCCCCTCGAGGTCACGCACGAGACCCGCCGCGGAGGGGCGCAGCCGCACCGTGCGCGGATGCACGAAGAGCTCGACCGGGTCGGACCAGCGCACGACGCGTCGCAGCAGTCCGAGCGCGTCGCCGCGCACCGAGACGGCGGGTCCCGCGACGATGACGGCGCGCCGCGCGGTGGGTACCGCGAACAGCTCCTCGTGCTCGGCGCCCGGGGCGAGGGCCGGGATGGCGAACTCCGCCGTGCCCGCACCCACGGGAAGCTCGAGGCGGCTCGGTGACGACCGCCGCACGCCGAGCGACGTGACGAGCAGGCGGCCGAACGCACGCTCCCCCGCGACGACGCGCCGCGGCCGCAGCTCGACGTCGACGCGGAACCGCGCCCGCCCGACGAGGAACACCGCCGCGACGAGGATCGCGGCGGCGAGGGTCAGGCCGAGGAAGGTGAACTCCGGCCAGCCGAGCGCGGCGCCCGTCGCCGCGGCCGCGAGGGCGAGGAGCAGCACGATGCCGCCGAGCGCCGTGACGATGCCGACCACCGGGCGCGCTGCGTCGACGGCGCGCCCGGTGGCGAGCCGGACGAGGCCGAGCAGCGTGCGGAGGGTCGACATGGCGCGATCAGGCCGCCCGCGTGGCCGGGGGCGGCACGGAGCCGAGCGCGCGCTCGACGATCTGCACGGCCGTGACGCCGGCGAACTCCGCCTCGGGGTCGACGACGATGCGGTGGGCGAGCACGGGCACCGCGAGGTCGACGACGTCGTCGGGGACCACGTAGCCGCGCCCCACCGACAGCGCCCACGTGCGCACCGCCCGGGCGAGCGCGAGCGCGCCGCGCATGCTCACGCCGAGGGCGGCATCCTTGTCGTCGCGCGTCGCGGTCGCGAGCCGCGAGACGTAGTCCATGACCGCCTCGTCGGCGTGCACCTCGCCCGTGAGCGCCGCCATCGACGCGACCGCCTCGGCGGTGATGATCGGGGTGATCTTCGACGCGCGCGCCCGGTTGCCCGAGTCCATGAGCAGCTCGACCGCCGTCGCGTGGTCGGGATAGCCGAGGGAGGTCTTGATGAGGAAGCGGTCGAGCTGCGCCTCGGGCAGCGTGTAGGTGCCGGCCTGCTCGATCGGGTTCTGGGTCGCGATCACGAGGAACGGGCGCCCGACCGGGTGGCCCTCGCCGTCGACCGTGACGACCCCCTCCTCCATGACCTCCAGCAGCGCCGACTGGGTCTTCGGACTCGCCCGGTTGATCTCGTCGGCGAGCACGATCGAGGCGAAGATCGGCCCGGGGTGGAACTCGAAGCGCCCCTTGCCCTGGTCGTAGATCGTGACGCCCGTGACGTCGGAGGGCAGCAGGTCGGGCGTGAACTGGATGCGCGAGTGCGTGCCGTCGATCGTGTTGGCGAGCGCCTTCGCGAGCACGGTCTTGCCCGTGCCCGGCACGTCCTCGAGCAGCACGTGGCCGTCGGAGAGCAGCGCGGTGAGCACGAGGCGCAGCCGGTCCTTCTTGCCGAGGATGGCCTGATCGAGGTGCGTCACGAGCTTGTCGAACGCGTCGGCGAACCACTGCGCCTGGTCGGGCGTCACGGGCATGGCGGTCTCCTTGGTGGTGTGGGTCAGCAGGCGGGGGCGTCGCCCCAGCGGGTCGTCGAGTGGGCGGACCCGTTGACGGTGATCGTGATCTGTCGGTCGAGGTCGGTGGTCGTGTTGCGCGCGTGCCACGACTGCAGGCGCACCGTGCCGCTCGCCCCCGTCGCGGTGCCGCTCGATCCCCCGATGTTGGTGCTCACGGTGCGATCGGCGGTCTGGTTGGCGTAGCGGATGCCGATGTTGTACGAGTCGCCGTACGTCGAGTGGTAGCAGAGCGAGTAGCTGGGCGGCTGGATGTTCTGCGGCGTCACCGCGTTCGAGGTGCGCGGGTCGCCCGTCTGTCCCGCGCTCACCGCGCGCACCTGGATCGAGTAGGAGGTGCCGAAGTCGCCCTCGATGGAGTACGTCGTCGCCGTGCCGACGTTCTGCCACGACGAGTGGTGGTTGGTCACGAGCACCTCGTAGCGGGTGATCGGCTGCGTCGACGGGGCCGCCGACCACGAGAAGTTGACGGTGCGGTCGCCCTGGGGACCGGGCCACGAGGCGTTGGCGCTCCCCGGGACGCCGGGGCGGGGGGTGCCGGAGTTCGTCGACGAGAACGGGGCGCTCTCACCGCCCGCCCCCCGCGTGACGATCGTGTACGAGTAGGCGGTGCCGACCTGCCCGGGCACCGTCGTCTGGGTGACGGCGCCGACGTCGTAGACGGCACCGCCCGGGCTCACGGTGATGCGGTAGCCGTCGATGGCGCGACCGTTGCCGGCGGCACCGCCCCACGTGAGCACGACGTTGCCGGACCCGTCGGACGATCCCGCGGCCGTCGCCGAGGTCGGCGCGGTGGGCGCGCCGAACGGCCGGGCCGCGGCGCTCGGGTCGGAGAGCTCTCCCTGTCCGACGACGTTCGTGGCGCGCACCTGGAAGGTGTAGTCGGTGCCGTTGGCGAGCCCCGTGAACGTGTGCGAGGCGGCGTCTCCCGCGACCGTCACGGGCGATCCCCCGCTCCACGCGATCGTGTACTGCGTGATCGGCTCGCCGTTCGTCGCCGGTGCACTCCACTGCACCGTCACCTGCCGGTCGCCCTCGACGAACGTCGGCGGCGCGGGCTTCGACGGCACGTCGCGCACCGTGTAGAGCAGACGCCCCTGCACCCGGCGGCTCGGGTCGAGCGTCGCGTCCTGCACGGTGTAGACGACGCTCACGACTCCGATGAACGACGGACCCGGCCGCACCGTGACGGCCCCGTCGGGGCCGAAGTCGATCGAGGCCTGCGACTCGGCGGCGTTCTCGATGACGGCGTCGACGAGCTGCAGCGGCTCGCCCTGCGCGGCGAACGGGTTGAAGTCGTTCGCGAGCACGTTCACCGTGTCGGTCACCCCGCGCCGGCCCTTGGCGGCATCCTCGACGGCCTGCGCGAGCGGCCGGGTCGACGCGACCACGGTCACCCGCACGGTGCCGGGCACGGCGTAGTCGCGGTAGCGCACCGTGAACTCGAGCGTCGCGGTCGCCCCCGGCTGCACGCCGCGCGGCGCCGACACGCTCAGCTGGCCGCCCCCGAGCTGCCCGGCGATCTGAGCCGTGCCGCCGCGCAGCGCCTCGTAGCGGAACTCCCCCGCGACGGCGGGGTTCGGATGCGCGGTGGCGGCGCGCAGGTCGACGACGCGGGCGGCCTCGCCGGCTTCGATCGTCACGTTCTGGGTCGTGAACTCCGGCGGCACGTCGGTGAACTCGGGGTCGCCGACGATGACCGGCATCGTGAGGGTGGCCTGCCGTCCGTCGGGGTCGTCGGGCCCGTCGCCGTCGGTGACCCGGAAGGTGATCGCGGCGATCCCGCGGAAGTCGGGCGCGGCCGTGAAGCGGATGGTGTCGGCATCCACCCCGCCCGGGGTGCCGTCGCCGTGCGTCATCGTCACGCTCGCGGGGTCGACGAGCGTCGCGGGGCGACCGGACGGCACGACGAGGATGTCCTCGAGCGCCCACTCGCGGGCGCCGTTCATGTCGACGACCTGAGGTCCGAGGTCGTCGCGCAGCCGGGGCGGCGGGGCGTAGTCGCCCGCGACGGCGGGCGGCACGACGAGGAACGCGGTCGCCGAGAGGCCGTCGTCGGGGTTCGTGACGCGGTAGGCGATCGCGATGCGACGGTCGCCGGGTCGCACGGTCACCGACTGCTCCCCCTCGACGACGTCGGCGCGGGCGGCGTTCGCGCCCTCCAGGGTCACCTCGAGCTCCTCGACGCGTCCGCCCGGGCTCGCGATGAGTCCGTCGAGCGAGATGGTGACGGCATCCTCTCCCGCGACGTCGTCGATCGGCACGAAGTAGTCGGAGGCGACGGGGAAGACGGGACGCGCGTCGGAGGTGACCGCGACGACGAGGAACGCGTCGTCCTGTCCGCCGCGGTTGTTGGTGACGGCGTATCGGACGCTGAACGTGCCCTCGGTCTCGGGCGCCTCGACGACGATCACGCTGCCCTCGACGGTCGCGACGAGGCCGGGGTCGACCTCGAGCAGCTCCTCGACGAGTTCGAGCTCGAACCCGCTCGGGTCGGAGTCGTTGAGCACGACCGCGACCGACGCCGTGCGGCCCGGGGCGACCTCGATGCGGTCGTCGACCGCGTTCGGCGGCGGCACCTCGCCCGGTCGCGGGATGACCCCGATCGTGATCGTGCCGACCGCCTGGGCGCCGAACGGATCCTCGACGACGTAGCCGATCGTGTCGGTGCCGCCCGAGGCCCGGTCGGCCGTGTAGACGATCGTCGTCGGGCTCGTCGACTCGATGACGCCGAGGGCGGGCGTGCGCTCGACGCCGACGATGACGACCGAGTCGCCGTCGGGGTCGATCTCCTGCAGCGGCAACTCGATCGGGATGCTCGCGCCCGCGAAGACGCGCGCCGTCTGCGGCACCGGAACGGGCGCCTGGTTGGTCGCGTCGTCCTCGGGCACGACGACGAAGGTGACGCGCGCGGTCGCCGACTCGCCGTACTGGTCGGCGACGCGGTACACGACGCTGTACTCGCCGGGCACCTGTCCCGCCTGGTAGCGCACCATCCCGTCGCCGACGAAGGCGAGCCCGTCGCCCGCCTGGTCGGTCTCGACGAGCTCCTCCTGCAGGATGAGCAGCGCCTGGTCGGGGTGCTCGTCGTTGTCGAGCACATCCTTGCTGACGATGTCGCCGACTCGCACGCGCACGCGGTCGTCCTTCGCGAGCGGCGGCTGACGCGACACGATCGGCGGAACGGGCACGATCGTCACGCCCGCCGTCGCCGACGAGACGCCGTCGGAGATCGTGTAGCGGAACTGGGTCTGCCCGGTGAGCGCCGCCGACGAACTGATGCGGATGACGGCATTGCCGAGGGCTTCGACCGTCACCCCGGGCGCGATGCCCTCGGTGTCGATCGCTTGCACGGCGAGCACGCTGCCGTCGGGCGAGACGTCGTTGGCGAGCACCTCGACGACGCTCGGTTCGCCCGCCCGCAGGAACGCGGTGTCCTTCACGGCGATCGGCGGCAGGATCTGCTCGGGGTCGGGCAGCACCTCGACGCGCACGATGCCGATGCTCGACGACGGCCCCGCGGCGAGGGAGTAGAGGAAGTAGAAGCTGCCCACCGACGGCGACTGGAACGTCACGGTGCCGCGGTCGAGGTTCGGGGCGACGATCGCATCCGTCGGCACCTGGTCGACGCCGAGCAGCGTGAGCCCGGCGCCGTTCGGGGCGAGGTCGTTCGCGAGCGGTTCGAGCGCCACCGCCTCCCCGACGAAGACGGTCGCGAAGTCGGGGGTGCCGATAGGCGCGAGCGAGCCGCGGGGCTCGACGCTCACCGTGAGCACGCCCGTCGCGGTGAGGGTGCCGTCGGAGACCGTCACGGCGATGTCCTTCTCGCCGGGCTCCCCCGAGCGATGCTCGAACGTCACGGTGCCGTCGGGGGTGAACCGCACGAGGTCGCCCGTCGCGGCGCGCGCGTCGACGAGGTAGATGTCGTCGCCGTCGGGGTCGACGAAGTCGGCGAGCACGTTGTAGTCGATCGCGCCGCCCGCCTCGACGCTGACGAGCGTCTCGCGTCGAGCCTCGGGCGGCGACTGCACGCCGTCGGGCACGACCCGGATGGTGACGCTCGCCTCCGCGACGCCGCCCGCGCGTCCGTCGTCGACCGTGTAGCGCAGCGACGCCCCAGTCGACCCGAGCGCGGGCGTGAACTGCAGCGCGCGTCCGCCGTCGATGAGGTCGATCGTGCCCACCGCCTCCGGCACGTCGGTGTAGCGCGGGATCGTGAGCACGTCGCCGTCGGGGTCGGTGTCGTTGTCGAGTACCGGGAGGATCGTCGTGCGTCCGGCGCGCACCCCGTAGTCGTCGTCGCGCGCGATCGGCGGACGGTTGACGTCGGTGCGCTCGGCGAGCGTGTCCTCGAACGACACGGTGCTGGCCTTCTCGTCGCCGTCCTCGGTCTCCTCCTCCTCGGGCGGCGTCACCTCGTCCCAGTTGTCGACGAGGCGCATCTCGTCGTCGAGCAGCCAGACGTTGCCCGTGTCGAGGTCGTTGAGGGCGACGACCGAGCGGTTGACGCGGAACTCGAGCCGCGAGCCCTGCGTGCGCTGCGGGATGTCGTGCTCGACCGGGTCGGCGCCGTCGCACAGCAGCAGGTAGCGTTGCGCCCCACCCCACGCGCCGTGCACGCAGCCATCGACGACGACGGGTGCGGAGACACCCGCCGCGTTGGGGACCGGGGAGGCGAGGCCCGCCGGCACCTCGCGCACGTCGGCACCGATCGCCCCGAGTCCGACGAGGAGCAGCCCGTCCGAGGTCGCCAGGACGGCCTCGTCGCGCGCCGGCCCGGTCTGCTGCAGTCGGTAGGCGGCATCCGGCAGTTCGACCGTCGAGCCGTCGGCGCGCACGAGTCGGTTCGCCGTCTCGTCGAGCAGCACCGCCTCGTCGCCGACCGCCGCGAGCTGGAACTCGCCGGGCACCGCGAGCGGCGAGGTCTCGGGGGCGAGGCCGGGCCCCGGGATCCGCACGAGCTGCTGGTCGTCGACGCTCGCCGCGAGCACGACGCCGTCGCGGGTCACGGTCGCCCGCGCGCCGCGGCCGAGGTCGGCATCCGGCGGCGATGCCGGGTCGAAGACGAGGGTGTTCGCGACATCCACCGCCCAGAGCTCCCCCTGCGGGGAGAGGATGGCGAGGGTGCGCCCGCCGAGCGCCACCTGCGAGTCGGGAGGGAGCTCCGCGGGCTCGACGAGGGTCGTGTACGCGGGGTCGACGCGCGAGAGCTGTCCGAGGTCGGGGTCGACGAGGAACACGTCGGCGCCGTCCTGCACGATGTCGAGCGACGGCGACTGGGCGCTCACCGAGCCGTTGAGCTCCTCGATCTGCCGGTTCAGCCGCCCGCCGAGCAGCGCGTCGCCGTTCGTCACCCAGACGTCCCGCGCCTGCAGGTCGACGTCGCTCACCGGGAAGCCGTCGTGCAGCACCGCGAAGGTCACGGGCACGCCGGCGAGCAGAGCGATGCCCAAAGCCGAGGCGATCGGCTTCCGTCGGCGGGTGATGGACCCGACGATCCCCATGCGTCGTTCCTTCGTTCCCCCAGCGAATTCGGGAGACTCAACCTAACATGACGGATCTTCGCGGCCCGAATCAGTCGTCACAGGTCGACATCCGCCGGACGACCCGAGCGCGGGCCGCTTCCGCCGGTTTGCCCGACTTCGTCGCCGTGATCCCCGGACAGGCGACGAAGTCGGGCGACAGGGAAGGTCCCGCTGGGACGTCAGGGGGTGCAGATCGTAAGGGGCGGCGACGTGCGCCCGTCGCGCCCGGTCTCGACCACGATGCACACGCGGCTGCCCGGCACGACGCCGTCGACGACCGCGGCCGGTTCGCGCACGACCTCGCGCTGGGCGGGCGATTCGGCGCGGGCCCAGTAGTACACGTCGCCGTCGCGGGGGTCGGGATGCGACCACGCGAACTCGACGGAGGTGCCGTCGGCGCTCGGCACGGCCGTGCCGTCCTCGGGGGCGGGCACCGCGGCGCCGACCGCCGACCCGCCGGTCGCGGTCGGTGAGGGTCGGGCGTCGGGCCGCTCCAGGCCGCCGCCGGTGATCACGACGACGAGTGCGAGGGTCGCGACGACGAGCACCGAGAGGATGCCGACGAGCACCCCGACGAGGCGCCCGCGCCGCCGGGCCGGATCCGTGACGGGAATCTCCGGGGAGGCGGGCGGCGTCGCCGGCACGGCGGGCTGAGGCGGCACCGACGGGATCGCCCGCACGCGCGTCTCGGGCGCATCCTCCGCCGCCGCGACCTCGGCGACGAGCTCCTCGGGCACCTCGAGCGCCGTCGGCGCGAGTCCGAGCTCGAGCTCGACCCGCTGCAGGGCCCGGCCGAGTTCCTGCGCGGTCGGATAGCGGTCCTCGCGGCGGGTCGCCATGCCGCGGCGCAGCACCTCGCGCAGCGAGGCGGGAACGTCGGGCCGGTCGAGCGTGCCGGCTTCGCCGCGGTCGATGCGCGCCATGAGATCGACCGCGGTGTTCGGGCCGCCCGGCACCTCGAACGGCGTACGACCGGCGAGCACCGTGAAGAGGGTCGCGGCGAGCGAGAACACGTCGGATCGGGCGTCGTGCTCGGGGTCGTCGAGGAACATCTCGGGCGGCGACCACGGCACCGAGAGGCCCACCGAGCCGGTCGTCCCGTCGGCGTCAGCGTCGCCGCCCGCACGGCCGCCGGGCCCGGCATCCATCGCGGCCGCGATGCCGAAGTCGGTGAGCGCGGGCCAGCCGTAGTCGTTCGTGAGCACATTGCCGGGCTTGATGTCGCGATGCAGGATGCCGGCGCGGTGCGCGGTCTCGACCGCGGAGGCGAGCCGCACCCCCGTACGCAGGGCATCGTCGACGGGGAGCGGCCGCGCCTTGTACCGCGCGGCGAGCGTCGGCCGCGCGCAGTACTCCATCACGAGGTAGGGCCGGCCGTCGTCGGAGACGCCCGCGGCATGGATCGTGACGATGTACGGGTGCGTCGAGAGTCGCGCCATGAGGTTCGCCTCGCCCGTGAACGCCGCCATCCCCGTCGGGGTGAGGTCGGTCAGCAGCACCTTGACGGCGACCTGCCGGTGCGGCAGCAGCTGCTCGTAGAGGTGCACGTCGGAGAAGCCGCCCCGCCCGAGCGCGCGCACGAAGCGATAGCCCGGGAGTTCCGGAGGCTCGGCGGAGGGGCGGTCGACCACCCTGGGACTCTAACCAGTCGGGCCCCGTTCAGTGCCCGCCGCGGCGCTCCTCGCGCTCGATCGTCGGCGCGTCGGCCTCGTCGATCGCCTCGCCGAGGGTCTCGGCGTGGCGGGCGTCGAGGCGCAGCTTGATGAGGCTCGCGATCACCGCGACCGCCATCGCGCCGACGATGACGCCGAGCGACGTGAAGGTGTCGATCTCGGGCGCCCACTCGACGTGCTCGCCGCCGTTGATGAAGAACACCTCGTTCTCGTGCAGGGCGTGGAAGAAGAGCTTCACGCCGATGAAGGCGAGGATGAACGCGATGCCGTACTTGAGGTAGACGAGCTTGTCGACGAGGTCGCCGAGCAGGAAGTAGAGCTGCCGCAGCCCCATGAGGGCGAACACGTTGGCGGTGAAGACGAGGAACGGCTCCTGGGTGATGCCGAAGATCGCCGGGATCGAGTCGAGCGCGAACACGAGGTCGGTCGTGCCGAGGGCGATGAGCACGACGATGACGGGCGTGAACACGCGGCGGCCGTCGATGTGGGTGCGCAGCTTCGCCCCGTCGAACTGCTCCGTGATCGGGATGCGCCGGCGCAGGAAACCGATGAGCCGATTCTCGGTCTCGGCCTCGTCGTCGTGGTTCGTGAACGCCTGATTCGCCGCCGTGTAGAGCAGGAAGAGCCCGAAGATGTAGAACACCCAGCTCCACTGCTCGATGATGACCGCGCCGATGACGATGAAGATGCCGCGGAACACGAGCGCGAGGATGATGCCCACCATGAGCAGCTCCTGCTGATACTTCCTCGGCACCGAGAAGCGGGCCATGATGATGAGGAAGACGAACAGGTTGTCGATCGACAGGCTGTACTCCGTCAGCCAGCCCGCGACGAACTGGCCGGCGTGCTCCGCGTCGCCGAGGGCGAGCAGCGCGCCCGCGAAGACGAGGGCGAGCAGCACGTAGAACGAGATCCACAGCGCCGACTCGCGCGTTGACGGGATGTGCGGGCGTCGGAACGCCCAGAAGATGTCGAACGAGAGGATGAGGCCGAGCACGACGTAGGTGCCGATCTCGAACCAGAGCGGGATCGTGAGTTCCACGGGAACCTTTCAGACTGCAGACAGGGCGTCGAGCCGAACGTCTCTCCCGCGCCGCGTCCCGCCGGACCGTGGACCGGCGGTGCGCTGCGATCGCGGCCGGGGCTGCAGCGCTGGAGCCCGTGATGACGACCGCGACGAGGTGGGATACTCCCCTTCGCTGGGGTCGAGTCTAGAGGTAGTGCGGCACTCCGCTGCACGCGTCCACGAGCCGCAGCACGAGATCGAGGTCGTCGGTCACGGTGAGCAGGTCGAGGTCGCCCGGCGAGATGCGGCCGTCGGCGAGGAGCCGGTCGCGGATCCAGTCGACCAGTCCGCCCCAGTGGTCGGTGCCGAACAGGATCACCGGGAAGTCGTGCAGCTTGCGGGTCTGGATGAGGGTGAGCGCCTCGAACAGCTCGTCGAGGGTGCCGAACCCGCCCGGGAGGGTCACGAAGGCGCGCGAGTGCCGCACGAACACCGTCTTGCGCACGAAGAAGTGCTCGAAGTCGATCACCGTCGTCGCGTAGGGGTTCGGCTCCTCCTCGAACGGCAGCCGGATGGTGAGGCCGACCGACCCGGCACCCGCCTCCGCCGCCCCGCGGTTGGCCGCCTCCATGAGCCCGGGGCCGCCGCCCGTGATCACGGGGTAGCCCGCGAGGGCGAGCCGACGCCCGACCTCGACGCCGAGCGCGTACTCGGGGGCGTCACGCGGCGTGCGCGCCGACCCGAATACCGAGACGCCGAGCGGCATGCGGTCGAGCACGTCGAACGCGTGGCGCAGCTCGGTGTCGGCGCTCGCGATCCACGCCTCGTCGTCGCGCACGCCGGTCGTTCCGGCCAGGACCTCGCGTTCGAGCTGCTCACCGGTCATCCTCCGACGCTACCCGGCCCCGTCGCGCCGACGGGACCTTCGACCCCGTGCCCGTGCCGTCGACGTGGCTACGGTGACGCACATGGACGACCGGGAACTGCGCGAGGCCGCGCGGCGACGCCTGAAAGCCCGCAACAGCTTCGTCGTGCTCGCGGCGGTGTTCGGGATCGTCGCGGCGATCCTCGCCGTCATCTGGGCCGCGTCGAGCGGACCGGGCAGCTACTTCTGGCCCATCTGGCCGTATCTCGGGATGGGGATCGCGCTCCTGTTCGCGGGCCTCGACGCGGCCGGCATCACGAGCCGCGTCATCACCGAGTCGGACGTCGACCGCGAGCTCGAGCGGATGCGTCGCAACGAGGTGCCCTGACGGGAGGCGTCACCGCGTCCCCAGCACCTGCCACAGGTTGAGCGCACCCGGACCGAGCACGACGATGAAGAGCACCGGGAGGATGCAGAACAGCAGCGGGAAGAGGATCTTGACCGGCACCTTCATCGCCGCCTCCTCCGCGCGCTGACGGCGCTTCGCCCTCAGCTCGGCCGCCTGCGTGCGCACGACGTGGGCGATCGAGACGCCGTACTGGTCGGCCTGCATGATCGCGCGGGCGAACCTCCGCAGGTCGGCGACGTCGGTGCGTGCGGCGAGCGCGAGCCACGCCTCCTTGCGCGAGAAGCCCACGCGCATGTCCTGGATGGTGCGCGCGAGCTCCTCGGCGAGCGGACCGCTGCCGTGCTGCGCCGTGCGCGCGATCGCGGTCTCGAGCCCGAGACCGGCCTCGATCGCGATCGTCACCTGGTCGAGCGCGTCGGGCAGCTCGGAACGGATGCGGGCCTGACGCTCGCGGGCGCGCGACGCGACGAGCACGTCGGGCGCGACGTACGCGACGACGATCGCGAGGAGGGCGACGGCGATGCGCCACCACGCGGGCGCGGCGGCGACGAGCAGCGTGCCTGCGGCGAGGGCGGTGAGCGTCGCGATCAGTTTCGCGCGCAGCACGCGGTGCACCGTCCAGCGCGGCAGCAGCCCGGCGAGCTGGAGGTCGCGGTCGAGGCGGGCGACGACCGTCGGCGGGGCGAGGAACCGCAGCGGGGACGGGGCCTCCGTGGATCCCGTCCCGGGCGCGCGTTCGACCGCGGGCACCCGGGCGGGCACGAGGGCGAACACGGCGACCGGAACCGCGGCGGCGAACAGCAGCGCGGCGAGGATGGCGAGAGGGGGCATCCGGACTCCTCCTAGAACTCGACGCGGACGACGGAGCGCAACCAGACGACGCCGACCGCGAAGAGCAGCAGCCCGATCGCGATGAGGCCCCAGCCGAGCGGCGTCGTGAGGAACACCGTCAGGTACCCGGGCGAGACGACGGCGAGCGCGAGGCCGATCACGATCGGCAGGGCGATGAGCACGTTCGCCGAGATGCGGCCCTCGGCGCTGAGCGTCGCCACCTGTCGGCGCACCTGGGCGCGGTCGCGGATCGTGTCGCCCACGTGGTCGAGCACCTCGGCGAGGTTGCCCCCGACCTCGCGATGGATGGCGACCGCCTGCGCCACCCAGGCGAGGTCGTCGGAGCGCATCCTCTCGGCCGACAGCGCGAGGGCGTCGCCGAGGTCACGCCCGAGGCGGTGCTGGTTGAGCACGCGGGCGAACTCCTCGGCTGTCGGAGACTCGGCCTCCTGGGCGACGGCGTCGAGCGCCCGCGGGAGGCTGTGTCCGGCGCGCAGGGCGCTCGCGACGAGCCCCAGCGAATCGTCGAGCTGCCCCGCGAACGCCGTGCGTCGTCGGGCCACGCGACGCCCCAGGAGCGCTCGCGCGCCGAGCACGACGAACACCGCGAGCAGCAGCGGCAGCACGATCGAGAGCGCCGAGGGGCGCAGCACCGCGACCACGACGCCGAGGAGCGCCGCGAGCGCCGCGACGATCACGACGCGCAGCAGCACCGTCGAGGCGGGCGTCGGGATGCCGGCGAGCTCGAGCCGGTCGTCGAGGTCGGCCCGCCGCACCCCCTCCCCGAGCAACCGGTCGGCGAGGGTGCGCGGCGCGCTGCGCGGCACGAGCACGACCGCGGCGCCGATCGCGAGCGCGGCGAACACCGCGACGAGTCCGGCGACGAAGAGCGGCGGCACCGTCACACCCCCCGCTCGAAGACGCGCGGGTCGAGCGTGATGCCGAGTTCGTCGAGGCGCTCGGTGAAGCGCGGACGCAGCCCCGTCGCGCGGATCGTGCCGCGGAAGCGCCCCAGGTCGTCGACCCCTGCCGAGAAGTCGAAGGCGAACGCATCCTGCAGCGTCACCGTGTCGCTTTCCATGCCCACCACCTCGGTCACCTGGGTGACCCGTCGGGTGCCGTCGCGCAGCCGGGTGATGTGGATGACGAGGTCGAGGGCCGAGGCGAGCTGCTCGCGCACGGCCCGCAAGGGCAGGTCCATCCCCGCCATGAGCGTGAGCGTCTCCAGTCGCGAGATCGCGTCGCGCGGCGAGTTGGCGTGCACCGTCGAGAGCGACCCGTCGTGACCCGTGTTCATCGCCTGCAGCATGTCGAGGGCTTCGCCCCCGCGGCACTCGCCGACGACGAGCCGGTCGGGGCGCATCCGCAGGGCGTTGCGCACGAGGTCGCGGATGGTGACCTCCCCGCGCCCCTCGATGTTGGCCGGTCGCGACTCGAGCCGCACGACGTGGGCCTGCTGCAGCTGCAGCTCGACGGCATCCTCGATCGTGACGACCCGGTCGTCGGCGGGGATGTACGACGACAGCACGTTGAGCAGCGTCGTCTTGCCGGTGCCGGTGCCGCCCGACACGACGATGTTCAGCCGGCCCTGCACGCACGCGTGCAGCACCTCCGCGAGCTCGGGGCTCAGGGTGCCGAGCTCGATGAGGTCGCGCGTCTGGAACGGGTCGGCCGCGAACTTCCTGATGGTCAGGGCCGACCCGTTCACCGCCAGCGGCGGGATGATCGCGTTGACGCGCGACCCATCGGGGAGGCGGGCATCGACGAGGGGAGAGGACTCGTCGATGCGCCGCCCGACTCGGGAGACGATGCGCTCGAT
>CAMLMQ010000021.1 GCA_946481135.1 uncultured Microbacteriaceae bacterium
CGAAGGGCAACAAGCAGAAGCTCGGGCTCGTGCAGGCGTTCATGCACTCCCCCGAGCTGCTCGTGCTCGACGAGCCCACCTCGGGTCTCGACCCGCTCGTGCAGCGGGAGTTCCTCACGATGGTGCGGGAGGCCCGCGACAACGGCCAGACCGTGCTGCTGTCGTCGCATGTGCTCAGCGAGATTCAGCAGACGGCGGATGCCGTGGCCGTGCTGAGCGCGGGCCGCGTTGTCGCCGAGGGGCCGGTCGAGTCGCTGCGGCTCGCCAGCATCCGTCGCCTCCGGGTCGGTCTGACCCGCACGACCGAGAAGGCCGTGAGCGTCGCGCTCACCCGACTCGGCGTGCAGGATCTGCAGGTGTTCACCACCGGTGAGCTCGTGCGCGTCTCCGCGACGGTCACCGGCGACGTGGACGCCGTCGTCAAGGAGCTCGCGCAGCACCACATCGTCGACCTCGTCGTCGAGGAGCCCGACCTCGAGGAGTCGGTGCTGAACCTCTACGGAGCCGCACGATGAGCGCGCCGCTGCCGATCCTGCGCCGCACCCTCGCCGACTCGTGGCGCGGGCTGCTCGGCTGGACGCTCGGCGTCACCGCCGCGATCAGCCTCTACCTGCCGCTCTACCCGAGCATCGCGGGGGACGGTCAGATGGATCAACTGCTGTCGACGATGCCACCGGAGCTCGTGAAGACCCTCGGGTACGAGAGTCTCGGCACGGGCGCCGGCTACGCGCAGGGCACGTTCTTCGGACTCATCGGCTTCCTCCTGCTCACGATCGCCGCGACGGCGTGGGGGGCGGCGGCGATCGCCGGGGCCGAGGAGTCGGGTCGGCTCGAACTCGCCCTCGCCCACGGCGTGGGCCGGGTGCCGTACGCCCTCGAGTCGGCCCTCGCGATCCTCGTGCGGCTGCTCTGGCTCGGCGGCCTCGGCGCGCTGCTCGTGCTCGCGTTCAACGAGTCGGCCGAGCTCGACATCGAGCCCGCGCACATCCTCGCCGGGTCGGCCGCCCTCATCGGGCTGACGTTCCTCTCCGGGGCGTTCGCCCTCGCGACCGGCGCCGTCACCGGGCGGCGGTCGCTCGCGATCGGCGCGGGCGCGGGCATCGCGGTGCTCGGCTACGTGATGAACGCGATCGCGAACCAGGTCGAGGATCTCGAGGGGCTGCGTGCGGCGTCGCCGTACGGGTGGGCCTACGCGAACGACCCGCTGCTGGAAGGTGCCGACTGGGGCGGACTCGGGCTGCTCTGGGGCGTCTCGGCGCTGCTCGTCGCCGTGGCCGCGCTCGCGCTGCGGCGTCGGGACGTCACCGGGTAGCGGTTCACAACTCTCGGTGGTGCGGGCGCTCGGCGACCTCTCGTCGACGAACGGCCCGCCCACCGAGAGTTCGGAACGAGTACCCTGACCTCATGGGATATCTCACTCGCCCCTGGACCGCGCGCTAGCGGCGCGCGGACACCCTTCTCTCCGCTCGTCGCAGACGCGACCCCGCCGGTGCGGCCGTTTCGTGCTGCCCGGCTTCCTGCGAGCTGCGGAGTATCCCCATGCCCCGGTCTTCGACCGCCGGCCGCCACGAGAGCGGCCAGAACTTCCTCGTCGACGCCACCGTCATCCGGAGCGTCGTCGACCTCGTCGCCGCGACGTCCGGACCGATCCTCGAGATCGGCCCGGGTGACGGCGCGCTGACGCGACCCCTCGCCCGCCTCGGGCGGCCCCTCACCGCGATCGAGCTCGACGCCCGACGCGCGGATCGGCTGGCTCGCGCGACGCCGCGCCACGTCACCGTGCGGGCGGACGACGTGCTGCGCGCGCGGTTCCCGTCGCGTCCTCACGTCATCGTCGGCAACCTGCCCTTCCACCTCACGACGGCGATCCTGCGCCGCCTGCTCGCTGAGCCCGCGTGGAACGACGCGGTCGTGCTCGTGCAGTGGGAGGTCGCTCGACGTCGGGCCGGCGTCGGGGGCGCGACGATGCTCACGGCGCAGGCCTGGCCGTGGTTCGAGTTCACGCTCGAGGGCCGGGTGCCCGCGCGCGCCTTCCGCCCGACGCCGGGAGTGGATGGCGGCATCCTGCGCATCGCGCGGCGACCCCACCCGCTCGTGCCCCCGTCGGAGCGTCGCGCGTTCGAAAGGCTCGTCGCGAACGTCTTCACCGGCCCGGGGCGAGGGCTGCGCGAGGTCGTGCGCCGGGCGACGCGGCTCCCCGACCGGGAAGTGGCGGCGTGGATGCGTCGGTGCGGCCTGCCGGCGACCGCGCTGCCCCGGCATCCGCGCGCCGAGCACTGGGCCGACCTGTGGCGACTCGTCGCGGGAAGGAGGCACGCCGGTGCGTGACGGGAGTAGAGTCCAGCCACTTCCGTCAGCGCGTCGAAGGAGCCGTCATGACCGTCCCCGCCATCAACTACCTCGCCGTCGTGCTCGCGACCCTGTCGAGCATGGTCGTGGGCAGCATCTGGTACACCCCGAAGGTGTTCGGCAATCTCTGGATGCGCGAAGCCGGCGTCACGCCGTCGGGCGACGCGAAGGATGCCGTGCGCCCGATCGTCGTGACCCTCATCGTGTCGTTCGTCACGGCGTGGGTGCTCGCCGGAGCGTCGTGGATCTCGTTCGAGTTCTACGGCGGGTCGTTCCTCGTGAACGCGCTCGTCACGGGCGCGATCCTCTGGGCCGGCTTCACCGCCGCGCGGTTCATCACGCACGACCAGTTCGACCGCCGCACCGCGAAGCTCACGGTGCTCAACTGCGCGCACGAGCTCGTCACGATCCTCGTGATGGCGCTCATCATCGGGGTCTGGCCGCCCGCCTGACCCGGCGCCGTCAGTCGGCGATGCGCTCGAAGCTGATGTGCGGGTAGTAGCTGTACGTCGTCTCGAGGCTGCCGCTCAAGTCGAGCAGGTGGAGGGTGACGACGTCGCCCGCCCAGAACTCACGGAACATCGTGACGTCGCCCGCGGGCACCGCCCCGCGGAAGTACTGCGCCGACTCGATGATGTTCGTGCCGTTGTTCTGCAACACCAGCGCCGGGATGGGTTCCGTGAAGCCCTGCTGCACGTCGTAGACATTGAGCCGGTAGGTCACGCGGTAGACGCCCGGGGTCTGGATGACGAACGACGTCTCGCCCGACATCGCGACGTCGGTTCCCTCGCTGACGATCGTCGGCGACGTGAAGCGGATCGGGTCGAGCGACGCCCCGACGATGTGGGTCTCCTGGTACCCGAAGACGGCGAGGAGACTGAGCGGCGCATCCGCTCCCGCCGGGCCGGTCGCCCCTGTCGCACCGGCCGCGCCGGCGGGACCCGCGGGGCCGGTCGGCCCGGCCGGACCCGGAGCACCCGTCGCGCCGGCCGCTCCGGCAGGACCCTGCGGTCCGACGTCGCCACGGTCGCCCTTCGGGCCGGCGGCGCCCGCCGGCCCGGTCTCGCCGCGCGGTCCCGCCGCTCCCCGCGGGCCGGGTTCGCCGGGCTCGCCGTCACGCCCGTCGGCGCCGTCACGCCCGTCGGCGCCGTCACGCCCATCGGCGCCGGGGGCTCCGTCGGGGCCGGTCACGGCATCCTGCTGCTGGAGTACGAGGGCGAGGGCGCCACCCCCCATGCCGACACCGGCGAGGGCGACGATGCCGAGAGCGACGAGGAGCGCGACGAAGGAGCGGGGCACGAGCGGCCTTTCGGTGAAGGTGAGGAGATCTTATCCAGTCCCTGAGCAGCCCTCAGAGACAGCACCGAGCCGCCGCACCCGAAACGTTCAGGTCGTTCGGTAGGTCGCCTCGTCCAATCCGCTCTGGGTGGGGTCGTAGTCGACCTCCCCGATCTCGTACATCGACGTCATCCAGTGGTAGAAGTTGTCGCCCCGGTCCCGCAGCAGCCGGTAGAGCCGCCCCAGCATCCGCGCCCGCACCTCGGCCGACTCGGGCAGCTCGTAGACGTTGAGCAGCTCGTCGGGGTCGGTGAGCAGGTCGTAGAGCTCGTTCACCGAGTCGGGGTTGACGACCAACTTGTAGCGCTCGTCGCGCAGCATCCGCTGGGGATACGGGAAGTGGTGGCCGTGGAATTCGCACACGATGTCGGGCGCCCACTCCGGATGCTCCCCCGCCACGAGCGGCACGAGGCTGCGCGAGTCGACGGCCGGCGCGGGATCGATGCCGGCGATGTCGAGGATCGTCGCGGTGCAGTCGACGAGGCTCACGAACTCGGTGCGCACCTGACCCTCGGGGGCTCCGGGGATGCGCACGATGCCCGGTGTGCGGTAGATGTCCTCGTACATCGCCGGACCCTTGTCGTGCAGGCGATGGGATCCGGTGAACTCGCCGTGGTCGCACGTGAAGAACACGGCGGTGTCGTCGGTCAGCCCGAGCCGCTCCATCGCCTCCATGACGCGACCGATCTGCTGATCGATGAGGGCGACGTAGCCCCAGTAGACGGCGACGAGCTTGCGGGAGACCTCGAGCGGCATCGTGTCGAAGGTCCAGTGGTCGGAGTAGTTCTTCTGCACCATCGGCTTGCCGGCGAACGTCTCGGCGATCGACTTCGGCATCTCGACCAGGTCGGGGTCGAACATGTCGAAGTACTCGTCGGGCACGATGTACGGCAGGTGCGGCCCGAAGAAGTGCAGGGCGAGGAAGAACGGGGCCCCCGTCGAGGCGACGTCGGCCGCGTACCGCTCCAGCAATTCGATCGCTCGCGTCGCCAGGTAGTACTCGAACGTCGCCTCGACGGGCTGGTGCAGCCGAGCGGCGAGCAGGTTGCCCGGCCCGCCGTTCGGCAGCGTCCCGCGGATGCGGTCGCTGATGCGGTAGGGCGGAAGCCCCCGCTCAGCGAGGTAGGCGAGGTAGTCCTCGTTCTCGACCGGGTTGTGCCACCCCTGCAGGTCGGGTCCGTCGAACCCGAAGTCCCGCGCGGCACGATCCGTTCCCGCGTGCCACTTGCCGACGAGCCCGCAGTTGTAGCCGCGCTCGCGGAGTGCCTCGGAGAAGGTGAACGTGCCCTCCGGCAGATCCTCGATGTAGCCCACGTTGCGTTCGTGGTTCGCGAGAACCTTGTGCCGGAACGGCGCCTGCCCGGTGAGCAGGCTCGCTCGCGCGGGGGTGCAGATCGCCGTCGGGGTGTACCACCGGTCGAACCTCGTGCCCGTCCGTGCCAGGTCGTCCAGCACGGGCGTGACGGCGAGGTGATTCCCGTAGGCACCGAGCGTGTCCGCCCGATGCTGGTCGGTCATCAGAAAGAGGATGTTCCTCGCCACAGTTACTCGCCGGCCCCCAGGAAGAGGTCGCCGGTGTAGAACGACGAAGGCTCGACGGCCTCGGTCAGGCGACCGGCGCCGATGAAGTAGTCGACCATGCCGGTGAGCCAGCTGTCGATCGTGCCGTCCTCGGTGAACTCGTCGATCTCCTCGAGCGACAGGATGCGCACGTTGGAGACGTCGCCTTCGACCTTCTCGACCTCGATCGCGAGGAAGTCGGCGGTGAGCTGCACGGTCTCGTCGACGTTGTCGGCCCGGAACGCGATCGCGTCGCGCAGGGCGGCGAGCACGCGGTCGAGCTTGTCGCCCTGGTTGTCGACGACGTCGTTGCTCGCGACGAAGGCGGTCGGGAACGCGACGGTGTCGACGAAGTCGTCGTTGTTGGCGATCTCCACGAGGTCGGGCACCGACTCCTTGACGGTGGCGAGCGCGGGATACCAGAACCCGGCGCCGTCGACCTGACCGGCGGAGAGGGCGGCGACGATCGCGGCGGGCTCCATCGGCACGAGCTCGATGTCGTCCTTCGTCATCCCCGCCTCCTCCAGCGCGAGGGTGAGGATCATGTCGCCCGACGTGCCCTCCGGCACGGCGACGGTGCGACCGCGCAGGTCTTCCATCGACTCGAAGCCGGGCTGGCCGACGACGCGGTCCGCCTGGCCGAGGGTGTTGATCGCGACGATCTTCGCCTGACCCGACGCCGGCAGCCAGAAGGCGCCCGGGCCGATGTAGCCGAAGTCGAGGTCGCCCGTTCCGAGGGCCTGGATCTGCAGCGGTCCGTTGGTGAACGACGACGTCGTCACGTTGAGTCCGTGCTCCTCCCAGATGCCTTCGGCCTCGGCGACCGCGAGCAGGCTCGTGCCGTTGAAGTCGGGGATGTAGCCGAAGTTGACGTCGATGACCTCGAGCTCCTCGCCCCCGGCGTCCGGCTCGGTGGTGCCGCTCGTGCAGCCCACGACCGTCATGGCGACGGCTGCGGCGACGGCGACGGTGCCGAGCATCCTTCTGCGTTGCGTCATTGCTGTGTTCCCTTCGTTGGGTCAGGCCGTCGGGTCGGACGGCGAGCTCCCGGCCGCGCGGCCGGAATCCTGGTGGTAGACGGAGTGCCACACGCGGTTGCGCAGGGCCGCGAACTCGGGGCTGAGGCGCATCTCCTCCGTGCGGGGGTAGGGCAGGTCGACCTCGACGACGTCGAAGATGCGCCCGGGCCGGGCCGCCATCACGACGACGCGGTTCGCGAGGAAGACGGCCTCGTCGACGTCGTGGGTGATGAACATGACGGTGCGGCGCTCCTGGCTCCAGGTCTGCAGCAGCTGCTCCTGCAACCGCACCCGGGTGAGCGCGTCGAGGGCGCCGAACGGCTCGTCCATGAGCAGGATCGAGGGGTTCACGGCGTACGCCCGCGCGATCGCGCAGCGCTGCTTCATGCCGCCCGAGAGCGTCTTCGGCAGGGCGTCGGCGAACTGCTCGAGCCCGACCATCCGGATGAAGTACTCGGCGCGCTCACGTCGCTCGGTCCGCGGCACCCGCGCGGTCTTCAGCCCGAACTCGACGTTCTGCCGCACCGTGAGCCACGGGAAGAGGGCGTACTGCTGGAAGATCACGCCGCGATCGGGCCCGGGGCCGGACACCGGAGCCCCGCCGACGAGCGCCTCCCCCGCAGTCACCTCCTCGAGGCCGGCGAGGATGTTGAGGAGCGTCGACTTGCCGCATCCGGACGGGCCCACGACGGTGATGAACTCGTTCTCGGCGATGTCGAGCGACACCCGGTCGAGCGCGACGAACTCCTCGTTCTTGAGCGGGAAGACCTTCGTGACCTCGCGCACGGAGATCGCGGGGGCCGCCGTTCCGGCGGGGTCGCGGGTGAGGGTCGTGTCGGTCATCAGCGGCGCTCCTGCCATCCGGTGAGCTTCGATTCGGCGAGCAGCAGCAGTCGGTCCATGACGAGACCGAAGATGCCGATGAGCACGATGCCGACGAAGATCGTCGCGAGGTCGTAGTACAACTGGGCTTCCTGCATCCGGCGCCCGAGGCCGCGCTGGGCGGCGAGCAGCTCGGCCGCGACGACGGTGCCCCACGCCGAACCGAGGCCGACGCGCATGCCGACGAGGATGAACGGGGTCGAGGCGGGCACGACGACGCGCAGGAAGATCGACCCGTCTTTCGAGCCGAGCACGCGCGCGGCGTTGATCATCGTGCGGTCGACGCTCACGACGCCCTGGTAGGTGGCGATCACGCACGCGAGGAACGCGGCGAGGAAGATGACGAAGATCTTCGGCACCTCGCCGATGCCCATGAGCACGAGCACGAGCGGCAGCAGCGCGAGCGGCGGGATGGTGCGGAAGAACTGCACCCACGGCTCGAAGAGACCGCGAGCGACGGTGTACCAGCCCATGAGGAAGCCGACGGGGATCGCGAGCGCCGACCCGAGCAGGAAGCCGATGAGGATGCGGCTGAGGCTCGCGACGATGTCCTCCTGGAGGATGCCGTTGTTCCACAGCATGATCGCCTTGCGCACGACCTCGTCGGGCGTGGGCAGCTGGAAGCCGTTGAGCGCGAGCAGCCACCAGATGCCGATGCCGCCGACGAGCGACACGACGTTGAGCACGATCAGCAGCGTGCGCGGGGAACGTCGCCCGGGCGTGCGACCGCGTGATCTCGCCGCGATCGCCCGCGTGGGCGTGGTGGGTGCCGTGGTCATGAGGCGGTCCTCCGTCGGGGAGCGGCCGGAGTCTGGTCCGGCTCGGGGTAGCCCGCGAGAAGCGGGGATTGGTGGAAGAGGGCGGCGATCGCGCCGAGCGCCCCGGCGTCGGAGGCGAGCACGGCGGCCCGCACCTCGGGGGCGCTGTCGGAGTGCGGCGAGTGCTCGAAGCGCACGACGGCGGCCACCTGCTCGACGAGCGCGGGCGCGATGCGGGCGAGGTCGCCCGCGATCACGATGACCTCGGGGTCGAGCGCCATCGCGGCGGCGCTCGCCACCCGGCCGACCGCGGTGCCGGCGTCCCGCAGCACGTCGGCGGCGATCGGGTGCGACCGGCGCACGGCCGCCTCGAGGTCGTCGAGGGTCGCGACCGCGAGTCCGCGCGCGGTGCACTCGGCGAGGATCGCCGGCACGGAGGCGACGGTCTCGAGGCAGCCGTCCTTGCCGCACCGGCACGGGGCGCCGTTGGCGACGGCACGCACGTGGCCGAGCTCGCCGGCGAACCCCGAGGCACCGGTTACGAGGCGTCCGGCGACGACGAGTCCGCCGCCGACACCGTCGGCGAGACGGATGTAGAGCAGGTCGTCGGCACCCGCCCCGCCGGCTTCGGCGGCTTCGGCGAGCGCGGCGAAGCGCATGTTGTTGTCGACGGTGACGGGAGCGTTGAACCGTTCGGCGAAGAACGGAGCCACGTCGGCGACGGAGGTGCGACCGGCGGGTGCGTCGGCGACGGTCGTGCCGGAGAAGGGACCGGGCACCCCGATTCCGACCCCCTGGAGCGCCCCGAAGTGAACGCCCCGCTCGGCCGCGACCCGGTCGATGAGGTCGGCGGCGACGCGGCGGCGCTCGGGCCAGTCGGCGGTGTCCTCATAGGCGGCGCGCCCGTGGGCGATGATCTCGTGCGCGGCGTCGGCGACGGCGATGTGCACGCGCCGGTGACCGAAGTCGATGCCCATGTACTGCCCCGAGCCGGGGTCGAGGGCGAGCCTTTCGGCCGGGCGTCCGCTGCCGGCGCGGTCGGCGGCATCCGTGTCGACGACGACGATCGCCCCGCGTTCGAGCAGGCTCGTCGTGATCTCCGACAGGGTCGTGCGCGAGAGGCCGACGGTGTCGGACAGGGCTCCCCGGCTCAACGCGCCGTGCTGGCGGAGGGCGTGGAGAACCCGCTCTTCGTGGGTGCGGCGCACGAGGGCATGCACTCCGTTGGGCGTGGGCACGATCTCGAAGCTAGGCACCCCGAATTTTTCCGTCAACACTCCGACAAAAAGATTCTCGGAATCGTCCGGAAAGCGGAGGAAGCGGGCGTCCCCGGAGGGGCGCCCGCTTCCCGGTGGTCGATCCGGTCAGCGTCCGATCACGAACTTCTGCGCGACGTTGCCGTTGCAGGTGTAGATCTGCAGGCGGGTGCCGTTCGCGGTGTTGCCGCTCGGCGTGTCGATGCACGTGCCCGACACCGGATTACGCAGCGTTCCGTCGACGTTCTGCACCCACTGCTGGGCGGCGTGACCGTTGCAGGTCCACAGCTGGAGCTTCGCGCCGTTCGCGGTGCTGCCCGCCTGGATGTCGAGGCACTTGCCGAGCGTGCGCAGCGTGCCGGCATTCCACGTCCAGTGCTGGTCCGCGGCTCCGGGCAGGCAGTCCCACATCTGCACCGCGGCGTTGTTGCCGCCGATGTCGTCGCCCGCGACATCCACGCACTTCGACCCCGGCGCGACGATGAACTGCGCAGGCACCGGCGGGTTGGTTGCCGGCGCGCCCGGCGCCCGCCGCTCCTCGACACCGGTACTCGTCATCACGACCGGCTGGATGGCGCCGCCCGAGGTGAAGTACATCCGGTCGATCGCCGCATACCGCACGGTGAAGTCGTTGTTCTGGAAGCGGTGGTACACCATGTACCAGTCGTCGGTGCCGGGATACTGCAGCATCGCGTGGTGGCCCGGGCCCTGGTAGCTCGCGTTCGGGGCGAGGATCTGCCCGCCGTAGGTGAACGGTCCGAGCGGCGACGATGCGGTCGAGTACTGCACGTTGTACGTGTTGTTCGTGAACGACCCGTTCGAGTACTGCAGGTAGTAGGTGCCGTTGCGCTTGAACATGAACGGCGCCTCGGTGAAGTTCTGCGGCGTGCGATGCGTCATCGCCCCGTCGAGCGACACCATGTCGGCGTTGAGCTTGTAGATGCCGAGTCCGTTGCCGGCCGAGCCGCCGAAATACAGGTACCGCTGGCCGTCGGTGTCGATGTAGACCATCGGGTCGATCGCCTCGACGCCGTTGTGGAACTTGCCCTGCACGAGCGGCGACCCCTTGTCGACGCACGGTCCGACGGGGGTGTCGCAGACGGCGACGGCGACCGAGGTGGCGATCGCCGTGTAGAAGTAGTACTTGCCGTTCGCGGCGACCATGTCGGGAGCCCAGGTGCGGGCATCCGTCGAGGCCCACGACACCGTGGCCCGGTCGAGCACGAGGCCCGCGTTGTGCCAGGTCTTCAGGTCGTACGACTTCCAGGCG
Source organism: uncultured Microbacteriaceae bacterium (assembly GCA_946481135.1). The sequence continues at coordinate 10,433 of CAMLMQ010000021.1, forward strand.
AAGAAGTTGCGGCCGCCCTGGCCGGTGACTCCCGCGCTCGACGTGGCGTAGATGTAGTACGCCCCGTCGAAGACTTCGATGGTGGGGTCGGGCTGGTTGCCGGGCAGCACGGGGTTACCGACGGGTGCGGCGGATGCCGGGGTCGCCGGGCCGAGCGTGGCCGGCCCGAGCAGCGCGGCGACGAGCGCCAGCACCCCCAGGGCGGCGGCGGCGAGGCGGCTGCCGCGTGTCCGTCGGCGCGCGTCGACGGTGGTTCGGAACGTCATCGTGTCTCCTTCGTCATCGATGCAGACCCCGCGTCGGGGCCTGCCGGTGACCGTACGGACGACGATTTTTTCCGACAAGATCCCGGCAGTATTCCGCCCGATGGCCGGCGACGGTGGTCGAGCAGCCCGCGCAGCGGGCGTGTCGAGACCCCGCCTAGAACAAACCGTCCACGACCGCATCCTCGACGTCGTCGGCGGCGACGGGCACGACCCGCCCCTCGAGCCGCGAGCGCACCTCGACATGGTGCACGACGGGCGTGACGTCGACGACACGGTGGATCATCTTCGCGAAGAACTGCTCGGGACCGATGTCGTCGGGCACGCCGTCGAGGTCGAGCCGCACCCCGGCTTCGCGGTCGGCGTCGTCCCACGCGACGAGGGCGAGGCCGGTGGCGGTGTACCCGTTGCCGCCGTCGAGCTCGCGCAGTTTGCGCATCATGTCCTTCGTGCGCTCGAACGCGCCCGGCTCGGCGGTGCGGATGGTGGCGCGCTGCAGGAAGAAGTAGCCGACGGCGGCGAGCGGGTAACGGCTGCGCAGGTTGCCGGCGTCGCCGTAGGCCTCCTCGAAGCGGTTGCCGAGGTTCTTGCCGAAGCCCGACACCATCGTCTTCGTGCTGATGAGCAGCTCGGGTCCGCGGTCCCACCGGGCGATGACGACATCCACCTGCTTGTCGTAGGCGCGGCCCAGCACGCGCGCGTCGCTCGGCGCGACGGTGGGCATCGCGGCGACGCGTTCCCGCACCTCGGCGGCGAGCTTCGCGGGCAGCCGGTCGAGCAGGGCGGCGACGTCGCGGGGAAGGATGCGCGGACGCGTCGGGCGCGGCCACACCTCGTCGGCGCCGAAACCGGCGCGGCGCAGCTCGTGGGCGATCCACGCGTCGAGGCCGTTCGCGAAGCGGCCGCTCTCGACGGCTTCGCCGGCGCGCACCGGGATGCTGAGCAGCCGTTCGAGCAGCGCGTAGTCGGGGCGGTAGGCGGGCGGGTCGCCGGGGGTGTGCGCCCACGGGGATGCCGTGGACGCCTGCGCCAGTTCGTGGTCGAACGCGCTGAAGCTGTCGGGTTTGGCCATCCCCCCGCCTTTCGTCGGATCGACCCTAGCCGCGTGTCGAGCGGTGCCGGTCAGGGCACGCGCGATCGCAGCGCGAGCACGGTACCCACCGCGACCCCGGAGAGCCCGGCGACGAAGACGATCGGGATGTAGGGCTCGGGCATCGCCGTCACGAACCCTCCACCGACCCTCGGATACGCGCACGTCAACCCGGTGGGCCACCAACTCCAGAACCCGTACGCCTGCTCGACGCTCTGGTCGATCCCGAGCGCCTCCGCGTTGAACGGCCGCGGCGCCAGATGACAGGAGTAGTCGGCGTTCCGGTGCACGTAGGCGTTGGCGAGAACGACCAGCAGCAGGGCGCACGAGATGACGAGGATGACGACGGCCAGGCGGCGCATCGACGCCCGGCCGGTCGTGGGGGTCGTCACGGCCGTCAGGTCGCGCGCTTGTCGGCGCGGAAGCCGGAGCGGGCGGTGCGGCGGGCGGCGTAGACGGCGCGGGCTTCGCGCAGGCGGGCGGCGCTCACCTCGCTGCCGGGGGTCTCGATCTCGGCGAACAGCACGCGGTCGACGGCGGTCGAGGCGCCGAGCAGGTCGCCCGCGGCGAGCAGCCCACGCACCTCGCGGGTGATGCGCTTGAGTCCGGGGGCGGCGCGCTGCAGCAGGTCTGGCGACGGCACGGGCAGCAGGTCGGCTTCGCGCGGCTCGACCTTGAGCAGCCCGCCGCCGTAGGCGCGCCCGACCATCTCGGCGCCGAGCAGGGTCATCGAGCTGAGCGACCCGAGCGCGAGCAGCGACCGCCCGAGCGTGCGGTGCGCGTCGTCGAGCATGATGCCGTGCACCGAGTTGAGGTGCTTCACCCGGGCGGTGTTGGCGGAGAGCCGCACCGAGTCGGAGTTCATGTAGGTGAGGAACAGATCGGCCGTGCGCGAGACCGGCACCCGCCACCAGGGCGAGCGCACCCGGCACTTGAACGCCTGGTCGACCCCGCGCTGCTCCCCCTCGGCGATGTACCGCAGCGCCGCGGGCGACGGGGTCGTCGGCCGGAAGAGCCACGCCCGCGCCCCCGACTCGCGGTGCGCCCGCCAGCCGTCGACGCCGTAAGCCAGGCCGCGCAGGTGGGTGCTTCCGGGCGGCGAGAGGGGGATGACATCCGTCGCCTCGAGTTCGAGCTCGCGGATGCGCGCCTCACTCAGCGCGAAGAAGGAGTTGTCGCCCGTCACCGCGCCGAGCGTCGTCTTGCCCCACGCGCGCAGGTCGGTGAAGTGCCCACCGCCGAGCAGCCCCGTGTAGAGGCCGAGGGTGTCGGCGTCGAGCAGCGACGGCGTCCACTTCGACGCCGGGTCGACGGGCGCCCAGCGGATCGGGATCGACAGCTCGTGCAGCGTCTCGGCGTTCGTCGACTGGGTGATGCGGGCGTGGTCGGTGGGCCCCGCGCCGTAGCCGTCGGCGAGCAGCAGCACGACATCCGCCTCCGCCTCGGGGAACACCCGCTGCGTGAACAGCACGAGGTCGACCGATCGGAAGCGGTCGAACAGGAACTTCCGCACCGGCGCCGCGTAGTTGACGCTCAGCAGCTCCGCCGGCAGCACGAACCCGAGCCGTCCGCCCGGCGCGAGGAACCGCGTCGCATGCACGACGAACGCTGCCCAGCTCGACGCGAGCCCGCTGATGCCGACCCCCGCGCGCAGCGCCGCGGCCCGCGCCTTCGCGCGCGCGTCGCCCGAGAAGTCCTGGTAGCGGATGAACGGCGGGTTGCCGACCACCGCGTCGAACGTGCCGGGCGCTTCGTGGTCGAAGAAGTCGGCGACGGTGAGGTGCGGGGTGCCGCCGGCATCCCGGATGCGGTGCTCGCCCTGCGCGGCCGACGCGGGGTGGATCTCGACGCCGTGCACCTCGGGGGCGTCGGTGCCGCGACGCTTGAGGGCGTGGACCGCGGGGACGAGGAACGCGGCATCACCCGCCGACGGCTCGAGGATGCGGTCATCCCCCGTGCGCACCGCCCACTCGACGATGAACTCGGCGATCGCGTCGGGGGTGAAGAAGGCGCCCCGAGCCTTGCGCAGGGCCGGGGTGTCCGCAGCGTCCGACGCGAATCCCACCCCGTCAGTATGGGCGACCCCGCCGACACCTCAGCGGATGCCGCGCCCACCTCCGGCGGTCGAGGAGCGGCCGCAGGTCGCGTGTCGAGACCCGCTCACCTGCCATGCTGGTCGGCGAGGAATCGAGGTCACGTGTCCGCACCGCCAACCCCGCCCGCTCCCACACCCGCGCGTCCCCGGCAGCCCTGGGACGCCTACCGCAAGATCTCCGCATGGATGGGCCTGCTCGCCTTCGTCGCGGTGATCGTCATCGCGGTGACCGTCGGCGGTCAGCTCGGCGGCACGACGGGCGACGGCCAGTCACCGGCGACGACGTGGACGATCATCGGCCTGCTCGCCGGCCCCGCCGTGCTCGCGGGCATCGTGTCGGGGTCGCGCTTCTACGCGCTCTACGTCGGGTACTCGCGGCGCGTCGACCCGACGGCCCGGCTGTCCGAGACGGGTGCGGCGAGCGGTCAGTCGGTCGTCAGCGGCTACCTGGGTGACGGGCTGTGGGGCTCGCTCATCGCCGGCATCGCGGCGAGCATCCCCGCCGCGATCGCGATGACGACGTTCCTCGGCCCCGTCGCGGTCGTCGCGCTGCCGGTTCTCGCCCTCGTCGCCGGCATCGCCTGGTTCACCGGCTGGGTGTCGGGAGCGGTCGCCTCGATGATCTTCAGCGCGGCCATCGGCATCGCCGTGGGAGCCTCCCGCAACACGACCACGCGCACGCGACTCCCCTGGTTCCTCCTCGCCGTCTTCCTGCCCGCCCTGTTGCTCACCGCGGCATCCGCCGCCGCCGTGCGGTTCCCCGACGGCAGCGTGAACGTCGTGGGCGGGCTGATCTACCTGCTCGGCTTGCCGGTCGACGCCGAGTTCCTGCTCGGCCTCCCCCTGCTCGTCGTCGCGCGACTGTTCGCGTGGCTGACCGTCGTGCTGCTCGTCAGCCTCGTGAGCATCGGGCTGCCCGCCTTCCTCAACCGGCACCGCGCCGCCCCGCTGCCCGTCCGCGACGACCCCGCACCCCCGCCCGTGCCCACCCCTCCGGTGGTCGAGTAGCGGCCCGGTGGTCGAGTAGCGGCCGCAGGCCGCGTGTCGAGACCCCCTACCTCTTGGAAACGACCGTCGTGACGGGCGTGGCATTCTCGAACAGGTCGAGCACCGGGCAGTGCGCATCCACCGCCGCCCGCAGCTCGTCGTACCGCTCCGCCGTCTCGGGCCCCGAGATCGCGACGTGCAGCCGCACCGCGCCGAACCCGGCCCGCACCGTCTCGTCGATGCCGAACAGGCGGCGCGCATCCAGGTCGCCCTCGGCGGTGATGTCGATGTCGTCCAGGCGGATGCCGAGCGCCTGCGCGTAGAGGCGGTAGACGACGACCTGGCACGCGGCGAGCGCCCCGAGCGCGTACTCAACCGGGCTCGCGGCGACGTCATCACCGGCGAGCGCGGCCGGCTCGTCGACGACGAACTCGTGCTCGCCGGCGCGAAGGGTGGTGGCCACGGAGCCCTGACCCTTCCCATGGACGGTGTAGGTGAGCTGCGCGGCCGCCGTGTTGGCGGCGATGCGCTCGCCCCACGCGGCGCCGGCGGTGGTGAGCCGTTCGGCGCGCTCGGCGGCGGTCGAGGTGGGGATGCTGGGGCTGTCGAGAAGTGTCATGCGGGCGACGTTAGGCACCCCGCGGTGGGGGTGAAACGTTCGTGACGAAGGTGGTCGGAGTGTGACGCAACAGAGCGACAACGTTCGTAATCTGCGCGGCACCCTGCCCCCTGAACAGGCGCTGTCGACCGCAGCCCTCTCTCGCGCAAGCTGAGGTTCACGCGGGATCGGGGGATCATGGCCGGGGGAACGTCAGCGCTGCTGCAGGCGGATGCCGCACAGGGCCTCGCCGACGAGTTGCGGCGCCGCGCCGACGACTATGAGCGGATGGTGGCGAACTACCACGCCGCCGCCGCGAGCGAACGACGCCTCGAGCAGACGCTGAGCCCCTTACGCAACCAGGGCTTCCACGTGCTCGCCGACCGCCAGTGGCCGGGCAGCCGCACGGCGCAGGTCGACTTCCTCGTCGTCGGACCGCCCGGGGTGTTCATCGTCGACGCGAAGTCGTGGCGCGATGTGCGCATCGAGCGCTCGGGTCTCGGTCCCCGCGTCTTCCAGGGGGACGACGACGTCACCGAGCGGTTCGACGGGCTCGTCTCGCTCGGCGACACGATCGCCGACATCCTCGCCGACGTGGGTCTCGCGCCCGGCGAGGTGCACACCCTCGCGGTGTTCACCAACCGCCGCGATCTGAAGGCGACGGTGAGCGGCGTCGAGCTGATGAGCGAGGCGGATGTCGTGACCCGCATCCTCTCGGCGGGGCGGCGTCTGCCCGAGTCGGAGATCGAGCGCGTGCTCGTGGCCCTCATGACGGCCTGCCCGCCGTACACCGCGAGCGCGAGCCCGGCATCCGTCGTCGTGAGCGCTCCCCCGCTGACCGCCCCCGCATCCCCCGCCGAACCCGAGGAACTCGCGCTGCTCACCGTCGAAGAGGTGCAGGATGCCGCCTACGCGGGCCTCGCCGCGGAGCCGATCGAGTCGTGGATGGCGTTCCTCCACCCCGACCAGATCAAGGTCGTGCGCCGCTCGTTCAACGGACCCAGCCGCATCCGGGGATCCGCCGGCACCGGCAAGACCGTCGTCGGCCTGCACCGCGCCGCTCACATCGCGCGCATGCATCCCGGTCGCGTGCTCGTCACCACCTTCGTGCGCACGCTGCCCGATGTGCTCGGCACCCTGTTCCGCCGCCTCGCCCCCGAGGTCGCCGACCGCGTCGACTTCGCCGGCATCTACACGATCGCGTTCGGGCTGCTGAAGGCGCACGGCATCCCGATGAAGCTGGATGCCACCGCCGCGACCTCCGCGTGGAACACGGTCTGGGCACGACACGGCCTGCACGGCGAGGTCGGCGCGATCGACCGCGACGGCCGCTACTGGCACGAGGAGATCGAGAAGGTCATCAAGGGCCGCGGCCTCGCCTCCCTCCCGGAGTACGAGAACTGCTCCCGCGTCGGCCGACAGCGCCCCCTCACCCTCCCGCAGCGCGCCGCCGTGTGGCGTCTCTACGAGGCGTACGAGGCCGAGCTGCGCGCTCGCGACGTGTGGGACTGGGCCGACGTCATCCTCAAGGCCGAGGCCCTCGTGACGCTCGGATCCTCGGCGTACCGCGCTGTCGTGGTCGACGAGGCCCAAGACCTGACGGCCGCGATGATCCGCCTGCTGCACCGCATGGTCGGCGACGAACCCGACGCCTTCAACCTCATCGGCGACGGTCAGCAGTCGATCTACCCCGGTGGGTACACGCTCGGCGAGCTCGGCATCTCCATCGCCGGCCGCGGTGTCGTCATGACCCGCAACTACCGCAACACCCGTGAGATCGCCGCGTTCGCCGCCTCACTCGTCGGGGAGTCGGGGTTCGTTGACATCGAGTCGGGGACGCGGGCTCGTATGGATGCCGCTGAGATTCTGCGCGAGGGGGCGGCCCCCTCGGTGGCGCGGTTTGCGTCGGCCGCGGAGCATGACGCGGCCCTGGTCGAACGGGTGCGGGAACTGCTTGCGACGCCCGGGGTGCATCCGGGGGATGTCGCGGTGCTCGCGATGCGCACGCGTGAGGTGTCGTCGGTGCTGCGGTTACTTGGCGCGGCTGGCGTGTCGGCAATCTCGCTCGAGAAGTACGACGGTCGGGTGGCGGACGCGGTCAAGGTCGGCACGATCAAGCGGGCGAAGGGCCTTGAGTTCAAGCATGTGCTGGTCGCGCACACCCCGTCTGCGTTGGTCGGACCCACGGCGCTAGCCGACGCGCGCGAGCATGTCGGCGAGCGGGTGGAGATGGATCGACGAGAACTCTACGTCGCGATGACGCGTGCGCGCGACGGGCTGTGGGTGGGCGCGGTCGCGCCCTAGAACGCCTGAGCGGCGCGGTTGGCTAGATCTCGGTGTCCGGGCGGCCCGCACTGACCCGATACTCGTCGGCATCCGCGTGCTCGTTGAACTCGACCATCTCTTGGAAGTCGGCCGTCACCTCGCGGATCAGTTCCTTGACCTCATGGGGCGTGGCGTAGAAGAACTCGCGCCGCAAGTTGACCTGATTGACGCGACGGTCGGCGAGTGCTTGATGCAGCTTGGTCTCGAGGCCCACCGCGTCCTCGGAGAAGATCAACGCGTGGGTGTCGAACCGGAACGGCACCGACGCGTCGCCGAGCTCGCGGATTCGATCCTTCGGCTCAAGGCGGCGCGTCATGCCGATCTTCACCATTCGCTCTCCGAACGCGCCGACGTTGCTGATGACGTAGACATGCCCGATCCGGACGTTCGCCACGCGACGCTCGACCGACTCGATCTCGCCGTCGACGCGGGCGAGTTCCGCTCTCGTCCGCTCGGCGGCCTCGGTGTCGCCCTGTGCGACGAGTCGCTCGATCGCGTTCAGGTACTGCTGCCGCTCACGCTCGAGGCGCTCACGTTGCGCCTTCAGCTCGCGCTCGGCTCGTTCGGCTTCGCGAAGCTCGGCCCTGCGCTCTCGTTCGTTCTCGCGCTCCTGCTTGACACGTTCCTGGTACTCGGCCGCGAGTTGCAGTTCCTCCATACGCAGGCGCTCATAGGCAGGAGCGACTGCGATTCCCATCCGGGCTCCGAGCTTCGCGATTTGGTCGGCTGAGGAAGCGAGTCGCTTCTGCGCAGCAGCGAGATTGCCAGCACGCACCGTCTTGACGCAGTTCTCGGCTTCGGCGTTGAAGGCGCGAAGCATGAGCTTCGAAATGTCGCCAACCCATCGCCGACCCTCGGCGGCCGAGCCGTTGAACGTGAACGTCGTGGTTGTGATCACTGCCGACTTGGCGCGGACCATGTCCTTGATTCGGCTCTGCACGACGGAAAGGCGAGTTTGGAGCTCGAGCGAAGTCTCGGCCGGGTGCTGGTAGGCATAAAGCCCGTCGCTGGCGAGATCGACGCGGTCGCGCACATCGACGAGTGACGCCGATGCTTCGTCGACCTGAGCGCGAATAGCGTCTCGTTGCGCTGTGATCTCCGCGACTGATTCTCGGAGGCGTGCTTCCTCGGCTGCGAGCTCCGCGGCGGTCATCGCACCAAGCGCAGCGAGCTGCTGATCCTTGTCGAAGTTCGCGCGGTTGAGCCCCTCCGCGAAAGCGTGCCACTGCTCCAGTTCGGCCAAGAGCGCGACGGCGAACTTCTTCGTCCCTAGCCCAGGCACGGATCGCGAGGTCAGCGGTGCCAGCGGCTGATATGTCGCGGAGCTTTCGTCGTGCAGAGGAGCCGCAACCTCTGGGGCGTGCGCTTCGACCTCCGCGAAAATCGGCTCTCGAAAATCCCATCCCTCGGGCGCCGGCGGCCAGTGGGCCGGTGGTACCCAACCCTCGGGTGGAAACCAGTCGTCCGGTGCACCTTCGGGCACGGGATCCCATCCCGGCGCAGGGCGGAAGCGGTATCCGATGATGGTGGGCTCGGTCATCTTGCATGCTCCTGATCCGAATTCCGCTCAGGCTAGCGTCACCGAACGTCAGGGCGCGATCGTCGGACCCGCTCGATCGAGTTGTCGAAGGTCCGAGAGGCATGTCTGTACCCCGCCGTGGGGCTCGCGCACGTCGCAATCCTCGCGATAACGTTCCGCTCGGATCAGGGAGGTTTCGCGATGCCCGGAGCAGGGTACGCGGTCATCGACGTCGAGACGACGGGCTTCTCACCGAAGCGCGGCGACCGGATCGTCGAGATCGCCATCGTTCATGTCAGCCCTAACGGCGAGGTCGAAGGCACCTGGGAGACGCTCGTCAATCCAGGTCGGGACGTAGGACCGACTCGCATCCACGGGATTGAAGCAAGCCACGTCGTCGACGCTCCCGACATGCGATCGCTCGCACCCCGCATCCTCAATCTGCTCGCGAACCGCGCCGTGGTCGCGCACAACCTCGAGTTCGACATGCGCTTCCTGTCGTCGGAGATCACGACGATCGACGACTCGCTCGTGATCTCGTGGTCGGGTTCGCTCGCGATGCCCGCCGTGTGCACGATGCGGCTGGCGTCCGAGTTCTTCCCGGACTCTCCGCGATCGCTCGACGCCGTCTGCGCGGCAGCGGGCGTGGAGCGCACGCTGACCCATCGTGCGGCCGCAGATGCGCGCGACACCGCCGCGGTGCTGGCTCACTATTGGTCGCAGTCATCGACCAATCGGTACTGGGCGGATCTGCTTGCGGATGCGCTGCACTGGGAGTTCGACGTCTCCTCTGCAGCCGACTGGTTCCCGCGCGAGGCGGCGAGCGCACCTCGTCGGCACTTCGTCGAACGGATCTCCACGACCGCGGCTCCGATTCACGCCTCGGGACGGGAGCTGGACTACCTCGGCATCCTCGACCGCGCGCTCCTCGACGGTCACCTCTCACGCGCGGAGGAACAAGAACTCCTGGATGTCGCCTCGAGCCTGGGCCTCCCTCGCATGGCGGTCGAGCACCTCCACCGTTCCTACCTGCACCGCATGGTCGCGGCAGCCTGGGCGGACGGTGTGCTGACTTCGGCGGAATTGAGCGAACTGGAGTCGCTCGCGAAGTCGCTCGGCGTCACTGATGTGGCGTTCGGAGAGCCGACACTCCCACCTATCGCGGCCCCGCCCGTGTCATCGTCACTTGCCGGAGGAACGTTCCGCCTCGAAGCCGGCGATGTCGTCGTGCTAACAGGCGACATGAGGTTCGGGCGAGAGGATTGGGCCGGGCATCTCGCGGCCCATGGCCTTCGGATGGCAGCATCGGCTTCGCGAAAGGTGAAGCTGGCAGTCGCCGCGGATCCCGATAGTCAGTCGGGGAAGGCACGGAGAGCACGGGAGCTTGGGATCCCGATCGTCACTGAGGCGAAGCTCGTCGAACTGCTCGGAGGACACCCATGACATCGAGCTCGACCTCGTCGACGCTGACCGCTCGGGGCGAGCATGGTGAGCCCGAGATCTCCTCAAGGCTTGTGGCGGAGATCGACGCAGATCTCGAGTGCCTGCCGTTCACCTCGACAAACGCTTGGGTGGTGTCGCCACGCCATGCCTCCCAGGTTCTCATTGACGACGACCACGAAGAAGTAGGCATAGTTCCCCTTGCTCCAAGCTCAATCGGCCTGGTCTCGCGGAAGCGTTGTGGGCATGCGCCGGTCGGCCACCGGCGGCTCGCACCGTCTCAGTGCGCCGATGCGTCCGACTTCTCGCCGGCGATCACTAGGGTTTGACCATGCCGGACACGCCTCGGAGGACCTCGTCGAATGTCGAAATGCCGTCAGTCTTCACGGCAGCAGATCGGGCGTCCGGACGCGCGCAGGGAGAGTATTTGGCACTAAGCGCCAGCCGCCTATGTACGTTAGCTCTTGCCGCGATCTTCGGCGCACTGACCGCGGTGTGGGACTCAGAGATCTTGAGGGTCGCGATTTTGGCCCTGTTCTTGCTGGCCGCGATGTCTGAGTTCGCACTTCTCATTCGTCAGCCTGAGCGGACTTGGTACGCAGGGCGAGCAGTGGCCGAGTCGACCAAGACGCTAGCATGGCGTTACGCGGTCGGCGGCGACCCTTTTGGCCACGGTATAAAGTCGTCAGTAGCCGAAGACCTCCTGCGTTCGCGAATCGCTGATGTTCTAAGGAAGGGTCGCGATCGTATGGAGATCAAGGCTGGCGACGCCATCGTCACGCCGTCAATGCGCCAACTCCGATCGGCGGCCTTTGTCGAACGCAAGCGCACCTACCTCAATGAGCGGACAGGTGACCAGCAAAAGTGGTACTCCGATAATGCACAAAGCAACGCGTCGAAGGCAACGGTTTCTCGATATTTGCTGCTGATCGGCGAACTCATCGCTGTTGTGGCGGCGGCAATAGCCGTGGGCAGTGGCTCCCGCATCGAATTCGCCGGTATCGTCGCCGCAATGGTCGCCGGTGGCGCAGCTTGGCTGGCGATCAAGCAGTACTCGCAGTTGACTTCAGCTTACAGGGTCGCGGGAGCAGAACTCGCAATTCAGCATTCCGCACTTGAGTCGGTGCGCTCACAAGACTGGCCCGCGGCCGTCGCGGACGCTGAGGAAGCAATCAGTCGCGAGCACACAATGTGGCTAGCTTCGCGAGGAGAAGAGCCCATTAACATCAAGGAGGCCTGAAGGCATGGGGCGCAAGATTTACATTTCCTTCAAAACGGAGGATCTCGCCTACAAGACAACCATTCAGAATCTCAATGGGTTCGATTTTGTTGACAAGTCCCTTAATGAAGCGATCGAATCTAGCGATGATGACTACATCATGAGTCGCATTCGGAGCGACTATCTTTATGATTCCACCGTGACGATTTTCTTGATCGGGACCCGAAGTTCTGAGATACTCGGCGACTACGAGCAACGCTACATAAAGCGCGAACTTCAGGCATCCCTCTTTAGTTCTGCCAGCCACGGAAAGAGCGGCATCCTCGGCATCGTCCTGCCTGAAATGTACTCGTCGATATACGGCGGCAAGTACGAATGCTCAACCTGTCACGGAACCCATAACCTTGTGTCAGTCAACGACAGTACGGTGATTAGGGAGTTCAGCTACAACTATTACATCCCAAACGGAAAGTGTTCTCATCGCGAGGACGAGAGATACTGCGTTCTGGTACGCTGGGAGGACTTCATTGTAGATCCCGAAATTTATGTCGAGGCGGCGTTCGAGAAGCGTTCGGCCCCGGTTGCCAACAAGACGAGGGTTCGACCCTAAAGGCCCTGGCCTTCGAGCGGTCGTCTACCCCTGCGCCCGCTTCAGCACGAGTTCCCGCACGCGGGCAGCATCGGCCGACCCGCCCATCGCCTTCATGACGGCCCCGATGATCGCGCCGGCGGCCTGAACCTTCCCGTCGCGGATCTTCTCGAGCACATCCGGCTGCGCCGCCAGCGCCTCATCCACGGCCGCGATCAGCGCCCCGTCATCCGACACCACGGCAAGCCCGCGCGCGGCGACGACCTCCGACGGACGCCCCTCCCCCGCGATGACGCCTTCGAGCACCTGGCGGGCGAGGCGGTCGGTGAGTTCCCCCGACTCGATCAGGGCGATGAGCTCCGACACGTGCAGAGGTGACACCAACGAAGCGGCATCCACCGAGGCAGCGTTGGCGAGGCGCGAGATCTCGCCGGTCCACCACTTGCGGGCCTGCGCCGGCGCGGCACCCGCCGCCACGGTCTCCTCGATCTCGACGAGCAGCCCCGCGTTGGCGACATCCCGGAATTCGAGCTCCGTGAAGCCCCACGTCTCCCGCAGCCGCCGACGACGCACCGCGGGCGCCTCGGGCAGGGCCGCCCGCAGCGACGCGACGAGCGACGGATCGGGCTCGACCGGCAGCAGGTCGGGCTCGGGGAAGTAGCGGTAGTCGTCGGCATCCGACTTGGGGCGTCCCGCGGAGGTGACGCCGCGATCCTCGTGCCAGTGGCGCGTCTCCTGCGTGACGGTGCCGCCGGTGGCGAGGATGGCGGCCTGCCGCTGGATCTCGTACTTCACGGCCCGCTCCACCGAGCGCATCGAGTTGACGTTCTTCGTCTCGGTGCGGGTGCCGGTGGGCTTTCGATACGCGTCGCCTTCGGCGGCGCTACTCAAGCCACGGGGCTGGAGGGAGACGTTCGCATCCACCCGCAGGTTGCCGCGCTCCATGCGCGCCTCCGAGACGCCGAGCGCCCGCACGATGTCGCGCACCGTTCCGACGTACGCCTTCGCCACCTCGCCCGCGTGCGCGCCCTCCGGAATGAACACCGGCTTCGTGACGATCTCCACGAGCGGCACACCCGCGCGGTTGTAGTCGACGAGGGATGCCTCCGCGCCCTGGATGCGCCCCGTCGCGCCGCCGAGGTGGGTGAGCTTGCCGGCATCCTCCTCCATGTGGGCGCGCTCGATCGGCACATCCACGAGGGTGCCGTCTTCGAGCTCCACCTGCACGTTGCCCTCGAACGCGATCGGCTCGTCGTACTGGCTGATCTGGTAGTTCTTCGCGAGGTCGGGGTAGAAGTAGTTCTTGCGCGCGAACCGGGATGACGTGGCGATCTGGCAGCCGAGCGCGAGCCCCAGCGAGATGGCGTACTCGACCGCCTTCGCGTTCACCACCGGGAGGCTGCCCGGCAGGCCCAGGTCGACGGGCGTGATGAGGGTGTTCGGCGCCGCGTCGTGGTTCTCGGAGTTCGCCGGGTTCGGCGCGTCGGAGAACATCTTCGTCTTCGTCGACAGCTCGACGTGGATCTCCAGGCCGATCACGGGCTCGAACAGTTCGAGCGCCTTGTCGTAATCCATCAGATCAGCCTTCGCCATGGCATCCATCGTATTTGTCGAGAGGGGTGACGGATGCCGGGGGCGGCTCCTAGCGTCGAGTGATGGAACTTCTCGACGAACTGCTGACGCTCGAACGCGCGGGCTGGGACTCCCTCTGCACCGGCACCGGGGCCGCCTTCTACGGGCACCACATGACCGAGGATGCCGTCATGATCCTCGCGGGCGGGTTCACCCTCGACCGACCCGGGGTGGTGCGGTCGCTCGCCGACTCACCGGCGTGGGACTCGTACGAACTCGACGAGGCGCGGGTCGTGCGCGTGGGGTCCGAGGGGGCGGCGCTGACGTACCGGGGGCGTGCCGTGCGGGGGTCGGAGGCGCCGTTCGTCGCGTGGATGGCGAGCACCTACGTGCGCGTCGACGGGGAGTGGCGGTTGGCGGTGTACCAGCAGACGCCGATCGGGTGAGTCGGGTGAGGATGCCGCCCTCCCCAAGCCTGTGGACAACTGGTTATCCCGAGAATGGTTCGTCTATCTAGTACACACGTTCGAATGTTGGGATCATGGGGGTATGTCCTCTTCCGCTCCCGCTGTGACCTGGCTCGGGGCTGACCCGAGCCGGTTGGAGGACGCGGCGCTGCTCGCGGGGGCGCGGGAGTTGGGTGAACTGCGGCGACTCGTGGAAGCGTCCCTGTCGTCGTTCGCGGCCGAGGTCGCGCACCGGTCCCGCCGGGAAGACGGATACGCCGGCCTCGCGCAACGCCTCGGCGCCGGTACCGCGGAGAAGCTCGTCGAGCAGGTATCCGGGGTCTCCAAGCGGGACGCTCACGTGCTGTCCCGGGTGGGGCGGCAACTGACCGTGGATGCCGACCCGTGGCTCGCTCCCGTCACCGTCGGCATCTCGGAGGGGGTGGTGTCGGTGGAGAAAGCCGACGTCATCACCACCGGGCTCGGCACCCCCACGGCCGAAGTCGCCGCGGACGACCTGTTGGATGCGGCGACCCGGCTCGCCGCGCTGGCGCCGACCCTGCCGGTGGAGAAGCTCGCCGTCGAAGCCCGCGCCGCGCGGGACGAACTGGATGCGGCGTCGGTGCGGGACCGTGCGTCTGCACTGCGGGAGAAGCGATACCTCACCCTCACCCCCCAGGTGGATGGGATGACCCGACTGTCGGGGATGCTCGACCCGGACAGTGCCGCCATCGTCCGCGCCGCCTACGACGCCGCCACCTCACCCCGCCGCG
>CAMLMQ010000022.1 GCA_946481135.1 uncultured Microbacteriaceae bacterium
TCGACGAGCCGACGACGTTCCTCGACGTCGCCCACCAGATGGAGGTGCTCGACCTCCTCGCCGACCTCAACGCCGCGCGCGGCACGACGATCGTCATGGTGCTGCACGACCTCAACCTCGCCGCACGCTACGCCGACGAGCTCGTCGCCCTGCGCGACGGGCGCCTGCACGCCGTCGGTGCTCCCGACGAGATCGTCACCGACGCCCTCGTGCGCGAGGTGTTCGGCCTCGACTGCTCCGTCATCCCCGACCCGCTCACCGGGAAGCCGCTCGTGCTGCCCGCAGGAAGGCATCATGTCCGCACGCTCTGAAACGACCGCCCCCGCGCCGTACCTCGTCGCCCGCGCCCGGGTGGAGGCCGTCGAGCGCGTCTCGCCGACCTTCGCCCGCGTCACGTTCGGCGGCCCCGCGCTCGACGACTTCGGCACCCCCGGCGCGGTGCTCGATCAGCGCATCAAGTTGATCTTCCCCGCGCCCGGGCACGACCTGCCGCACGTCGAGGGCGACGACTGGTACGCTGCATGGCTCGCGGTGCCCGAGACCGAACGCGGGTCGATGCGCACCTACTCGATCCGCGATCTGCACGCGGGACCCGACGGCACCCGGGTCGTCGTCGACTTCGTGCTGCACCTCCAGCCGGGGCTCACGGGTCCCGCCGCGACATGGGCAGCGGGCGCCGCGGTCGGCGACGAACTGCTCGTCATCGGGCCGCGACGTGGGCGCGCGAGCGGCGGCGGCATCGAGTACTCCCCCGGCGCGGCGCGGCGCGTGCTGCTCGCGGGCGACGAGACGGCGGCACCCGCGGTCGCGCGCATCCTCGAGGATGTCGACCGCGACGTGCGCGGCACCGCCTTCCTCGAGGTGCCCGACGCCGCCGACATCCTGCCGATCGCCGCCCCGCCGGGGGTCGAGGTGCGCTGGCTGGTGCGGGGTGGACGCACGCACGGGGAGGCCCTCATCCCGGCCGTGCTCGAGCACCTCGGGGATGTCGTCGACGAGCTCGTGATCGAGGATGCCGACACCGAGAACCCGCTGTGGGAGACCCCCGTGCATTCGACGCTCGGCGAGCCGCTCGAGACGGGCGGGCCCGCGCATCCCGACCGCTACTTCTGGATCGCCGGCGAGTCGGGCGTCGTCACGACGCTGCGCCGGCACCTCGTGAAAGACCTCGGCGTCGACCGCTCGCAGGTCGCATTCATGGGGTACTGGCGGCACGGCGTCGCGATGCGGGGCTGACGCTCAGTCGATCTCGCCGGCGAGCCGCCGCCCGGCGTCGCGCAGCCAGCGGTCGGGGTCGCGCCGCGACGCCTCCGCTCCGCCCGCGAGCTCGGCGAGCGCGAGACCGCGGGCGCCAGGCGGGGTCACGCGCAGCACCCCGGCGACGACCGCCGCCGGCACCCCGACCTCCCGCGCGGCGTCGAGCACGAGCTGCGGAGCCTTGCCGCGCGCGGACTGCCCGTCGAACATCCCCTCGCCGGTGACGACGAGGTCGGCTCGGTGCAGGGCGTCGCGCAGCCCGATCAGGTCGGCGACGGTCGCCGCGCCGGGCACGAGGCGTGCGCCCCACGCGAGCAGGGCGAACCCGGTGCCACCTGCCGCCCCCGCCCCGGGGGCGTCGGGATCGGCGCCGACGAGGCCCGCCCAGCGGGTGAGGGCCGCCTCGATGCGCACGACGTCGGCGGGGTCGGCGCCCTTCTGGGGCGCGAACGTTCGGGCGGCGCCGTGCGGACCGAGCAGCGGAGAGTCGACGTCGGCCAGCACCGAGACGCCGCCGGGAGGCGTCGGCGGGAGGCCGTCGAGGTCGACGCGGGCGACCTCCTCCAGGCCGCGCGCGCCGGGCGCCACGGGATGCCCGGTCGCGTCGAGGAGGCGGGCGCCGAGTTCGGCGAGCAGCCCCGCGCCGCCGTCGCTCGACGCGCTGCCGCCGATCGCGAGCACGAGCCGCGTCACGCCGCCGTCGAGCGCTGCCCGCACGGCGCGGCCGAAGCCGTGCGTCGAGGCGTCGAGCGGGCGCAGCGCGCCCGGATCGAGCAGCTCGATGCCCGACGTGCTCGCGAGTTCGACGACGCCTGTCGCGCCGCCCGCCGACGGCAGCTCGAGCCACGACGCCGCGACGGGCTCCCCCGCGGGACCCGGCACCTCGACCGGGTGCCGACGCGCCCCCGGGACGGCCGCCTCGAACGCGTCGAGGGTGCCCTCGCCGCCGTCGGCCATCGGCACGACGACGAGGTCGTCGCCGGGGCGCACCTCCGCCCATCCCGCGGCGAGGGCATCCGCCGCGGCCCGTGCCCGGATGCTGCCCTTGAAGCTGTCGGGGGCGAACACGATGCGCCGCGGTCGCGGGGCGCTCATCCGATCACGAGGTGGGCGGGCGGCTCGCCCGCCTGGATGCGGCGCACCTGCTCGCGCACGAGCGCGTCGACCCGGCCGTCCATCGCGGCGGTGTCCCCGCCGAGGTGCGGGGTCACGAGCAGTCCGGGCGCGGTCCACAGCGGATGGTCGGGCGGGAGCGGCTCGGGATCGGTGACGTCGAGCGCCGCGCGCAGCCGGCCCGCGGCGAGTTCGGCGAGCAGCGCCTCGGTGTCGACGACCGGTCCGCGCGCGACGTTCACGAGCAGGGCGCCGTCGCGCATCGCGGCCAGGATGTCGGCGTCGACGAGGCCGCGGGTGTCGTCGCCGAGCGGCACCGCGAGGATGACGACGTCGGCGTGCGGAAGGAGCGCCGGCAGCTCGTCGACGCCGTGCACGCCGTCCCGCGCCGTGCGGGCGACGCGCACGAGGTCGACGCCGAACGGCTCGAGCCGGGCGATCACCTCGCGACCGACGCCGCCGACCCCGACGACGAGCACGCGCCGTCCGGCGAGACCCGGGCGGCGACGGTGGTTCCACGCGCCGTCCCGGGCGTCGCGCACCGCGTCGGGGATGCCGCGCAGATCGGCGAGCACGAGGGCGAGCGCGAGCTCCCCCGTCGACGCCTCGTGCACCCCGACCGCGTTGCTGTAGCGCAGCCCCGCCGGCAGGTGCTCGGCCACCCCGTCGTAGCCGAGGGTCTGGCTCTGCACGAGCCCGATCGGCAGCCCGTCGAGATGCCGCAGGTCGGCGGTCGGCATCATGTACGGCAGCACGAGCAGGTCGACGGGGCCGGGGAATGGATGCGCGTCGCCGGGCGCCCAGACGTCGAGGTGCACGTCGGGGAGCTGCGCGGCCAGGCGGCGGCGCACCTCCTCCGTCGGCAGCACGACCGCGATCATGCGCTGCTCGCGGGGTAAAGACATGAACACCCTCCCCACCTGCGCGACGCCGACGACGCCAGTGTAGGCGCGCCGCGGCCGGGTGACAGGCCCGGGATCCGGGGGTCGCGCGTCCCGGATCCCGGACGTTTCGCTACGACGCCGCGCGCATCCCCTCGGCGGGGTGCGGCGGCATCGACGTGAAGTAGCTGCGCGCGAGCAGCTCGTCGCGCATCGCGGGCGACAGCTGCGCGACGTAGGCGCTCGTGCCGCCGAGGCGCACGATGATGTCGGGGTGGGCGTCGGGGTCGGCGCTCGCCCGGCGCAGTTCGTCGAGGTCGGCGACGTTGATCTGGATGTGCTTGCCGCCCGCGACGAGGTAGGAGCGCACGAGCGCCTCCAGGTTGTCCATCGCCTCCTCGGTGCCGAGGGCGTCGCGGGTGAACCGCATGTCGAGCTCGGTCGACTGGTAGGGGCCCTGGGCGACCTTGAGGGCGCTCGCGATGACATCCCACGGGGTGCCCTGCTCGCGGCCGCGCATCGGGGTCATCGACTCCTCGGCGAGGGGCTCCTGCGCGCGTCGGCCGTCGGGGGTCGCCCCGGCGACGACGCCCGCCGGCCACGGCGACGTGCCGATCGTGAGCGCCGACGGGATGCAGCGACCGCCCGTCGCGTTGCCGAACGCCGGGATGCGGTCGGCGGCGATCGCGTAGAGGCGGGCGGCGATCTCGTCGACGTAGTCGAGGTCGTTGCCGAACTTCGGGGCGGCGAGGAACTTCTCGCGCAGCTCCTCGTCGCCGTCGCCGCTCCAGTCGTTCTCGAGCGCCTGCAGCAGCCGCTCGGGCGTCACCTCGCGGCGCTCGAACACGAGCTGCTTGATCGCGGCGAGCGCGTCGGCCGTGTTGACGACGCCGATGACGTTGACGAAGTTCGAGTTGTCGTAGGGCAGCGTGCGGCGGAAGACGTCGACCCCGAGCTCCAGACCGTCCTTCATGAGCACCGAGTCGAGGGGGCGCGGGTAGCGCGTGCCGATCGAGCGGATGGTGACGTTGTTGAACTCGGCCTGCAGTTCGAGCGCGTGCTCGAGGTGGGTCGCGAACGCGTCGAAGAACGTGTCGAAGTCGCGGCACCCGACGAGCCCGGCCGTCTGGGGACCGAAGCCCTCCGCGCCGCCCTTCAGCGCGATACCGAGCACGCGGGGCATCACGAACATCGGGCTCGCGACGAGCCGCGACTGCCCGGTGATCGTCACCGACTGCGACCCGGCCATGTTGTAGTCGCGCGCCGTGCGCGTGTCGATGCCGTGGGATTCGAGAAACGCGATGTTCGCCTCGTCGGAGACGAACGCCGGCATCCCGAGCCCGGTGCGGGCGAGGCGCAGGCCCGCCTGCAGCAGCTCGCTCGGCGTGCCGTCGTGCACGCGCATCGTCAGCGTGTGGTGCGGCGTGGGGCAGAGCTCCGCCGCCCGCAGGATGAGGTACGACAGCGGGGTGGTCGCATCCTCACCGTCCTCCGTCTGCCCGCCGATGACGGCGTTGTGCCACTTGGAGCCGCCCGCCCACTTGATGCGGTGCGCGGTGCCGCCTTGGATCGTGACCTCCATGCTGCGCAGTCGCAGCATCGCGAGCAGCTCGACGACCTCGTCGTCGGTCGTCGCCCCCGCCGCGATGTCGCGCTCGTACCAGGGCAGCAGCAGCTGGTCGAGGCGCCCCATCCCGAGCGTGCCCGACGGCAGCATGGCGAGGTAGAGGAACCAGTAGAGCTGCAGCGCCTCCCGGAATGTGCGGGCGCCGTGGGTGCGGATGTGGTCGCACACCTCGGCGATCTGCTCCAACTCCGCACGCCGCTCGTCGGTCGCGGCGCGCTCGGCGTCGGCGCGGGCGATGCCGGCGAAACGCTCGATGAGCCGCTGCACCGCCTCGAGGGCGATGATCGACGCGCGGTAGAAGTGCAGGCGGTCGAAGTCGGCGTCGCTGAAGAGGCGGGTGCGCCGCTCGTGCTCGCGCGCCTCGGCGACGATCGCGCCGAGGCCACGTTCGAGCACCATCCCGTAGTCGGGCGTCGCGATCATCTGCGAGATCTCGTGATGGATGCCGTAGCCGCCGCCGAGCAGACCGCCCGGCCCCCAGCCCTCCTCCTTGCTCGTGAAGGCGGGCAGCACGACCCCGAGCTGGGCGTACGGCCAGAGGCGCTCGTCGTCGTAGGTGCTCGTCATGAGCGACGTCAGGCTGCGGTCGCCCCAGTACGCGTTGAGTTCCGCGATCTCGGCCCGCACATCCGGGTGGAGGTCGTATCCGGCATCCTCGAGCGACTGGATCTCGTCGTCGGGCCACGTTCCCCACAGCGGCGTCAGCTCGACCCCCCAGGGGCGGCTCGCCGGGTTGCCGACGAGCAGTTCGTCGTCGCCGATGAACAGCGTCGCCTTCTCGATGACGTGCGCGAACGCGCGCGCCGACCGCAGCACGTGCGGCTGCCCCTCCGTCGCGCGGAACGACTCGGTCATGTGACGGGCCTTCTCGACGTTCACGGGGATGCGCGAATCGCGGACGATGCCGACGTTCTCCATCAGTCGGGCGATTCTCGTGTTCAAGCCATTACTCCTCAGTACCGGATGGTGCGTTCGTGACGGGTGATCCGTCATGCGGGTGGTCGGGTGTGGACCCGGGGTGCAGGTGACACGCGACGGTGCCCCCACCCGCGACCGGCGTCGGCAGCGGTCGCACCTCGGCGCACACGTCCATCGCGAACGGGCACCGGGTGCGGAACGGGCACCCCGACGGCGCGTTCGCGGGGTCGGGCAGTTCGCCCGCCGCGATGGGCGCACGCGTGTGCCGCCGGGCGGGGTCGGGCACCGGCACCGCGGCGAGCAGCGCCTGCGTGTACGGATGCGCGGGGGCCGAGTAGACGCGCTCGGTCGGACCCTCCTCGACGATGCGGCCGAGATACATGACGGCGACGCGGTCGGCGACGTGCCGCACGACCGCGAGGTCGTGGGAGATGAAGAGGTAGGTGAGCCCCTGGTCGCGGCGCAGGTCGCGCAGCAGGGCGAGCACCTGGTTCTGCGTCGACACGTCGAGCGCGCTCACCGCCTCGTCGCACACGATGAGGTCGGGTTCGAGCGCGAGGGCGCGGGCGATCGCGATGCGCTGCCGCTGTCCGCCGGAGAACTCGTCGGGGTAGCGTTCGGCGGCACTCGCGGGCAGACCGACCCGTTCGAGCAACTCCGCGACGCGCGCGGCACGCTCGCGGGGGCGCAGCGACGTGTGCACGCGCAGCGGCTCCTCGACGTTGGTGCCGATGCGCAGCGACGGGTTGAGCGACGAGTACGGGTCTTGGAAGACCATCTGCATGCGCGCCCGCAACGGTCGGAACCGGCGCGACGACATGTCGGTGACGGTCTCGCCGTCGACGACGATCTCGCCCGACGTCGTGTCGATGAGTCGCAGCAGAGCGCGCGCGAGGGTCGACTTGCCCGAGCCCGACTCGCCGACGAGTGCGACGGTCTCGCCGCGCTCGATGCGCAGGTCGGCGCCGTCGAGGGCCGTCACCGTCATGCGGCGCCCGGCTCGGCGCACGGGGAAGCGCACCGTGAGGTCGGTGATCGACACGAGCGGTTCGCTCATCAGGTCACCCGGTTCGCTCATCAGGTCACCGCCCCGTCGAGCTCGTGGGCCCGGATGCACCGCGACGCGTGCCCGGCCCCGAGGTCGAGCAGCGGCGGCGGCACGTCGCACGCGGCCACGTGCAGGTCGCAACGCGGCGCGAACCGGCATCCCGGCGGGCGGTTTCGCGGGTCGGGCGGGCCGCCACGCACCCACGTGAGCTCCTGGGCGCGGTCGACGCGCGGCATCGAGGCGAGCAGGCCGCGCGTGTACGGATGCCGCGGATCGGCGAAGAGCTGCTCGGCGGTGCCCTCCTCGATCACCTGCCCGCTGTACATGACGGCGACGCGGTCGCACAGCTCGGCGACGACCCCCATGTTGTGCGTGATGAACAGGATCGACAGCCCGAGTTCGCGCTGCAGCGACCCGAGCAGTTCGAGGATCTGCGCCTGGATGCTGACGTCGAGGGCCGTCGTCGGCTCGTCGGCGATGAGGATCTCGGGCCGGTTCGCGAGGGCCATCGCGATGAGCACGCGCTGGCGCATCCCGCCCGAGAACTCGTGCGGATAGCTGCCGAGTCGGCTCTGCGCCTGCGGGATGCGCACGAGGTCGAGCACCTCGACGGCGCGCGCCTGGGCGGCTGACCGCGAGACGTCGCGGTGGGCGAGGATGCCGTCGACGATCTGACTGCCGATCGTGAACGACGGGTCGAGACTCGTCATCGGCTCCTGGAAGATCATCGAGATCGCGTTGCCCCGCACGTCGCGCAGCTCGCGGGGGCTCAGGTCGAGCAGGTCGCGTCCGCCGGTCCGGATGCTGCCGCTCACCCGGTGCCCGCGGGCGCGCCCGACGAGTCCCATGATCGACAGCGCGGTCATGCTCTTGCCCGACCCCGACTCGCCGACGATGCCGAGCGTCTCGCCGCGCCGCAGCGTGAAGCCCACGTTCTGCAGGATCGCGATCGGCCCGTCGTCGGTCGGGAGGTCGAGGCTGAGGTCGGTGACGACGAGGGCGTCGTCGGTGGCCGCGAGGTCGGTCATCGCTGCACCCGCTTTCCGATCGAGTCGCGCAGCCCGTCGCCGAGCAGGTTGAGCGCGAGCACCGTGACGGCGATCGCGATCCCCGGGTAGATCGCGAGTTCCGGGGCGCGCGAGAGGTAGCGGAACGACGTGCCGAGCATCGCGCCCCAACTCGCCTCGGGCGGCTGCACGCCGAGACCGATGAAGCTGAGGCCCGCCTCGACGAGCATCACGGAGCCGCCGAGCAGCGCGGTGAAGACGATGAGCGGTCCCGCGGCGTTCGGCAGCACGTGCCGCACGATGATGCCGACGTTGCCGGTGCCGATGCTGCGCGAGGCCTCGACGTAGGTCTCTTCGCGGATCTGCACGACCGAGCTGCGCACGAGCCGCAGCGCCTGCGGCGAGACGACGATGCCGATCGCGACCATCGCGTTCGTGAGATTCGGCCCCCAGATCGCCACGATCGCCATCGCGAGCACGAGGCCGGGAAGGCTCATGAGCGCGTCGGTGAACACCATGATGACTCGGTCGACGTGACCGCGGAAGAACCCCGCGATGAGCCCGAGCGGCACCCCGATCGCGAGGGCGACGAGCGTGCCCTGTACGGCGGCGAGCAGCGACACGCGCGACCCCATCACGAGCCGACTGAGCACGTCGCGGCCGAGCTCGTCGGTGCCGAGCAGATGCTCGCCGGAGGGCTTCGCGAGCACGTTGCCGAGGTTCTGCGCGTTCGGGTCGAACGGCACGATCCACGGGGCCACGAGGGCGGTGACGGTCAGCGCGACGAGCACGGCGAGGGCGCCCACGGCGATGCGCTGACGCAGGAAGCGGCGGGCGAATCGGGCGCGAGCCGACGGCATCCGCTCACCGCGCTCGGGGAGGTCGGCGCTCATGCGTGACGCACCTTCGGGTTGACGATCGTGTAGACGAAGTCGGTGGTCAGGTTGATGACCAGCACGATGGCGGCGTTGACGAGCACGACGCCTTGGATGACCGGGAGGTCTTTGCGGAACACCGCGTCGATCGCGAGCGTGCCGAGACCGGGGAGGCTGAAGATCTGCTCGGTGATGACGGCGCCGGCGAGCACCTGGGCGACGAGGAACCCGAGCACCGTGATGATCGGCACGCTCGCGTTGCGCAGCGCGCGGCGCCAGACGATGGCTGCGGGCCGCAGGCCCTGGGCGCGTGCCGTGCGGATGTAGTCCTGGCTCAGGGTCTCGGCCATGCTGCTGCGCGTGTGCCGCAGCAGCTCGGCCCCGCCGGCCATGCCGAGCGCGAGCGACGGCAGGATGATGTGCGACAACCACACCCCGACACCGTCGGTGGGTGGTCGGTAGCCGACGGCTGGCAGCCAGCCGAGGGTGAACGCGAAGACGATCACGAGGATCATCGCGACCCAGAACGTCGGCGTCGCAATGCCGAACGTCGAGAAGATCGTCGTCACGCGATCGACGGCACGCCCGCGGTAGACCGCCGCGAGCACGCCCCCGAAGAGCCCGATGAGGATCGCGATCACGATCGAGACGAGCGCGATCGACAGGGTCACCGGCATCCGGTTGAGGATCGAGACGAGCACCGGTTCGGTGCTGTAGAGCGAGGTGCCGAGGTCGCCCGTGAGCACCCCGCCCAACCAGGACGCGTATTGCACGATCCAGGGCTGGTCGAGCCCCAGACTGACCCTGATCTCCTCGATCTGCTCCGGGGTGGCGTTGTCGCCCGCGAGAGCGATCGCCGGGTCTCCCGGAAGCAGGGCGGCGAGCCCGAACACACCCACGGTGACGAGAAGGAACACCGGGATGATGCGGAGCAGCCGCAGGATCAGTACGCGGATCACGTGTGTCGATTCCTGGTTGGACGGGGTGCGGGACGGCGGCGGGTCAGCCGGTGACGCCGACGCCCTTCAGCACGGGGAAGCCGAGCTCGTACTCGCCGACGCCCACGAGGTCGTCGGAGTAGACGACCGCCTGGTAGCCGTAGACGATCGGCCAGGTGCCGAGCGGCTCCTCCTGCACGAGCTTCGCCATCTCGGCGAAGATGCCGGCCCGCTCGTCGCGGTCGACCGTCGACATCGCCTCGCTGAGCAGGTCGTTCAGCTCGGGCGTCGTGAGGTTGCTCGCGTTGATCACCTGGCCCTCACCGAAGAGGTTGGTGTAGGTGATGCCCGGGTCCATGCGGCCGAGGAACGGCAGCATCCCGATCGCGGCGGTCTTCTCGTACCAGAGCGCGATGCCCGCGCCCGGTCCGGGAAGCAGCTCGAGGTTGATCTCGACGCCGATCTCGGCCCAGTTCGCCTTGAGCACCTCGGCCTCCTTCTGCAGGGCCGGCTGGCTGACGAAGTCGAACGTGAGCCCGTCGCCGTAGCCGGCCTCCTCGAGCAGTTCGCGCGCGCGCTCGGGGTCGTACTCGCCGACCACCGAGTCGTCGTGACCGTACAGGCCGCTCGGGATCACCTGGTACGCCGGCTCACCCTCGCCGAACAGCACGCCGTCGACGATGCCCTGACGGTCGATCGCGAGGTTGAGCGCCTCGCGCACGCGCGGGTCGTCGAGCGCGGGCTCGAGGTCGGGGTTGATCGTGATGATGCGCTGGTTGAACTTCTGGCGGTAGAGCGAGTAGCCCGAGAGCGTCTCGGCCTCCTCGATCTGCTCCGACGTGATGAGCGTCATGTCGACGGCGCCCGTCTTGATCGCGTTCATCCGCGCGAGCGCGTCGGGCATGACGACGAAGTCGACGCCCGCGAGCAGCACCTCATCGGCGTCGCGGTAGTCCTCGTTGCGGTCGAGCGTCAGCGACACGGTCTGCTGCTCGCTCACCCAGACGAACGGGCCGGAGCCGACCGGCTCGGTGACCTCGCCCGACGCGAAGCTCTCGGGCGACATCATGACGCCGTAGCGGTCGGCGAGGATCGCGACGAGCGACACGTCGGGCTGCTTCTGCACGATGCGCAGCACGTAGTCGTCGACGACCTCGACCTCGGCGATGTTCGCCATGCCGGCGCGCAGCGTCGATCCTTCGAGCGTCATCATGCGGTCGAGGTTGAGCTTGGCGACCTCGGCGTCGAACGGCGTGCCGTCGGTGAACGTCACGTCGTCGCGCAGGGTGAAGTCGAACGTGAGACCGCCGTCGTCGGTGGTCCACTCGGTCGCGAGGTTCGGGATCGGCGTCATGTCCTCGTCGACGTCGACGAGGGTGTCGTAGACGAGCTTGAGCACCGACGTCTCGGGGCCGCCGACGTTCTTGGCGACATCCCACTGGGTGACGGCGGCGGGGCCCGCGATGTCGATGCGGGCCTCGAGGTCGACATCCTCGGTGGACGGGCCGGGGTCGGTGGTGGTCGCGCACCCGGCGAGAAGAAGGAGGGCCGCGACTCCGGCGACGAAGCCCGTCCTCCTGCGTGTGATCTTCATGGGGTAGTACCTACTTTCGGGTCGGTGCTGAACAACATCGTTCGATCGGACGCCGCCAGGGAGCGGCATCCGGCGCATCAGGGGACTGCAGGCCCTCCGTCGAGTGTGATCGTCTGGCCGGTGATGAGGGCGGCGCACCGGGAGAGCAGGAAGGCGATCGGTGCGGCGATCTCATCGGGCCGTGCGCGACGCGCGGGCGCACGGAAGGGGGGATGCTCGCCCGTGCCGGGAAGGCGGTGGGCGGCGAAATCGGTGTCGGTGGGCCCGGGGCGCACCGAGTTGGCGCGGATGCCGTCGGCCCGATGCCGCACGGCGATGTCGAGCATGAGGCGCTCGAGGCCGGCCTTCGAGACGCCGTAGGCGGTGCTCGAGCTCGGATGCCCGGCGTCGGCGGCGCCCGGCGAGCTCACGGCGACGAGGCTGCCGCCGCCGGCGGTGCGCATGGGGCCGAGCAGTGCGCGCAGGAGGTGCAGATTCGCCTCGAGGTTGACGGCGAGGATGCGGCGCCACTCGTCGACGAGCAGCGTCTCGACGGTGCCGTGCCCGCCGATCCCGGCGTTGAGGCAGGCCGCGGTGACCGGGCCGCGCCACGTGGGCACGCGATCCAGTTCGGCGGCGAGCGCCGCGGTGTCGGTGAGGTCGCACGCGACGGCGAGGGCGTCGCCGCCCCCGGCCCGGATGAGCTCGCCGGTCTCCTCGACCGCGTCGGCACGCTGGTCGAGCACGACGACGTGCGCGCGCTCGCGGGCCAGTTCGAGCGCGGTCGCGCGGCCGATGCCGCCGCCCGCGCCCGTGACGAGGGCGACGGTGCCGCCGAGGTCGAGGTTCATGCGGCCGCTCCCGGGTAGGCGACGTCGGCGACGGCGCGCTCGGCGTCCTCGGGGAGCATGAGCCGGGCTTCGACGAGGGCGGCGCAGTGGGCGGCGACCCGCGCGCGGTAGTCGTCGGCATCCCGATACCGCACCGCGAGTTCCTCGGCGCTGAACGGGAGGCGGTGGCCGATGAGCGACGCCGACTGCTCGGGCGTGCCGGTGCCCGGGAAGCGCGCGAGCGGCAGGCACGCTCCCGGGGCGGGGGTGCTCGACGGGCGGTAGCGCGCGGTCGGCACGGCGATCCAGGGCGGGCGGATGCCGCCGTTGACCGTGCCGTCGGCGTCACGCGCGAGCACTCCGGTCTCGGTGCGCTCGAACCTCGGAACCCGCGGCGGAGCGATGCCGTCGCGCACCCAGCGCTCCAGGTTCTCGAAGGCGGCGCCGGCGAAGAGCTCGAAGCGGGCGTCGCTCGGCAGTTCGTTGATGCGGGTGTCGGCGAGTTCGCCGCCCGCCGCGGCGTACTGCGCGGTGTTGGTGAGCACGTCGTCGGGGCGCAGCTGCCGGTGGCTCGTGCCCGCGACCTCGTAGAGCCGGTAGCGGTCGCCGTCGTCGTCGGAGTCGTCGCGCAGCACGGGCGCGTGGGTCTCGGCCTCGCTCTCGGTGAGCACCTCGAACACCGGGATGCGGCCGCGTACGGTGCGGCGGGCGTCGTCGGCGGGCAGCACCTCGCAGTCGGCGGAGAGCGGCGGATAGCCGGCACGGAGGAACGCGCCGGAGGTCTTGCCGATGATCATCGCGTCGACGCCCCGCCGGCCGTCGGACGTCCGGTGCCGGTCGACGAAGCCCTCCTGGAGGTACACGCGGCAGAAGCTGCCGGTGATCGACCAACCCGACATCGTGACGAGGTCGACGCCCGCGAGGGGGAACTCATTCTCCTTGAGCGCGACGGCGACCGCGCCGAGGATGTCGTGGCCGAGCCCGGCGACGGGCAGCGACAGGCGGCCGTAGCGCGCGGGGAACCGCTCCGCGAGATCGGCGGCGACCGGAGCCGACTGGGTCACGCCGACCCACGCGTGGCCGTTCCGCAGCATCCAGTCGTGCGCGGCCTTCCAGGTGGGGGCGTTGTCGAGGTCGGGGTGGAGCGGTTCGAGCTGCACCGAGCCGCTGAACCGCGCGGGCTCGGCGGGGCGGCGCAGCAGCATCCGGGTCACGAACGGAACCTGCTGCCTCACGCGCGGCGTGAACGCGTCGTCGTACTCCCATTCGCCGGCGACGCCGGAGAGCTCGAACTCCTCCTCGACGTAGCCGAACGCGGCGAGGTCGACCCCGAGTCGGGCGTCGGGAAGCCAGCTCGTGCCGAAGGGCAGATCGTCGAGGGAGTGCGGCCGGGGCGCGATGTCGAGCGTGATGCTCGCGGGCGAGGATGTCGCCACGTCGCCTCCTTGCGCCGGTGCATTATTCGACAGAAACTTTGCGTTACGCAGATATTCTGTCGTGAGACGGGGCCCGTGTCAACGAGGCGCGATGGGCGCTCCGCTAGGCTCGACCCACCATCGACCCAGGCGCCCGCAGTCGTGGAGTTCTCGTGTCACTGATCGACCTGACCACCACCGAAGAGGTGCGTCTGCCGCGCTCCCAATCCGGCAGCGAACCGCAGCACCTGCTCAGCATCCTGCTCGGCGACTACTGGTTCAGCCGCACCGAGCACATCTCCTCCGCCGGTCTTGTCGCGCTGCTCGCGGAGTTCGACATCACCGAGGGCAGTGCCCGGCAGGCGATGCTGCGCCTGCACAAGCGGGGCGTGCTCGAGCAGTCGCGCACCGGCCGCACCACCGCCTACGGCTTCCGCCCGCGCAGCACCGAGGTCACCGAGGTGCGCCTGCGTCACGTGCTCGGCTTCGGCACGACCCCTCCCCCGTGGGACGGACGCTGGACGGTCGTCACCCTCACCCTCCCCGAGAGCAGCCGCCTCGTGCGCATCGCGATCCAGGGTCGGCTGCGCTCCCTCGGATTCGCGATGCTGCAGGAGGGGGTGTGGATCTCGCCGCGCGACCAGTCGGAGGCCGTCGTCCACATCCTCGACGACAGCGGCGCGCGGGACGCCCACATCTTCCGCGCCGAACAGATCGCGCACTCGCGCGTCGAGACGGCCCTCGAGCGGGCCTTCGACCTCAAGGGGCTGCGGCGCAGCTACGAGCGGTTCGTCACCCACCACGCCCCCGCCGTGAGCGACCTCGCGACCGTGGACAACCCGCTCGTCTACCGCACGCGCATGATGAACCAGTGGCTCGCCTTCCGCGGCATCGACCCCGAACTGCCCGCCGAGCTCTGGCCCGCCGGCTGGCCGCGCCCCGAGGCGCGCCGCACGTTCCGCATCCTCTACGACGGACTCGGCCCCGCCGCCGAGGAGCACTTCCGCAGCATCCTGCGCGAGACCGACCCGCACCTCGCCGCCCACAGCGGCGTGCACCTCGCGGCCGACTTCGAGCGGGACTGACGGTGCGCCTCGACCTCGACGGGCTCACGGTCGAACCCCTCCGCGAGGAGCATCTGCCGGCGTTCGTCGCGTACCGGCGCGATCCGGTGGTCGCGCGGTATCAGAGTTGGGATGTCGACTACTCGCTCGACGACGCCCGTGCTTTATGGGCCGAGCAGAAGGGTCTGGAGGAGCCGCGGGCCGGGGGTTGGCTGCAGTACGCCATCGTCGATCCTGGCGGCGTGCTGCTCGGGGATGTCGCGATGCACCGTCTCGACGACCAGCCCGACACCTACGAACTCGGCGTCACCGTCGCGCCCGCCGCTCAGGGGAGCGGCGTGGCGACGCGTGCCCTGCGGGGCACGATCGACTTCCTCGTGTGGGAGCGCGGGGCGCACCGCATCCTCGCGCACTGCGACGCGCGTAACACCGCGATGCGTGCGGTGCTCGAGCGTCTCGGGCTGCGCCACGAAGGCACCGCGTTCGAGGCCGACTGGTTCAAGGGCGAGTGGACGAGCCTGGAGACGTGGGCCGTGCTCGGCCGCGAGTGGACGGCGTGAGACATCAAGACTCCCAGCGTACGACAACGGCAATGGTGGAGGTTCTGAGTCACTACCAAGAACACGAGAAGCCCGAGATATCAACAATTCTGCTTCCGAATGAGGCTCGAAGAGGCGCTCGAGACGGCGAATCTCGCCAGACACGTTCGAGGATTCAAAACGTCCGCGAGCGAGGACGGGTACTCACCCCGGACGAGCTGAATGAGTTGGTGCGGTGCTTATGTCGCTGGCCATTCGACCTACGACCTCGCGCACGCGTATGACATCCCTCGCGACACGGTGAGCGCACACCTGCGGCGTCAGGGAGTTCTTCGAAGGGTCAACGTCGCCGTGGTCCTCGATGACGACGATCGACGGCGAGTAGTCGAGCTCTCTACGAAAGTGGATCGTCAATGAGACGCATCCGGGAACTGCTCGGCTTCTCGGAGAGATCGATCTTGCGCGCATTGATCAGTGCGGGCGTTGCGCGACGTCCCTCGCCCTCGGCAAGTTGGGCAGCGAACCACACCGCCTGAGTCGGTGAGGAGCGCGCAAGCGAAGTCGGCGGCCAACTATATGCTCGTGAACCCGTCGATGGAGGTCTCTTGGTCACGCATCTGCCATTCGGAAACATGAAGGGCGACTTCGATCCCGAATCGTTTGGCGATCCAGCTCGTGAGATCCTTCTGTTTCGCGACTGCAAATCGCCGGCTGAGGCGCGAGCGGTACTGCGCGAGCAAGTCGAGGTTGAAGTCGCGGCAATGTCGGATCTCGTCGCGGAGGCTGATGCCTTCGATGTAGTCGAACTAATGCGGATGAGGGAATTCTCCATCTCTCCCGACCCTCGTGCGGCACCCCCGGGCGGCGCCTCGCTACCGGTCGAGATCGTTGGCGCCGTCCTCTTGTCCAGAGAATCACGCAAGCCTGACCCAAAGGCGCGCGCGGATACCCGGCCACACGAGGTGATCTCCGACCTTCACGACAGGGCTTCCCGGCTCGCCCGAGTCGCGAGCTACCGACAGCTTGCTGAGGGCCAACTCAGCGAGGAACCACTAGCGCGTTTGGCGAGCGAGTACCAAGGTTCCATCCTCAACATTCGCAATCTGCAGTACGACCAGATACGCAACGACCACGAAAGCAGGCTTTTCGACGCGCCGATCACGGTCGCGCTCATGCAGAAGCACCTCGGCTACTCCTACGCAGACGTGCTCGCCGCTCGAACCGCCATGAACGAGATCTCGGCAGAACGCATGACTCAACTGCGAGACGAGACGGGCGCGCTCCTCATTGCCCATCAGGGCGTCCACCCGAAGGACGTACCGGAAGACGTCATGCGTCAATTCATGGCGGGAATGATTCCGTTCATGTTCCTCCCCGCTGACCGGGCGGTGATTTCTCCCGCTGATGTTGCTGCCGCATCTGGGCTCGACCTCGACGTGGCTCGAATGGTGCTGCAATCTTTCTCGCAGACTTTCGACCCTTCGGTCAGTGCAGGCGATCGTGTCTTCGGCCTACTGATGGGGAACAACCCCTTCCTCATCACTCCCCTTCTGTCAGATGGCGAGGACAATTTCGTGCTCACGTCCAACGACATCGGCTTGGACGTCCTCCGACGCATCTTCGAACGCGCACTTACCGCTGAACCGAAGGATGTGAATCGTTACGACCAGAAGGTGCGCCAACCCGTCAGCGAAGGCCTCGCGAAGTCGTACCTGGAGACAATCCTGGGCACCGCGGCACACGGTTTCGCCTACCACTACCGAGCCCCGCGGGCCGGAATCTCCGCGTCCGCACTTGGGTCGACGAGCACAAACCTCAAAGACGTCTCAGACGACGTCGAGGGTGACGCTCTGTTCGTCATCGACGATGTAGCCATAGTCGTCGAAGTCAAAGGCAAGTCGATCGCCGAGCAAGCTCGTCGAGGTGACGTTCGACGACTCACGAACGATCTCAAAGCAACGATCGGCGATGGGGCGCGTCAAGCGACGCGTCTTCGAGACCTCATCGAGAGCAACGGAGGTTACTGGGCGGACCTGCAGAACTGGGTTGACCTGTCGGGCGTCCGCGAGATCCGAACTGTCGTCGTGGTTCTCGACGACATCGGCCCCTTGGGAACGAACCTCGGGGACCTTCAGGAAGCAGGGATCGTTCCAGAAGACCGCCCGCCAATCGTGCTTTCGACCCATGATCTCGCCGTGATCGCTCTGGTCTGCGGACGGCCGTCTGAGTTTCTTCTCTACCTCCGACGTCGCACTGACAGCCCCGTCATCAGTCACTACCGTGCCGTCGATGAGCTCGATCTCTACATGCTCTTCCTGGCCGCAGACCTTTACGTTCCCGACGACCCCGACGAAGTTCGGGCGAGCCACTCCACGGCACCGCCCGTCACGAAAAGCGAGCGTCGCCGCCATCAACATGCGGCGGTGGGAACGATGGTCGGTGACAACTGCCTCGAACTCTCCCTTTGGATGGACCGGGACAAGCTCCCATACGAGGATGAGCCGACCAAGCCGTCGATCAATGCGCCGGCGGAAGTTCTGACTCTCTTGGACGAAGTCCGTGAATCCGCTAGACCCGGCTGGCTACGGTTTGGCGCGGACATCCTTGCGCTTGCCGATGAGGGGCAGCAGAGAATCGTCTCAACGATTCGCGCTCTTGCGCGAAAGACTCGGACCGACGACGCCTACCACGACGCGATGACTGCGTACGCCGGGCTTTGGGGCCACGCAACGGTCTTCCTTGCCACGCACCCAAAACGCATCCCACTAACCCCAACGATAGATCGACTGGTCCGCTACGCAACTGTCAAGCAGTATCAGCTGCAGGCCGACCGGGCCTACGGGCTGGTTTTCGACGAACATGGCGGACTCGAGGACACCTTCTACCTCAACTCAGTGCCAGCCCAGGGCCAGGATCTCGACGCTCAAATCGAGGAGTTCAATCTGCAGCCAGTGGCAACCCGGCCGCCGTCAGTGCCACCATCAGCGCGTCGCACCACGAGGCGGCTTAACCCAGGCAAGAAGAAGCGCCGGTAGCGTCAAGAGCCGAAAGGGTCCTCATTCTAGGACGATCCCGTGCCGGGGGACTTTCACTCCCAAGTCTCGGAAGTACTTGCGAGCCGCTTTCCGAGCCAATAACGGGCTCATCGCCCAGGTGACCAAAAACGCCCGTGCACGCGCGGCGGCTTCGACTTGCTCCAGCACGCCAGCCGCCGAAACCGCGACCGCAAACTCCCTCAATACCTGTGACACGACTAGCCGATCGCGACGAGGAACACCGCCATACAAAGCCGTGAGTGCGGCGCCTGCTCGGATGCGTGCAAGACCGTACCTTCGCACGATCCACGGTCGAGCGACTTCAACAGCTACTTCGTCGAGGGCCTCGAGCGCAGATCGGACCGCGGCGGCGTGCCCTTCGTGAGCGACACGCAGCAAGCGAATTGTCTCTCCGACCACGAACAGGATCGCAGCCGCAACTGCAGAGATCCCGGCAGCGAGCACCGTAGCGAAAGCGGGGTCCATGGCTGGATGGTAGCCGCGGGCGCCGACTTGAGAGCGCTGCCGCGCGTCGCAGCCGAGACAGCTATCCGATCTGCTGACTCGGTTTGTGCTTCAGCACCGAATTGACGTAGGCCCCCCGTGACTGTCCAGGAGCCGTGTACTCATCCCAGACATGCGGCGGACAGTCGTCGTAGCGCCATTCCGCACCTTTATGGAACCTAATGAAGATGGCTTCAATTTCCGGGTCATACGCGTCAGCCGCAACC
Organism: uncultured Microbacteriaceae bacterium; assembly: GCA_946481135.1. Next base: position 18,852 of record CAMLMQ010000022.1, read on the forward strand.
ACAACAGAGTCAGTTACGGGCTGCCATTCTGGAGACATCTACTTTCCCTTCTCGAAGTTGCCTAAAGCCGCCCGCGCCAACGCTCGAGGGCACCCAGTACCGACGGGTCAGTTGCTGGGTTTCGCCACGAACTGAGATCGGGATCGTCGGCCAGAGGCTTGGGGTTGGGTCGGTCAACGAGCACGCGCGTCGGTAGAACGATCGCCTCACCGCTGACTAACGCTTCGCCGGTCCTCAGCGACGGAAGGGCCTCGGCGAGTCCAGCGACGTTGTCGGGAAGGGCACTCTTGACTCGTCCTTGGTCGGCCGCATTGCTGAGTCGGAGAGCGATCAATGTGCCGCACTGAGACAGCGCCGTGTCCGGAAGTTCGGAGGGACGTTGGGTCACGAGCATGAGGCCGACTCCGTACTTTCGGCCTTCACGCGCGATCCGGTCCACCGCCACGCGCGCAGCATCGACCGCAGACTCCGCCAAGTAGCGGTGTGCCTCCTCGAGCACGATGAGGACGGGTCGCGGGCGACCAATGCCGACTTCGTCCGCGTGTGTGCGGAGCGCAACTTCGAAGAGGAGCTGGAGTATTACGCCAACCGCGAGATCACTCGAACCGGTCGGCACACCGCTGAAGTCGAGGACCGAAACGGGCTTCTCTCCTCCCAGCCACTCAGACAGACACTGTCCGAGCGGATCGGAACCCGTCGGATCGCCCGCAGGCTCTTGAAGAAAGTGGAGGCGGGAGTCCTGCAGTCCACCGCGAAGCAGTTCGGGGATCCGACCGAAGAGGTTGTAGTTCGGGGCCTGGAATGGCGCAGCACCACCGGGACCATAGGGTTCGAATTGAGCAGGAATGAGTTGAGCGGGGTCGCCCTCTGTGACGATGCGCGCGGTGGTCGGGTCCGTCTTGACCCCTCGGATTTCGCGGTTCTCGCGATCCATCGAGTACCAGACCTTGCGGAGATCGAATGGGATCGGGGTATCCGACGTTATGGTGGCCGGGTCGAGGTCCAACCAAGAGCATGCGGCGGCGAAGGCGACCCGTTCGGCGACGACTGCAGCCTCGAAAGCCTTGAGCGCGGTTGCTCCTGGCTCGACCCCACAGAAGGCTCGAAGAATGTCCGCCGCGGGGAGCGCCCAGAAGGGGACCCGGAGACTTCGATCGCCCACACCGGTGACGGATCTCACGGACGCGTGATCTCCAAGGGCTGCGGTGTACTCGCCATGTCCATCGATGACGATGACGTTCGCCGAGGGCCAGCTGCCGTCGGCGAAGGATTGCACTATGGTCGCCACCGCGCTCGTCTTCCCGGAGCCTGTCGCGCCGACGACCGCGGAGTGCCGCGTGACCAATTTGTTCGCGTCGATGGTGACCGCTACGCCGGTCGATGACGCGTGCCTTCCAACCCGGATCCACTCGTCCGAAACCTGAGGGTAGACGGCGGATACGTCGCGCCCGACGGTGAAATGGACACTGTCATCCAGTCCGGGATAAGTTCCGACACCGCGAGTGAAGGTGCCGCTTGCTCGGTCAACTTCGCCAAGAAGCTGCACCTGAAGCCATCGCTCACCTGCGCTCGGCACACGGACGAGGTCACTGGTTTGGACGAGCTCGGAGATGCCGATGAGAGTCACCGCCCCGACGAGGTCGATGACGCCCTGCGGAAGCCGAACGAGCGAACCGATCTGGCCGATCGATTGCACCTCACCTTGATACATCGGGGAAACGCCGACCAACCGCGGGTCGAGTTCGACTGTGACTTGAGAGCCGAGCACTTGCCGAACTCGGCCGATGTAGGTGGGATCAGAGTCGGTCATTCGTCAGCGTCCATCAAACGTGACGCCCGCGCAAGGAAGGTTGAGAGCGACCCGAAATCGCCGAGGCGAATCTTTGAGTCCTTCCATACATACTCAGGTAGCGGGACGCTGGGCTCCGACCAGTTACCCCTTGAACCACCGCGAATCGCCTCGCTTGGCCCAACGACCTGAAGATTTGGGGTGGTCGTTGCCTTCTCGGCGAGCTCAGCAGGAATGGAGGAATAGCAAAACACGACGGTCTCAGATCGCGTTCGCCGAAGAGCAGCGTCTAGCAGCTGGTCGTTGAGATGCTCGTCACCCCACGAATAGCCGGCGACGAGCGTGAGAGACTCCGATTCGTTGAGAGCGCGTCGAAAGCGGTCCTGCAATACGACAAACGGCACGCGGCGCGACTCGTCGTACTTCGCGTCGGATGGGTAGATCGCCGCCGGCATTCCGTCTTTGACTGCATCGCTGAGCCGAACGACCTCTCCGTCATCCCGGTAGCTCCAGTTGAGAGACCCGTGAAGCTTCCAGACGCGGGTGAAGAACGCCGGCATCGCAGCGCGATCCGATGGGTCCGCGTCGACTAGGTCTGCTCGAAATCGCCCAGTCAACGTTCCAGCAAAGCCATCAAAGTATGGCGCGGCGATCTCGTCGAGAGCGCGCTCAATGACGAGGTCGTAATTGACCGTGAAGACTTCGACCGGACGAACATAGTCCGCGCCTTGCAACCAGCTGGCGAACGCCTTGGAGGGCCCTGGCGTGGGTGTTGGGTTAGCCCCTAGTGCTTCAATGATGATCCGACACACGCTCTGATCCAGTGCCTTGGCCTCACCCGCCGTTAGGCCGTCAACGGTGTCGCCTTCACCTACCAAGGCGGTGATTCGACGCAGCCGGCTCAGTACGCCTTCCAGAGAACGGCCGATGAGCATTCGATCGAAGGCCGCCTTCTCTGCGCCCACAAGGCCAGCATTGATCGCGCCTTCGAGACCGGCGACGTCCGGTAGGCCAGATGCCTTAGAGCTTCCGGCACCTAGGAAGACGTTCACGTGCCGGGACCTGGACGCCAGGCGCTTCGAAAGCCCAGAAAGAAATGCGTGCGGATCGTGTTCGGCCACGACTACTCGCCCTCCCGCCCAGATCAGGAAACACCCCAAACAATACCGAGTAGGGAGTGGCGACGCCGAAACTGGACGGGATCAGCTTCGCAACACGTCATGGCGTTGCGCGATCATCGTCGCGAGAAACTTGAACTGAGCATCATCGATGCCGAGGTCCACCATCGCATCAACAAATCGCTTCTTGCGGGCCGCCCGCAATCCGCGCCACGAACGTGGCAACTGAACCGACGGAATGGTTGAGATCGCACAACAAGAGAGAGCCCCCGTTCGCGCGAACAGGGGCTCTCTCAACTCCAACGTGCAACAGCGGCTTGAGCTCAAACAACGCTCCATGTCCCGAATGAACAAGCGGAGAAGCCCTGGTCAGGGCTTTCTCAATCCTGTCTCATCGCCTGTCGCGTCGCCTGTCTCTTCGGTGGAGATGGGGGGAATTGAACCCCCGTCCATCGCTGAGGACCTGCGCCTTCTCCGGGCGCAGCTCGTGAAAGCGTTCTGCTCGGCTCCGACCTTTGCCACGAGCATCTAGGTCGACGAGCCCAGTCTCAGAAAAAGTCCCGCGAACCCCTGAGACGCAGGTTCGCAGCGAGTTCCCTAGATGACGCCAGGGTCCGAGGCGGGAACGTACTCGGTCTGACGGACTCGGTCTACGCCTTAGGCGGCGAGAGCGAAGTCGGCGCGCTTAGCATTCGCACCTGTTTTTTGAGGAGATCGTTTACGAGATAACCCCTCATCCTCGGCCCGCTTCTCGCAGCTTCACAGACGATGTCGAAACCGATCATCCCCATGTCGGCCCTGCCCGATTCGTCGCCCGGAGGGCGAGTGTCGCAAGCAGAGCGCCGTTGTCGCACGCTGTGGAGTTGTCAACCCGGCCGAAGCCGAGCACATCAGGATACAACGTCGCCCGCGCCCCCGCCATTCCGGCCAGGTGAGGACGTCCGGCGGTCAGCGCGGCGGCGGGCCGGAGGTGGCGCGGATGACGAGCTCGGGCTGCAGGGCGACGGCGGATGCCGGCTCCCCCGACGCCTGCGCGCGCAGCAGCCGCGCGGCGGTCTCACCCATGAGCGAGCGGGGCTGGTTGATCGTCGTGAGTTGCACGGGTTCGAGCTGGGCGAAGATCGAGTTGTCGTAGCCGACGATCGACAGCTGCTCCGGAACGGCGACGCCGGCCTCGTGGGCGGCGCCGAGGATGCCGACCGCGACGAAGTCGTTCGAGGCCAGGATCGCGGTCGGCCGGGAGGGGCGGGCGAGCAGCTCGATCGCCGCCGCGCGTCCGCCGTCCTGGTTCGGTTCGGCGTTGACGACGTCGACCTCGCGTTCGAGGCCGCGGGCCGACATCCACTCGCGGTAGGCCGCCTCACGCGCGCGGGCGCCGGGGTTGTCGCCCGCGGAGACGTGCGCGATGCGCGTGTGCCCGAGGCCCGCGAGGTGGTCGAGGGCGAGCCCGATGCCCGCGCGATCGTCGGTGTGCACGTGGCCGCATCCCGCGGGCTGCTCGCCGGGGCGACCGACGACGACGGTCGGCAGCGTCGCGCCGAGCGCGGCGATCTCGTCGGTCGTGAGCCGCGGGGTGAGCAGGATGAGGCCCTCGACGCGCAGTTCGACGAACGTGTTCGCGGCGTCGCGCTCGCGCTGCGGGTCGCGCCCTCCCGAGGCGATGAGCGTGCGCAGCCCGGCAGCCGCGGCCTCCTCCTCGATGCCGTCGATGATCTCGGTGTAGAAGGGGTTGTGCAGGTCGGAGATGAGCACGCCGAGGGTGTCGGTGCGGCTCTGCGCGAGGGTGCGGGCGGCCGCGTTCGGACGATAGCCGAGGCGCGCCATCGCGTCGTGCACCGCCTGCTTGCGCACCGCGCCGACCTTCTCGGGGTTCTGCAGCACGAGCGACACGAGCGACCGCGAGACGCCCGCCTCGCGCGCGACGTCGACGATCGTCGGGCGACGTTCGACGGACACGCGGCTCCTCGCGACGGGCGGCTCGGCGACGCTCACGGCACGGGCAGGAGCGTCGGACTCGATCGTAGAGGAGGGGTCATCCCTTCACCGCGCCCGACGTGAGCCCGGCGACGAAGTAGCGCTGCAGGAACGCGAAGAGGATGAGCACGGGCAGGATCGCGAGCACCGACCCGGCCATGAGCAGATCCCACTCCGTCGCGAACTGACTGCGCATGCCCGCGAGACCCACCGGGATGGTGCGCAGATCCGCGGAGTTGATCGCGAGCGACGGCCACGCGAACTCGCCCCACGTCCACATGAACTTGAGCACCGCGAGCGTGCCGTACATCGCGAGCGAGTTCGGGATGAGCACCGACCAGAGCACCCGCAGGCGCGACGCCCCGTCGATGAACGCCGCCTCGTCGAGTTCCTTCGGCAGCGTGACGAAGGTCTGCCGCAGAAGGAAGATTCCCGTCGGACTCACGACGTACGGCGCGATGAGGGCGAGGTAGCTGTCGAGCCAGCCGAGGTCGCGCATCTGGATGTA
>CAMLMQ010000023.1 GCA_946481135.1 uncultured Microbacteriaceae bacterium
GGGTGCAGGTCTTGGGTCCGGTGGCGGTGCCGAGCCAGGGCGAGGAGAGCTGCGCATTCAACCAGGGGTCCGACGTTGCGGTGAGTGCAGGGGCTCCGTCGGTGACGGTGATCGTGCCGCCCTGGAAGGTCTGAGAAAAGGTTCCGTTCGGGACGGATCCGGTTGCGGCGGCGACGGGGAACCCGAGGATGCCGTACTCGCGTCCGTACCAGCCCCACCCGGTGACGACGGAGGTCGGGACGGCGGCCACCCCTCCGGCACTCTGCACGACCCATCCGCCCTGGAACGGCTGGTAACAGCCGCTATTGCCGAGGGTGCACGCGCGCGATGCCGTCGCCGTCCCGAGCCACGGCGACGTGAGAATCGCGTTGGTCCACGGATCGCTCGATGCTGTGAGGGCGGGCGTGCCGTCGGTCACGGTGATCGTGCCACCCTGGAACGTCTGCGAGTAGTTGTTCGTCCGGGGGTCGGCGGACGGCAGACCTGTGGGCAGCCCGAGCGGTCCGCCCTCCCGGCCATACCATCCCCATGCCGTGAGGACCGCAGTCGGGACGAAGTGCGAGATCGCGCCGTGCTCGACGATCCAGCCCCCGGCGAACTCCTGCCGGCAGGCGCCGTTGGCCATCCCGACGCACGTGCGGTCGGAGGTGGGGGTGCCGATCGGTCCCAGATCCCGGCCCCAGCCTGACCAGACCTCTCGGATCGAGCCGAGGATGACCGTGGTCCGCTCGCCGAACGTGACGATCCAGCCTCCGGTGAACTCTTGGCGACAACCGTCGGCCGTCATGTTGTCGCAGCGACGTTCGGTTGTCGGATAGCCGAGCGGGCCGCCTTCGCGGCCGTACCACCCCCACTGCTGTGCGTACGCGGTCGGGACCCCCGCGGCCGCAGTGCTGTAGCTCCCGGCGACGACTCCGCCCTGGAACGTCTGCACGCAACCGCTGTCTGGCCGGCCGCACAACATGGCCGATGTCGCGTAGCCCAGCCACGCGCTATTGGCGGCGTAGTAGTCGCGGAAGTACACCCCTACGTTGGGCCCCCGGACGGTGCCGAACCAGTCGGAGTAGTAGCTGTAGAAGTTGCGATTGCCGTACGACGAGCACGGGTCTCCCGTGCTGTAGCTGGTCGCGAGCGCCGCCGGGTTAGGCGTGTAGGGCGTGTAGACGTAGAGCGCATGCGTTGCTTGGTTCTCGACGAACACCGGGGTCGTCCCGCAGCGGGCGGCATCGGGGTGGTACTGGATGGCGCTTGTCGTCCCTACGGCGTAACGAAGGTCGAATCGCGTCGGGTAGTCCGTCCCGGGACCCGTCCCCGGGGGTTGCGTGTACCGCTTGAGCAGGAACGCCCCGTAGTGGACCTGGTCGAAGAACCCGTAGTAGTCGGCATCGCACGGAGCGGTGTCGGGGCAACCAGCGCCCATCGCCGCGCGGTACCTGCCGGCGCTCGGCGACGTGTGCGTGACGAGCCCTTGCTCCTTCTGAAGAATCACGAGGATGACCTTCGGGCTCACTCCGCACGCTTGGGCGACCTTGAAGATGATGCGCGCAGCTGTCTCGTTCGGTGCTCCCGTATACGTCCCGCACATCGGTGAGGCCGGAATCGTGCGCGTGGTCTGCGTGTACGACTTCAAGCACGTGTATCCGGCGGCGCACGTCCCGCCCTTCGCGTTCAGAAACGCCTGGATCTCCGCTTCTGTCATCGCGGAGGCGTCCCAGAAGAGGGAGTCGTCGATGATATTCCCTGCCCGGAATCCGCTCATGTCCGCGAGTCGAGCGGTCGGAACCTTCTCCGCCGCGGTGGCGGTCGCAGACGCGGCCACGGAGACCTGGGCGTTCGCGCTCGGCGGGGGAGCCGTAAGGCCGGCGACGACCGCGACCATCGCGAGCAGCGCGATGGCGGCCCGGTGGGCGGTACGAGGCACGTGGAGCAGCACGGTTCGACTCTACGTCCGACCGGCCGCGAGCTGTGGAGGCGTGACGGCCCGGTCCGCGGGTATCAGAGGCGCGCGGAGACCCGCGTGGGCGGCGTGAACCCGAGCGTCCTGCGCAACAGGGTGACATCGGCGACGCTGATGGAGGGGCGCTCGAGGGGAGGCGACGTCCGACGGGGCGGTTCTCCGAGGAGTCCGAGCAGTTCGAGATTACCGATCCCCACCCCCGTGCCGACGTTGATCACCGGTGGCATCCGCGGGGCCTTGAGCAGGGCGACGACAACTCGCGCGACGTCGTCGGCGTGCACGTAGTCGCGGACGAAGTCGTCGGTCTCGTGAACCGAGGGAGGCGGACCCCCGGCTGCGGCCGCGCGAAGACGACTGATCAGAGAATGAGGGAATCCCTCGCCGTGGACGTTGAAGATCCGGAGCGCGGTGGACGCGCCCGGTAGTGCGGCGAGGACTTCCTCGGTCGCGAGTTTCAGACGGGCGTACGGGGTGGGTGCAGGGGTCGCCGAGTCCTCTCTCCGAGGTGTCGGCTCGTCGGTGCCGTAGACGGCCGCCGACGATGCGAAGAGGATTCGGGACGCCCCGCCATCCTGCGCCGCCGCCACGAGATCGCCGACGGCAGCAGCAGCTCGGCGGATCGTGTCAGCCGGATCATCCTGCGGAAGGTCGGGGCGGGCGAGGAGGACGACCGCGTCGGGGCGCACCCGCTCGACGAGGACTCGTGCGGCGCCCGGCACACCGAGGTCCAGCGGCTCGGTCCCGCCTCCGCCGCTGCGGCTTGTCCCGCGGACGTCGTAGCCCGCCACCCGGAGCGCACCGCCGATCGTCGACCCGAGCGGACTCCGCGCCCCGACCAGCAGGAGGCGTGTCATTGAATCGCGGAGAACCCGAAGCGGCGCATCTCAGCCTTGAGCTCGTCGTCGCCGATCGTGTATCCGCGAGTACGCGGAAGCAGGTCTTCGACCCAGGCGAGAGTCGCGCCAGGGGCCTGCTCGTCGCGCTCGGTGACGACGAAGATCTTCGGGTGGGTCGTCGAGTCGACGGCGCTCGTCTCATAGCTGAGCTCCTCGTACATCTTCTCGCCCGGCCTCAGGCCGATCACGTCGATACCGAGGCTCGGATTGACGGCCGCGATGAGGCCCTGCGCGAGGTCGAAGACGCGGATCGGGTTGCCCATGTCGAGGACGAACAGGTCGCCCTGCGAGCCGCGCGACGCGGTCTGGATGACGAGTTGCGCGGCCTCGTCGATCGTCATGAAGTACCGAGTCACGTCGGGGTGCGTGACGGTGAGGTTGCGCCCCTGGCGGAGTTGACTGCGAAACGTCTGCATCACGCTGCCTTCACTCTCCAGGACGTTGCCGAACCGCACGGCGGTGAACTTCGTGGCCGGGCCGCGCGCCGCGAGATCGCGCAGCAGCAACTCGCCGATGCGCTTGGTCGCACCCATGACGTTGGTCGGGTGGACGGCCTTGTCTGTCGAGACGTTCACGACCCGCTCCACACCGGCTGCCGCCGCCTGACTGAGCGTATTGAGCGTGCCCCAGACGTTGTTGTTGAATGCCTCGACGGCGTTGGCCTGCATGAGCGGGACGTGCTTGTACGCGGCGACATGGAAGAGGATGTCAGGACGGTGCCGGTCCAGCAGCTGGCCGATGCGCGCCTCCGACTGAACGTCGCCGATTTCGAGCCGGTAGTTCGCGATGTCGGCGAGCGACTGCCCCAAGTGGAAGATGGAGCTCTCGGACCGGTCGACGCACACGACGAATTCGGGGTCGAGCATGTGGAGCTGGGTGGCCAGGCGCGAGCCGATCGAGCCGGCGGCGCCGGTGACCATGACGCGGCGGCCGGCGATGGCTTCGCGGGCGTCGACCATGTCGTGTTTGATCGGGGCCCTCCCGACCATGTCGAGAACGTCGATGTCGGTGAGGTCGGAGACGGACACGCGTTCCCGCGAGACGACGCGGTACGTGCGCGGGATGATCGCGAGCTCGACGCGGTCGCGGGGGGTGTCCATGACGAACGCCCGCAGCACGTCGGCGGAGGCGGACGGGATCGCGAAGTAGACAACATCGACGGCCTCGCGGTCGGCGAGCGCGGCGACCTCCGACAGTCGGCCCAGGATGTCGGGACCGACCTGGGTGTCGTCGAGAAAGCCGACGACGACATCGCCCGAGGCGTCGACGTCCGCGGCGAGGCTTCGCCCGGCCGTGCCGGCACCGGCGATGAGCACCCGCTTCGCCCGCGGCGAGGTCGAGTCGTTTCGCATGCATCTCCGTTCCTGGGGACCGTGGCCGCCTCCATGGTAGTTCGGGCTCGCTAGGCTGAGTCTGCTCGGCCACCGACCGGATCCCGAGGCTCATGAACCACCACCCGCCGCACCGTCGACTGCTCGTCGTCGCGACCGACCACGGAGCGCCGTTCGACCTTGATCGGTGGACCGCCGCGCTTGTCGCCGCGCTCGCCGCGCTGCCCGGTGTCACGTGGCGGATCGTCGTCCTCGGCCCCGACGGCGGCGATCCGGAGGTCTTATAGCGCGCACCCCGCGCTGCCTCCGACGCAGGCGGCCCGCTCGTAGTCCTCGACCGGGATGCGGTCGGCGCGCAGCGCGCGACAGCCGACCTGATGCTGGAGCTCGACCGAGACGTGCTCGTGCTGCCATCGACGCTCGCCCGTCTCGTCGCGGCGCGCGACTCGAGCGGGACCGCGGTCGCAGCACGCGTCCTGCCGTTCGACGACACCGGCGCGAGTGACCGCGGGTGCCGTCTCTCAACCCCGGGTGACGGGGAGCGGACCGCCGTGCGCGCCGAGGCCGTCGCGTTCCGGGCGGTCGCCTCGCCCGGGCCGATCGTGGCGGCGGATGGGCGCGGGTCGCTCCTCGAGCGGGCGAGCGAAGCCGTCTCCCACGAGGGAGCCGCCGTTGTCTCCGCGGCTCTCGACTCGGGGGCCGGTCTCCTTCTCTCGGTCGTCATGCGCACCCAGGTCCGGCGGCCGGAGGCGATCCGGGACGCCCTGCTCTGCCTCGCTGGCCAGCGGGACGGTCGCTTCGAGTTGCTGATCGTGGCCCACGACGTCGATGACGCGAACGCCGAGGCTTCACTCGCCGAGCAGCCCGCATGGCTGAGGGATCGTGCTCAGGTGCTGCGCGCCGAGGGAGGCACCCGATCCCGGCCCTTGAATGTGGGTTTCCGTGCCGCCCGGGGAAGTCACGTCGCGGTTCTCGACGACGACGACATCGTCTCGGCCGACTGGGTCGCCGACCTCCTTGCGGGCGCCCAAGCCGCTCCGCATCGTCTCATCCGAACGGTGGTCGGGGTGCAGCGGGTTGCACCCGCCGACTGGCCAGACGGTCCCGGACAGGTCGCGCTCGACGACGTGTCGACGCCGTATCCGGCGCAGTTCGACCTCGCCGACCACCTGCGCGTCAATATGACGCCGTTCATGGCTTTCGCGTTCCCTCGCCGGGCTCTGGAGCACATCGGCGGCGCTGACGAGCGGCTCGAGGTGTGCGAAGACTGGGACCTCGTCCTGCGCTGCGCCGTGATGCTGGGTGTCGTCGACGTCCCTCGACTCACCGCCGTCTACAGGCGCTGGACGTCATCCGACGACTCGTACTCGCTCCACGACTCCGACGTGTGGGAGCGCGACATGGCGCGAGTGCGCAGCAAGCTCGACGCGATGCCGATCCTGATGCCCGAGGGCTCCGCGACTATGCTCGCCGAGCTTTCATCGCGAAGAGGCGACGGCGTGGTACTCGACGCCGTTTATGCGAGCAGGAGCTGGCGGATTACAGCCCCGCTCCGCGCGCTCTCGCTGTGGTTCGCACGACGGGGGGCGCGGGACATCTGACCGACGCGTTGAGGCGCGCGGGTAGGATGGGACGTTCGTCCGGACAGAAAGGGACGTGATGCCGGGCATCCGCTCTGGGACGGTTTCCGTCATCCTCGTCAACTTCCGCGGGACGGACGACACTCTCGAGGCGATCACGTACCTCGCAGAGCTGGACTGGCCGCCGGACCGGCTCGAGATCGTCGTCGTCGAGAACGCGTCGGGTGACGACAGCGTCGAGCGGATCCGTCGCGCCGCCCCCCATGTGCGACTGGTCGTTTCGCCGACCAACGACGGCTTCGCCGGGGGCTGCAATCGCGGAGTGGAGTCGTCCACCGGCGAGTTCGTGGCGTTCCTCAATAACGACGCGCGACCTGACACGGGGTGGGTCCGTGCCGCAGTCGAGCGCTTCGTGACGGACGAGGATATCGGTGCCGTCGCGAGCCGCGTGCTCGACTGGGACGGCGAACTCGTCGACTACATCGGCTCGGCGATGACCTGGTTCGGAATGGGCTACAAGCCATTCACGGGACAGCCGGTGCCCAAGACACCAGACGTGGCGCGCGACGTACTTTTCGGCACGGGGTCCGCGATGTTCGTCAGGCGCTCGGTGTACGACGCGCTCGGCGGGTTCGATGAGCGCTACTTCATGTTCTTCGAGGACGTCGACTTCGGCTGGCGGCTGAATCTCCGGGGGTGGCGGTTCGCCTACGAGCCCTCGTCGCTCGCCTTCCATAAGCATCACGCTTCGATGAGCGCCTTCGGCTCGCACGCCGAGACCTATCTTCTTGAACGCAACGCGCTCTACACCTTGTACAAGAACCTCGAGCACGACGCCCTGCGGGAGGTCCTCCCCGCCACGATGCAGCTGTCGATGCGCCGCGCCGTCACCCGCGCGCACCTCGACTCCGCGTCGTTCGACCTGCGGGCCGGTGGCGGCGGAGCGGAGCCCGATCAGTCCATCTCCAAGCAGGTCGTGGCGGCGGTGTTCGCCGTCGACCAGTTCACCGACCATCTTCCGGATCTGCGCAAGGCCCGCGCTGAGGTGCAGGCCAGCCGCGTCGTCTCCGATGCCATGCTCTGGCGCCTCTTCGATCTCGTCGACGCGCCCGTTCTCCGCGACCGCCCATACCTCGAGGGGTACGAGAAGATCGTCGCCGAGTTCGACGTCACGGCGCCCCGGGCGAAGCGGCGTGTCCTGATCGTGACGGGCGACCCGATTGGTCGCAAGCTGGCCGGACCCGCGATCCGCGCGTGGAACATGGCCGAGCAGCTCGCCGCCGACTCGGAGGTGACGCTCGTCAGTCTCACCGGCGTCGAGGAGGGAACCGATGCGCCATTCGGACTCGTCTCCGTGGCACCCGGCGATGACCGAGCCTTCGCTCCGCTCGAGCGGTGGGCCGACGTGGTGGTCTTCCAAGGACATGCGATGGCGGTCTTCGACTCCCTGCGGCGGAGCACGAAGATCCTGGTGGCCGACATATACGACCCGATGCATCTCGAGCAGCTCGAGCAGGGCCGCGAACTCCCGATCGCTCGGTGGCGTCGACAGGTAGGCGACGCCACCGACGTCCTCAACGAGCAGCTCCGGCGTGCCGACTTCTTCCTCTGTGCGTCCGATCGACAGCGGATGTTCTGGCTCGGGCAGCTCGCGGGTCTCGGCCGCGTCAACCCCGACACGTATCTGGGCGACCCCGATCTCGAGGGACTGCTCGACGTCGTACCGTTTGGGCTGCCGTCGAAGCCTCCCGTCCACGAGCGCGACGTGCTCAAAGGGGTGGTCCCGGGAATCGGCTCCGACGACAAGGTGCTCCTCTGGGGCGGCGGCCTCTACAACTGGTTCGACCCGGCCACGCTGATCCGCGCGGTCGCTCGACTCTCTGAACGCCGACACGGGGTCCGGCTCTTCTTCCAGGGCACGAAGCACCCGCATCCGGGCGTCCCCGAGATGGCCGTCGTCGCGCAGTCGCGAGCGCTCGCCGACGAGCTCGGCGTTCTCGACCGCTCCGTGTTCTTCAATGACTCGTGGGTCGACTACGCGGATCGCCAGAACTACTTGACTGAAGCCGACGCGGGGGTGAGTACGCACTTCTCACACGTCGAGACGACCTTCTCATTCCGGACTCGGATTCTCGACTACTTGTGGGCCGGGCTGCCGATGGTCGTGACCGCCGGCGACCACTTCGCCGACCTCGTCCGCGCCGAGGGACTCGGGATCGTCGTCGACGCGGAAGACGTCGATCAGCTCGCCGACGCCCTCGAGACGGTGTTGTTCGACGAGTCGTTCGCGGCGGGCGCCCGCGAGAACATCCGACGGGTGCGGCAGCGCTACGTCTGGGAACGCGTCCTCGCGCCGCTCGTGAACTTCGTCGCCGAGGCGCGACACGCACGGGACAACGGGGCCATCGCCGCCGGTCGCCTTCCGGCACGACCGACACGACGCCCGTCGTTCGGCATCCGCCACGACGTCGGACGAGCCGTCTTCTACTTGCGCACGGCCGGTCCGCGGGTCGTGTGGGAGAAGGTCGCCCGACGTCTGCGACGCCGATGAGGGTGCCCCGCATCGGCGTCGCCCTGGCAACACGCAATGGGGAGCTCTACCTCGCCGAGCAGCTCGCGAGCATCGTCGGCCAGTCGCGGCCAGTTGACCACGTCGTCGTGTCCGACGACGCGTCGAGTGACGGCACCGTCGCGCTGGCCGAGCGCCTGCTCCTCGAAGCGGGCATCGCGCACGTCGTGCTCAGCCACGACCCGCCGCTCGGCATCACCCGGAACTTCGAGGCTGCGCTCGCGGCAAGCGACGCCGATATCATCCTGCTGTCGGATCAGGACGACGTGTGGGCTCCCGATCGCGTCGCCGCGAGCATCGACGCGTTCATCAAGCAGCCTCATCTGCTCGCATTACACGCCGATGCTCGACTCGTCGACGCTTCGGGCAAGCCGCTCGGGCTCTCCCTGTTCGATGCCCTCGAGATCTCCGATGCGGCCCTTCGCCGGATCAGCGCCGGTGACTCCTTTCCGCTGTTCCTGCGACGCAATCTCGCCACAGGTGCGACGATGGCGGTGAGGCGCGAGCTCATTGAAGCCGCACGGCCGTTTCCCGAGGAATGGGTTCATGACGAATGGCTGGCGGTTCGGGCCGCGGCGCGCGAGCGCCTCGGCGTCCTCGATCGACCGGTCATCGACTACCGACAGCACGGCGCCAACGCGATCGGCGTGGAACCCGCCACATTCGCCTACAAGGTGCGGCGGGTGCTCGAACCGCGCGGCGATCGCAACGCCGCGCTGGTCCGCCGCTCGGCCGTCCTGGTGGAATGCCTCGAGAGCGACCCGGACGTCCCTGAAGCCGTCGTGGCAGATGCCCGGGGAAAGCTCGCGTTCGAAGGCCGACGCGCGGCGCTACCCGCGTCGCGGTGGGCTCGACTCGGACGCGTGGTCGGTGATCTGTGGCACGGTGACTACGCCCGCTGGGCTAGTAGGGGGCGCGCCGACGTCGTCCGCGACCTCCTCCAGGGCCGCTGACTCGGCGGAGACCGACTCTGGCCAGATCGCGCGCACCAGGAGCGCCAGCGCCAGCGCGAAGGTGAGCGAACCGAGCACCCAGACGGCTGTCGGCGTCGCCGGGAGGGCGGGCCACCACCACTCGAGTCCCACGTCGAGGTCGAAGCTCCGCGTGTCGAGTCCGGTGACGTAGCGGCGGATGTTGATGAAGAGAGCGAGCGACTCCGCGAGCGCGAGCACGACGGCCGCCACGACGAGGAAGCCTCGGCTCCGGCGGGACGGGCTCGGGGAGTGGAGGAGGGCGACGCCGCAGAGCATCACCACGAGCGGCATGATGTAGCGCGGTTGGACCTGCGCGCCGACGACGGCGTTGCTCTGCGTGAGGATGTACGCGGGAAGCAGGAACAGCAGCGCGACGAGGCCGGCGACTGCGAGGTACTTGCGCGGCTCGCCGCGCCGCAATCCTCGTGCCACCGTCGCGACGACCACGACGAGCACGCCGACCCAGACGGCGGACGGGAGCGGGGTGTCGAGCCAGCCGAGGTTGCCCAGCCCGAGAACCCCGACCCACAGGGTGGGCACGTTGATGAGGTTGTAGGCGAACAGCCCGAGCCATGCGGAGAGACCGTCAGGCGGGCTGTCGCTCAGGCCGGTCGCGGCCGCTCCCGACTGAGAGGCGCTCATGTAGAGCACCACGGCCAGGATCGCGAGGGCGACCGGTAGCACCATGTCGCGGAGGAAGAGCCGGTCGCGTCGCGCGGCGAGGAACGTGCCGCCCGCGAGACCGATGACCGCGAAGATCGCCGCGTCGGCGCGCGCTCCCGCCCCGATCAGCGTCGCGAGCGTCGCGAGCACGGCGAGACCGGCCTTGCGGCGTCCCGTCGTCTCGAAGAACCCGAGTACGGCGATCCACAAGACCGCAGCGGAGAGGACTGCCCAACTACTCGGGTTCGTCGACGGGACGATGAACATCCCGAGCGGGATGATGGGGAGCACGACGCCTGCCAGTAGCGGTGCACGCAGCCGGATCGGCACGAGCAGGAAGGCGGCCGTAACCAGACCGACGAACAGCGCGCCGTTGAACACCCGCACCGCGATGACAGAGGCGGACACGTCGTCGCTCGCGGCGAGACCCGCCACCGCGTAGAAGACCGGGGGGTAGAGTCCGGTGAAGTTCCCGCGGGGGGTCTCGACGGTGTCGGTGGGATTGTTCCCGAAATCCTCGCCTTGGCAGTCGGCGCTCCGGAGCGGGTCGAAGGCGTAGCAGACCGCGTCGATGACCAGGTCGCGCGGAACCTCTCGCGTGTCCGGATCCCCCGTGGTGTCGCACAGTCCGTCACGATCCCCGAGACCGCACCAGATGCTCGACAGGTGGAAATCGTCGTCGGGACTCGAACCGACGGCGGACGACAGGCCCCATGCGGAGAAGGCCGCGAACGCGAGGAACGGGACGAAGATCAGGGCCGCTCGTCGCGACAAAAGCGGACGGAGCCCTCGCCGGGTGCGCATGCGTTCGACCCTAACGGAGGGCGGAAGACGGGTCGCAGCCGTTGATAGCCTGGCCGGGCCCATGTCGCCCTCCGCTCGCGCGCTCGCGCTTCGTCTCTTCCTCGCTGTGGTCCTGGTCGTCGCGGGGGTCCTTGCGGTGCTCGGCGTCCTAGCTTTCACGGTTCTTCTTGGCCTCGTGGTGGCCACAGCCGTCCTCCGCTTCGCGCCTCGCCTCGGCGCTGATCTCGCGTTCGCAAGCGCGATCATCGTCGCGCTCGTCGTCGTACTCGCGGTACCCCTCCTGACGCGCGCCGTCCCCGTCCCGCTCGAGATCGCGCCCGCCGCGGCCCTCGTCTTGATCGGTCTGATGATGGCCGCCGGCATAGGGGCTCTCCCCCGACCGAGCCGTCGGGCGGTGGTGAGCTGGAGCGCGTCTGCTCTGGGCGGAGCGGTATGGGTCGTCGTGACCGGCGCGTCCCTGCTCTCGCCGTCGTCCTCAGCGATGGGATGGGTCCTCGGAGGGGATAGTGCGAACAATCTGCTCTTCGCCCGACAGGGCATCGCGCGCGGGTCGATCTGGCTCGCGGCTGACGAGAACCCCGTGCCGCTGCCCGCCGCCCTGCTGACGTCGGCGCTCGTTCCCGGCCGAGGAGGAGCACCGGACGATCTCCTGCGCCACGACGTGATGGGTCTCGTCCTCACCTGGAGCGCTGTGATCGTGGTGGTCTGTCTGCTCGCGGGTCGCCTACTGGCGGTCTTCGCCGGCGATCGGCCGCACAGCGTCGTGGCGGCCGCCGTCGGCTCGGTCCTGCCGCTCACGTGGTTCGTCTCGGGGTATCCGATCGAGTTCGGGTTCTTCAACGCACACCTCGCCTTCGTCCTCCTGCTCGCGGGTCTTCTGGTCGCGCTGCACGGTCGCCGCCAGCCGGCTCTCGCCCTCGGGGTCCTCGCGCTCTCCGCCGTCCTCGTCCTCGCCACGTGGGCGCCGCTCGTCCTCGTTCCCGCGGCGGTCGGGCTCGTGATCGTCGTCCGGGATCGGCGAGCGCTGTGGTTGACGCGGGGTCCCTCGCTCCTTCTTCTCGGCCTCGCAGGTGTCGCGCTCGTCGGGTGGGGACTCGCCGCGACTCTCCCCGTCCTGCTCGCGCAAGGCGACGCACTCGGGGCGCCGGGGGGTGTCTTCGTGTTCTCGCGTTGGTTCGTCCTCGCCATCCTCGGCGGTGGTCTCGTGGCTGGCCTTGCTCTCCGACGCGATGCGCGGTCACGGGGTGTGATCGTCGTCGTCGTGGTCGTCGCTCTCTCCGTTGCCTGGGCCGTCCTGCTCTACGGGGCGCGCGCATCCGCAGACCCGTTTGTCAGCTACTATCCCGCGAAGGTCGCGTGGCTCGGGGCCGTGCTCGTCGTCCTCCTGACGACGGGGGTCGCCTGGCGACTGGCGGGAGGCGTCCGACCGCAGTCGTCGCGTCGGCTCGCGCGCGCGGGTGTGGTCGTCGCCGTCGCTCTCGCGGTAGTCGTCGCGCCGGCCTTGCGCACGGCCTACGTCCAGATCCCTCCGCTTGTGCGGATCGTCTCGGGCTCCTTTGCTCCGGGCGGCGATGTGCAGACGGAGCGGATCTTCTCCCAGGTTGATCCGGTGAGTCCGCGCCTTCTCTGGCGTTCGGGCGATCCGAATGAGCGCGGGCTCAACTTCTGGAGTCTCATGATGGCCGGAGGGATCGAACCCACCTATCTCCCGCTGCGGATCGCGGCGGGAGGTGAGTACGGTGACTCGGCCGAGGAGCTCTGCCGAGTCATAGGTCTCATCCCGGCAGAGACGACCGTCGTTGTTACGGCGGATGGCGGCCTCGAGGCGGAATACACCGCTGTCTGCAGCGAGCCCGTCCGATTCGATGTCGTCCGGTGACCGGCCGTTCCGGGGTGCCCGTCTAGGATGACGTCGTGACCGGAGCCCCGAGTCGGCGCGGTTCCGCCGTCGTCGTGATCCTCACGGCGACGCTCATCGCAGGTGTCATCTCGTACCTGATCACGTGGCTCGTCCCGCGTGTGATCGGTTTCTCGAGCTACGCGGAGTTCGCCCTCTTCTGGTCGGCCCTCTATCTGGTGATCGGCACCCTCTCCGGGGTGCAACAGGAGATCACGCGAGCGACGCGTGCGATCCCGGAGCCGGTACACGTGGCCAATCGAGCGCGCAGATTCGGCCTTGTCGCGATGGCGGTCGTCGGCGGCGCTGTCCTCTTGCTGACGTTCCTAGTGGGGCCAGTCGTCTTCCCGCGAAGCGGCGCGAGCCTCGCGGTGCCGATCGCGATCGGCACCGCGGGGTACGTAGCTGTCGCGGTTCTGAGCGGAACGCTGTACGGCCTCGCGAACTGGCGGTGGATCGCCGGGTTCATTGTGACGGATGCAGTGCTGCGGCTCCTGGGCGTCGGCGTCGTGCTGCTCGTCACCGACGATGTCCTCGTGCTCGCGTGGGCGGTCGTCCTACCGTTCCCGCTCACGTTCGTCCTGCTGTGGCCCGGCGTGCGACGTCGTGTGGTCGGCCGAGCTCAGCTCGACGTGGGATTCCGCCGCCTGACGTCGAACGTGCTCCACACCGTGGCCGGGGCTGCGGCGACATCGGTCATGGTTTCAGGCTTCCCACTAGCTCTCGGACTGACCACGACGACGACGTCGGCACTGCTCGGCATGATCATCCTCGCGGTGACCTTCGTGCGCGCCCCGTTCGTCATCGTCGCCATGTCTCTCCAGAGCTACCTCATTCTTCGGTTCCGCGAGCGCGCGCCGGGCCGGCGCGCGCTGATCCTCGGCGCGGCCGCGGGAATCGGCGTCGGGGTCGTCCTCGCAGCTCTCGGAGCACTGGCTGGTCCACCAGTGTTCACATGGCTCTTCCCTGGCGAACTCGTTCCGGATCCGCTTTTCATCGCCGCGCTGTGCGGCTCCTCGGTGCTCGTCGCAGCCCTCTATGTGACGGGTGCTCTTGTGCTCGCCGCCGGGAACCACCGCACCTATGTGGCCGGTTGGGCCGTCGGTGCGGTCGCGACCGTCGGCCTACTGCTCGTCCCGATCGACGTTGTCGCTCGGACGTCCCTTGCGCTGTGTCTTGCCCCGATGCTCGGCGTCGCGACCCACCTGGTGCTCCACCGGCTCGGCCGCCGAGGGCCGTGACGACGACTCCTCGAGTCGTTCGATCCTAAGTTCCAACAGCGCCACCGTTTCTGCGAGGACACGTGTCTTGGATTCCAGTGCTGTGAGTTCGGCGCTCTGCTGTACCGAGACGAAGAACAGCACCGCCAGGCTGACGAAGAACACGAGGTTGAGCGGAACCTCGACGCCGATCAGGCCGGCAGCCCACATGAGAGAGGCGGGGAAGACGCTCGCGACGAGGGCGAGTGTGCCTGCGACGGTCCACCACAGTGCGTGCCGCTCACGTAGCCGTCGTCGCCGGAGCATCTCGATGACGACGATCAGGACTACGACCGCTGAGGCGATGCCGAAGAGGTAGGTGGCGAGGGTCAAGCGCGGGTCCTCTGCACGTCGATGCCCGGCCGTACCAGTGCGAAGACGAGCGCCACGAGCGCGCGTCCGAGGTATGCGGCCGCCTTAAGAGGATTGTGTGACGGGACACCCCCGGCGCGAGGGCGCATCGCCACCCCGACCTGCTCGATGCGGCACCGAGACCGCGCGGCGATCACGAGTGACTCAACCGTGTCGCCGAGGTACTCGGCGGGGTAGTGCTCGGCGAAGAGCCGAACAGCCCGAGGTCCGCTCGCGCGGAAGCCTGACGTGGCGTCGGTGAGGCGCGTCCTGGCAACCCGACTCAGAATGAATGCGAGCATCACCATTGCCCACCGGCGCGGGCCACGTGCTTCATAATCGCCAGTCCCCGCGAAACGCGCCCCCAGGACCAAGTCGGCGTGTTCGAGTCTGTCGAGCAGGCTTTCGACGCCGCGAGGATCATGTTGGCCGTCGGAGTCGATCTGGACGACGTTGTCGAAGCCGTGCTCCAGCGCGTACTTGAAGCCCAGACGCATTGCCCCGCCGACACCCAGATTGAACGGGAGCTGTGCGACTCGCGCGCCGCCGGCGCGCGCCTCCTCAACCGTGCGGTCGACTGACCCGTCGTTGACGACCAGGCAGTGGACCCCAGGGAGGACGGCGAGCACCTCTTCAACGACCGCTCTGACCGTCTGCTCCTCGTTGAGGGCGGGCATGACGATGAGCGTCCGTTCGAGTACAGCGCCCATGGCCTCGATGCTAGCAATCTCAGTGCACCGCGTTCCCGCGGCTACTTGGCCCGAAGAGCGTCCTCGTTCGCGAGGAACCACGCGTAGGTCTGTGCGACCCCTTCACGCAGGGTCGTTCGGGCCTCCCAGCCGAGGGTCCCGAGGCGGCTGACGTCGAGCAGCTTCCGCGGCGTTCCGTCCGGCTTGCTCGTGTCTTGGACGAGCGCTCCGCGGTACCCGACGACATCGGCGATGAGTTCGGCGAGCTCGCGGATGCTGATGTCCTCGCCGGCGCCCACGTTGATTGTCTGAGGATCGTCGTAGTTGTCGAGGAGGAACAAACACGCGTCGGCGAGGTCGTCAACGAAGAGGAACTCGCGTAACGGCGTTCCGGAACCCCAGATCACGACCTCCTCGACGCCCGCAATCTTGGCTTCGTGGATTCGCCTCATGAGGCCCGGGAGCACGTGCGAGTTCTCAGGATGGAAGTTGTCTCCAGGGCCGTACAAATTGGTCGGCATCGCCGAGATCCAGTGACGGCCGAACTGCTTACGGGAAGCCTGCACCTGCATGATGCCGGCGATCTTGGCGATCGCGTAGGCGTCGTTCGTCGGCTCCAGCTTCCCGGTGAGGAGCGAATCCTCGCGGATCGGCTGCTCCGCATACTTCGGGTAGATGCACGAGGAGCCGAGGAAGAGGAGTCGATCCACGTCGACCGCGTTGGCGGCGTCCATCAGGTTCACCTGGATTTGGAGGTTCTCACTGAGGAAGTCCGCCGAATATGTGTCGTTGGCGTGGATGCCACCGACACGGGCGGCCGCGTCGATCACGACGTCGGGGCGCTCTGCCTCGAGGAATGCGAACACCGCGTCGCGGTCGCGCAGGTCGAGCTCAGCCGAGGAGCGCCCGACGAGATCGGTGTACCCGGCGGCCTGGAGACGGCGCCAGATAGCGGAACCCGCGAGTCCTCGGTGGCCGGCGACGTACACCTTGTCCGTGGTCGGCATGGTGGGGCAGTCTCCGATCGACTCGTATACTCGTCACGCCTCGGGCACATCGGTCCGTGAAGCGCCCTCGATCCTAGCAACCGGAGATAGTCGATGCCCGCTGGGGGAGTTCTCGTCGTCCTGCCGACGCTCGGTGATCGGCTCGAGACGCTGCGAGAGACACTCACCTCTGTCGACGCTCAGCGCGCCGACGTCGACCTCACCCTCGTCGTCGTGGCACCGCACTCCGCGAAGGACGCCCGGCAGCTGGCAGCCGAGTTCGGTGCCGTCGTCGTCGACGATCCGAAAACCGGCATCTCGGAGGCGATCAATCGGGGGATCGCTGCGCGCACCGACGAGGAGTATTACGCCTGGATCGGTGATGACGACCTCTTCCGCCCCGGAGGACTCGCGCGCCTGCGTCGTCTTCTCGACGGTACGCCCCGCGCGGTCGTCGCGTTCGGGGGATGCGACTACATCGATCACCGGGGGCGTACGATCGCGGTGAGCAACGCGGGTGCGTTGGCGGTGTTCCTGCTTCCGTGGGGCCCCGACCTGGTGCCGCACCCCGGATCGCTGATCCGACTCGACGACCTCGAGGCCGTGGGAGCCTTCGATCCGAACCTCCGATTCGCTATGGACCTGGATGCATTCCTCAAACTGCGTGCTCGCGGCCGGTTCGTCTGGACGCGGGAGTCTGTGTCGGCCTTTCGCTGGCATCCCGACTCGCTCACAGTGTCCGACCGCTCGTCGTCGAGCCGTGAGGCGGAGGCGGTGAAGCGCCGCCACACCCCTGCCGCGGTCCGATGGGCGAGTCCGCTCTGGGCGTTGCCGATCCGCTGGGCGTCCGCTTTCGCGGCCAACCGGCTCAACAACCGCGCGCGGGCACTCCGCTAAACTCGACCGGTCGCGGACTGCCTCGACTGTTGCCGCCGGCCGCCTACTCTGGAGCTCACATGTCGAACACGCGCAAGAAGGCCATCATCACCGGGATCACCGGCCAGGACGGCAGCTACCTTGCCGAACTCCTCCTCGACAAGGGGTACGAGGTCCACGGACTCATTCGCCGGTCGTCGACGTTCAACACCGATCGCATCGATCACATCTACGAGGACTCCCACTCCGAGCACCCCCGGCTCTTCCTCCACTACGCCGATCTCACCGATGGCTCGCGACTCGTCACTCTGCTCAGCGAGATCCAGCCGGACGAGGTCTACAACCTCGCCGCCCAGTCGCACGTGCGCGTCAGTTTCGACGAACCGGAGTACACGGGCGACGTCACCGGGCTGGGCTCGATCCGCCTGCTCGAGGCGATCCGCGCAATCGGTCTCGAGACCCGCTTCTACCAGGCGAGCAGTTCGGAGATGTTCGGCGCGACGCCTCCGCCGCAGAATGAGGAGACTCCGTTCTACCCTCGATCGCCATACGGCGTTGCGAAGGTCTACTCCTACTGGATCACCAAGAACTACCGCGAGGCCTACGGGCTCTTCGCTGTCAACGGCATCCTCTTCAACCACGAGTCGCCCCGCCGCGGTGAGACGTTCGTGACCCGGAAGATCACGCGTGCGGTCGCCCGGATCAAGGCGGGAGTGCAGTCGGAGCTCTACATGGGCAACCTCGACGCCGTGCGCGACTGGGGTTACGCGCCCGAGTACGTCGATGCGATGTGGCGCATGCTCCAGCACGACGAGCCGACCGACTTCGTGGTCGCGACGAACACCGCGTACACCGTGCGCGACTTCCTCCAGCTCGCGTTCGAGCACGCCGGTCTCGACTGGGAGAAGTACGTCAAGTTCGACGAGCGGTATCTTCGTCCGACCGAGGTCGACTCCCTCATCGGAGACCCCGCGAAGGCGAACGAGCTCCTCGACTGGACGCCGAAGGTGCACACTCCGCGCCTCGCTCAGATCATGGTCGACGCCGATATCGCGGCGCTCGAAGTCGGCGGCGAGCGCTACATCGACTCCGTCGTGAGTGACTGAGTGAAGGTCGTCGTCACCGGCGCCGCCGGAATGCTCGGGCGCAACATCGTGGAGCGGGCGCGTTCGGGACGTCCAGATCTCGAGGTCGTTGCCGTGAGTCGCGCTGACGTCGATCTACGCGACGGTGCCGCGGTCCGCGCGCTCCTCACAGCGGAGCGCCCCGACGTCGTCATTCATGCGGCCGCGAAGGTCGGCGGAGTCGGGGCGAAGGTGGCGACGCCGGTGCCGTTCCTGCTCGACAACCTTCAGATGGACGCGGCGGTCATCTCGGGCGCGCGCGAGGCGGGCGTCGGCGAACTGCTCTATATCGGATCGGCGGCCGTCTACCCGGCCGCCTACGAGAGGCCTTACGTCGAGGAGGACATCCTGACGGGCGCGGTCGAGTCGGTGAACGAAGGGTACGCGATCGCCAAGCTCGCCGGCATCCGACTGTGCGAGTACATCGCGCGTCAGGACGGGACGGCGTTCCGCGCGGCGGTCCCCTCAAACCTCTACGGCCCCTACGACCACTACGACGCAGCCACGGCGCACCTCATCGCGGCGGCGCTCGGCAAGATGCACGCCGCCGTCGCGGACGGAGCGAAGACCGTGGAGGTCTGGGGCGACGGCACCGCTCGCCGCGAGTTCACCTTCGTCGGCGATCTCG
The DNA here is from genome assembly GCA_946481135.1 of uncultured Microbacteriaceae bacterium. The sequence continues at coordinate 18,585 of CAMLMQ010000023.1, forward strand.
CCGACTGGATCGTGAGCCAGGTCGGCGTGCTCGGCTCCTGGCCCCTCGCCCTCAACCTCGGATGCGGGATCGACCACTCGATCGCGGACTACTATCGCGAGGCCGCGCGAGTCGCGGGCTTTGCCGGAGAACTCGTCTTTGACGCGTCGAAACCTGCGGGCGTGCCGCGCCGCCTGCTCGACTCCTCCGCCGCACGTGCGCTCGGCTGGGCGCCTACGACCGATCTCGCGACCGGTATCGCGGCGACCTACGACGATCTGATCGCCTCTTCGACTAAGGACCCACGTTGACCGAGAACAACAGAACCACCGACTTCCCTCTCGCGACCTCGTCGTGGGATGAGGCCGAGTACGCCGCGATTCAGCGAGTCGTCGACTCGGGACGATTCACCATGGGGCCGCTTGTCCAGCAGTTCGAGCACGACTTCGCGGCGCAGGTAGGGGCGAAACACGCGGTCATGGTCAACTCGGGCAGCAGCGCCAACCTCGTGGCGATCGCGGCCGCCGTGCTCAACCCGGAGATCGACCTGAACGCCGGCGACGAGGTCCTCGTTCCCGCTGTCTCGTGGGCGACGACGTACTACCCGCTCCAGCAGTACGGTCTGAAGCTGCGTTTCGTAGATGTCGATCTCGACACGCTCAACATGGATCTCGAGCTGGCCGAGGCCGCGATCGGTCCGCGGACGAAGGCCGTCTTCGCCGTCAATCTCCTCGGAAACCCCAACGACTTCACGCGGCTCCAGGCTCTTGCGGACGCGAACGGCCTGACGATCTTCGAGGACAACTGCGAGTCGCTCGGGGCCGAGTTCGACGGGAAGCAGGCCGGTACTTTCGGTGTCATGGGCACCTACAGCACTTTCTTCTCGCACCACATCTCGACCATGGAGGGCGGCGTGGTGGTGACCGATGACGAGCGGCTCCGGCAGATGCTCACGTCGTTGCGAGCTCATGGATGGACCCGCGAGCTCCCGCCGGAAAACTTCGTTCACGACAAGACCGGCGACCCCTTTCGCGACTCATTCTGCTTCGTGCTGCCCGGTTACAACCTTCGTCCGGTCGAGATGTCGGGAGCCATCGGCATCGAGCAGGTGAAGAAGATCGACGGGATCGTCGCGGCACGTCGCGCCAACGGCGCCTACTGGGTCCAGCGCATGAGCGACCTCGAACACGTCCGGATCCAGCGAGAGGTCGGCAGCAGCAGCTGGTTCGGGTTCTCGATGATCCTCGAGGGTCCCCTCGCGACGCGTCGCCGTGAGGTCGGCGCGCGTCTGACGGCGGCGGGCATCGAGTCGCGCCCGATCGTCGCGGGAAACTTCACGCGGAATCCCGCCATGCGATATCTCGACGCGGTCGTCCCGGATGCTCTGCCGGCGGCCGACACGATGCACGACCAGGGCCTCTTTGTCGGCAACCGCGCCTACGAGACGCACGACGGCATCGACCTGCTCCACGAGGTGCTCGTGGAGGTCGGCGCACGCTGACCGCCCGACTCACGGGGAATCAGCGGAGGCGACGGGGTCCGCGTAGCGCCGCGCGGAACGAGTCGAGGGTGCCCTCGGCAACGCGGCGCCACGAGTACAACGCGGAGCGTTCGAGGCCGCGGCGGGAGAGTTCGGCCGCGAGACCACGTTCCGCAGCGAAGCGCTGGACGGTCGCCGCAAGGCTGGCCGGGTCGCCGCTTGTGTAGAAGAGCGTCGCGTCCGCTCCGACCTCCCGGAAGATCTCGGAGTCCGCGAGCACGACGGGGAGGCCCTGCGCCATCGCCTCGACGGTGGGCAGTGTGAATCCGCTCGCGAGCGTCGAGTCGATGAGGGCGGTCGCTTCGGCGTAATACGCCGCGAGCTCGTCGGTCGACACCCACTCGCGCAGAGTGACCCAGGGCGCGAGGCCGAGCTCCGCCACGATCGGGATGAGCGGATCCTCGCCGTGGCTTCCTGTCACGACAAGCTGTGGCCGTGCGCCCTCCGGAATGTGAGCCCACGCGCGCACAACCGTCTCGAAGTCCTTGTAGGGGCTGCGCTGCCCGATGGCGAGGAAGAGGTCATCCCGGCGCCCAGAATCCACACGTGCGCCGCGCACCGACGACCGTCCAGCGAGCGGGATGATGTCGAGACGCTCGCGGGGAACGTGCAGGTAGCGCTGAATGTTGCGCGCGGAGTACTCGGAAATCGTGATGACGCGCGTCGCGTTCGCGACACCCCGGCGCTCCATCCACTTCACGGGCTCGGTGTAGAGCTTCGTCTGCATCAGGTGCGGATGCGAGAAGTAGAGAACGTCGTGCATGGAGATGACGACGCGCGCACGAGACCGTAAGGGACCGAACATCGCGGGACCATGAATGAGGTCAGCGCGGCGGCCGTCGGCGAACCGGGAGACCGCGAAGAGCTCGCCACGAGCCCACGTCAGGCGGTTCTCGCCGCTGATTCCCGAGTCGACCACCTCACCCGGGAACCAGTCCGCGCCGGAGGCGGCGAGCTCTCTGCTCGCGAAGGCGACATAGTCGAACTCGGACGGCATCGTGCCGAGTTGCGCGTAGAGTTCGCGCGCATAGATCTCGATGCCCCCCTTTGTGCCGGTGGACTGCAGGAGGTTGACGGCTACGAGAGGCACCACAGCATGCTAACCGCGGGCCTCGGGTCAGCTCGGTGGACTCGCTACCCCTGAGATCTCGTCACTCGGACCGGGTGTCGTGAGCGCCGTGCGCCAGCTCAACTCGCTCGACGCCTTGACGGCACAGATCACGAAGAGCAGCCACCCGCTCTCGACCAGGATCGAGCTCTCCGCAACGGATACGACGATGAGGGCGACGAGCACGAGCGCAGGCCACGTATGCACCACCGAACGTCGACGACCCCCGAGCAGCCACGACCGCACGAACGCGAAGCCGACGAGCGCGAGGAAGAGGAACACGCCCACTGCGCCCACCTGTAACCACAGGTCGACGAGCGCGTTCAGGGCCGCGTCGTGCGGCCGGCCGTCGGTCGGCGTGAGCACCGAGAACGGCGGCACTCGAGAGTCCCAGATGCCCACCCATCCCCATCCCTCGAGCACGTGGACGGGCACGAAGTCGAGCACGCGTTGCCACAACTCCAACCGGAACTGCAGCTCGCCCGAGGCATTGAACAGCGCGATGATCGGCCCCCGCAACGCCCACGCGAGCGCGGCGCCGACCGCGAGCACGCCGAGCACGACGTACTGCGCGACCTGGCGACGCTCGGGGCGCAGGCGGCGGATCCCGTAGAGCACCGCGGTCGCGGCGAGCACGACGACCGCGACCATCGCGACGACGGGGGAGCGTGTGAAGACGAGGGTGCCGACCGCGAGCGCGAGCGAGGGGATGGCGACATCCCGTCGGATCGACCGCGTGCGCCACTCGATGAGGAAGGTGACGATCGCGAGCACGGCGAGGAGACCGAGTTGGTTGCGAGTGTCGACGAGCCCCGAGATCGGTCCGCCGACGGCGAGCTCGCCCTCGACGTTCAGCACACGCAAGGGGGCGTCGAAGATGATGCCCGAGAGCGTCTCGAGCACGATCGAGGCGAGGAGCACGGCGCGGAAGACATCTCCGAACGACCGGATGATCTGGATCGTGTCGCGCGAGAGGCCGATGTAGGCCCCGACGAGAGTCACGAGCAGGAGGTAGCCGAACGAGACGAGAGTGAGGCGCTGGTAGCCGCTCCAGATCGTCGACATCCCGACCCAGGCGAGGTAGGTGAGGAGCGTGATGGGAAGGATCGCCCAGTTCCACTCGATCTCGTCGCGCCGAGCCCACAGCGACAGCAGCAGCAGTGCGTCGAGCAGCAGCAGCGCCGCGATGTAGCCCGGCCAGCCGGCGAGCTGCTGCACCGCGAACGCGATGACGACGAGGCCCGCCCCCGTCGTGGTGAGGGCGGCCGTCGTGCGCGGCTGGCGCAGGAACTCGGCGATCGCCGCGATCACCGCCGCTCCCCCGTCATCGGCGTTCCCAGCGGTTCGTGGCGGTACGGATGCTGACGATCACCAGCAGCGCCCAGCCGATCTCGATGAGCAGCCGACTCTCGGCGAGGCTCTGCACGAGGAGCGCGGTCACCAGGGCGAGGGGCACGAGCGCGTGGTCGCGCGGGCCGTCCATCGCGTACACCCACGACCGCAGCAGGGTCGCGAGCACGAAGAGTCCGACAACCACGAGGCCGATCACGCCGAGCTGGAGGAAGACGTCGAGCCACGCGTTGTGCGCCTGCAGGTAGGTGACGCCCTTGATGACGGCGAGGTCGTCAAAGGGGGGGATCCACGGGGCCCAGTACGAGATCCAGCCCCAGCCCGCGACGGGGCGCTCGGCGGCGAGGTCGGTGACGGCGGTCCAGATGTCGAGCCGGTTGGTGAGGTCGTCGCTGCGCCCGGCGAGAGCGAGCAGCGGCCCGCGGAACACGACCGCGAGCACGGCCACGAGCGCGGAGCCGACGACGAGTGCGATCGCCGTCGCGACGCGGCGTGGGCCGGTGCCGCGTCGGGCGAACCAGGCGAGCAGCACGACGGCGGCGACCGCCGCCCCGGCGAGCAGCACGGTCGTCGAACGGGTGAGCGCGAGCATCCCGACGGCGAGCGCGCTCCAGACGACGAACGACACCATCGTCCCGCGCCCGGCGACGATCTTCGCCACCCCCGCGATCAGGGCGAGCAGCGCGATCATCGCGAGGATGTTGGCGTTGCCGACGATGCCCTGGA
>CAMLMQ010000024.1 GCA_946481135.1 uncultured Microbacteriaceae bacterium
GAAGGCGGCGTCGTCGCTCGCGAGGACCGTCGCGATGCCCGCGACATCCTCGGCCCGGCCCGCGCGGCCGAGCGGGATGCGCCCGATGATCGCCGCGCGCGCGACCGGGTCGTCGACGATCGCCGAGACGAGCCCGGTCTCGGTGTAGCCCGGCACGACGACGTTCGCCCGGATGCCGCGCGTCGCGTAGGCGTTGGCGACCGCACGCGTCATGCCGTGCGCTCCGGCCTTCGACGCCGAGTACGCCGTGAACTCCGCGCCCTCCCCGTTCAGCGCGGTGGGGCTGCCGATCACGATGATCGACCCCCCGCCGAGACGCAGCATGCCGCGCACCGCGTACTTGAGCGTGAGGAAGGCGCCCGTGAGATTGACGTCGAGCGTGCGCCGCCAGGTCTCCAGGTCGAGGTCGGCGACCTTCGCGTCGCGACCGAAGAGCTGCACCCCGGCGCTCGCGACGACGACATCGGGCGTCCATCCGGCGTCGTCGAGCTCCGCGAACGTCGCGGCGACCGCCGCCTCGTCGGCGACGTCGACGCCCGCGGCCCGCGCGGTCGGGAGTGATCCCGCGACGGCGCGTGCCGCGGCTTCGTCGCGGTCGGCGACGACGACGCGCGCGCCCTCGTCGGCGAACCGCTCGGCGATCGCGCGGCCGATCCCCGCCGCCGAGCCCGTGATGAGCGCCGTCCGACCCTCGAGTCGCTGAGTCATGTCGATGTCCTCCAGAGGTCAGGCCGCGGTGAGGCGGATGGCGAGATAGGGACGGGCCGGCAGCGGCACGGTGAAGCTGTCGGCGAAGACCCCGTCGAGGCGGTCGACCGTCATGTTCCAGGTGTCGATCACGTCGACGTGCACCCGCTCCCCGGGGGGCAACGAGATGGTGCGGAAGCTCGGCCGGTTGAAGCCGAAGTACACGATCGAGTACTCCCCCGCGACACCGCCCCACGGCGCATCCCAGTCGGAAGGCAGCGGTTCCAGCACACCGGTCGGCGACTGCGCCGTGAGCTCGGCGAGGAACCGGATGCGCGCGGGGCTGTCGCCCGTGAGGTCACCGCCCTTCGCCCACCAGATCACCTCGTCGTCGCGGTAGTAGGTCTCGCCGTGGCCGACGTACCCGCCCCGCACGGCACCCTCCCAGAACCGGCGCACGAGCTCCTCGGCGGTGATGTTGCCCCAGCCCTGGTCGAGGTCGCCCTCGTAGGCGCACTCGTCGATGACGATCGGCTTGCCCCACTGCTCACGCCACTCGGTCGTGTTCTCGGCGGTGCGGTAGACGTCGATCCGTTGCACCGAGCAGTGCGTGATCCACGGGCGCGTGTAGTCGTAGAACCCGAAGCAGTTGTGGATCGAGAGCAGGTGGTCGGCGTGATCCTCCTCGACGACGATCGCCGCCATCCGCTCCCAGTCGTCGACCGTCTTCGACCACAGCAGGTCGTACTCGTTGGCCATCGACCACCACACGTTGGGGAACGCGGCGAGGCGACGCACGGCGTACCGCACGTACCGGTCGTCGGCGGCTCGGCCGAGGTCGGAGAACCCCCACCGGTCGTAAGCGTGGAAGAGGATGACATCCGCCTGGATGCCGAGCTCGCCGAGCTGCTGGATGCGGCGCTCGAAGTGCGCCCACCACACAGGGTCGAAGCGGGTCGTGTCGAACCCGCCGTCCGCGTCGCGCGGCAGCGGAAAGCGCTCGGGCTCGTTCGCGTTGTAGAGGTACGACTTCGGGAACACGCACATCCGGATCTTGGTGAACGGCGACTCCGCAAGTGAGGCGAGCGTGCGTTCCTGCAGCTCGTCGACCTGATGCGTCCAGGCGTAGGCCGTCGTGCCGAGCGGCAGGTGACGCGACCCGTCGGCGTGGCGGAAGTGCATGCCGTCGACCCGTACCGGTCCGGGCGCCGACGACCCCTCGATCTCGAACTGTCCCTCGAGCCGGTCGAGGCTGCGGGCGGTCGACCTGGTGCGGAACCGCCACCGGCCGGGCACCGACGGCAGGAGGCGGATGCGGTAGCGCCCGTCGCCGTCGTAGAAGCCGCCGACCTCGACGCGCTCGCCCGCGGGCGACGTGAACGTCGCGCCGAGCTCGACGTCGACGAATGGGTTGCCGTGCGACGGTCCGACGATCCGCAGCTCGAAGGGGTGCCAGAGCGACCCCGACGCGTCGTGCTCTACCGTGCGGAGGGCGGCGCCCACGGGTTCGAAGTCGGGATCGGGTCGGATCGCCGGCGGCTCACGGCGCACGCTCGGGGTCGCCTCGATCGTCGCGAGCTCTGCCCACAACCGGGCGACGGCATCCGGGTCGTTCCGCAGCCTGGCGTCGCGCTCGACGAGACTGCGCAGCGTGCGGCTGCGGAACTGCAGCAGCAGCGGCGAGTTCGCGACGCCCGGGACCGCGGTGACGAACACGGTCCGCGCCTCGGGGTGGTCGAGCACCGTGCCGAGCAGCGTCTCGGGGGTGATGCGCTCCGTCATGTCGTCTCCGTCCGATCCGGTCGCGTTCATCGCACACGGTAGGCGTCGTACACGACGCGGTCGGCTCCGCGCGCCGCCGCGGCGACGAGGAGCGAGTCCTGAAGATGGGCGAACCGGGGTGCGGACGTCTCGACCGTCACGACGACCCGGAAGTAGTAGGCGTCGGCGCCGACGGCATCCCCGCGCAGCACGGCCTCGAGCACATCCGCCGGACCGGTGCGGATGCCGTGGGTGCGCAGGTGCAGCAGCTCGCCGTCGCGGGTGCGCGCCGAGTAGCGGGTGTCGATCTCGAGCCGCCCGTCGGGCGCGACGAGCTGCCAGTCGGCACCGCCGGGCAGCAGCTCGGCCTCGACCTCCCCCGACACCGTCCCGCCGAGGATCGGGACGACGCGACGGTGGCCCGCGCGGGTGATCCCGTAGTCCTCGACCGGTCCCACGCGCGCGTCGACGCGGAAGACGCGGTCGAGTCCGGTGGTCGGCGGGTCGAGGATCATCGCGAGGGTTCGAGCTCGGCGACGAGGGCGTGGATGCGCTGGGCCGCCTCGATCGCGCGCGCGTCGGCCCCGCCGGGGTAGGGGGTGCGTCGCACGAGGTAGCCGAAACTCACGCCGGTGAGCGGATCGTGGAAGCCGAGCCCCCCACCCGCGCCGTCGTGGCCGAAGGCGCGACGGCTGCCGAACGCGAGGTTCTCGGTGGGCTTCTGGAAGACGATGCCGTAGCTCCGCGGGATGCCGATGACCGCGTCGATGCCCGAGACCTGGGGCTGGGCAAGCCGCGCGACGGTCGAGGGCGCCAGCAGGGCCGGGCCCGTGAGGCCGACCACCGTCTCGGCGAAGAGGCCCGCGACCCCGCGCGCGCTCACCGTCGCGAAGCCCGCCGGATTGCCGAGACGGCGTCGCGTGCGAGCCCACTCGTGCTGCTCGTCGGGGGTGCGCTGCACTCCGATGCTCGCGAACACCTCGCGGCCCATCTGGCCCGGCGTCTGCGTGAACGGCGGGGTCCCGGGCGCGTCGGGTCGGATCATCGGCAACGTCTCGAGCACGCGACGTTCGAGCTCGGGGGTGCTGCCGACGTGGAAGTCGAGGTCGCGGGGGGCCCGGAACTCGGCCTCGAAGAACTCGCCGAACGTGCGGCCGGTGACGCGGCGCACGAGTTCCGAGGCGAGCAGTCCGATCGTGAGCGCGTGGTAGCCGAAGGTCGAGCCGGGCCGCCACCAAGGCAGCTGTGCGGCGAGACGCTCGGCGCACGCGACCGGGTCGAGCGTGTCGTCGTCGGTCAGGCGGGGATCCGTCTCGGGCAGGCCCGCCTGGTGCGACAGGAGTTCCCGCACGAGGATGCCACCCTTGCCCTCCGCGGCGAACTCGGGCCAGTAGTGGGCGACGGGGGTGTCGAGGTCGAGCTCTCCGCGCTCGACGAGCAGTCCGACGACGAACGCGATCGAGTTCTTCGACACCGACATCGGGATCATGAGCGAGTCGGGTGACATCCCCTCACCGCCCCACAGGTCGACGATGCGCTCCGCGCCGCGGTATACGGCGAGCTGGAACGCGTACTCGGGGTCGCGTTCCGTCGCGGACTCGAAGAACGTGCGGATCTCGCCGAAACCCTCGGCGACGTCACCGGAGACCATGGTCACACTCCTGCCCGGAACAGCGGGTCCGCGGCGTCACCGGGCACGTCGACGCGGGATTCGAGGATCGACGCGGTGCTGCGCGGAACGTCGAAGGGCAGCGCACCACGGGCCGCCCCCGGCCGGGTGAGGGCCTCCAGCACGGCGGCATCCGACGACCCGTAGACGGCGACGGCGGCCGCGACGTGCGGCAGCAGGGGCGTGAGGATGGCGGGTCGCTCGAGGTGCGCGACGAGCACGACCGGCGCGTGCTCGGCATAGCCGGCGAGGCGCTCGATCTCCTCGTCCGCGTACTCGAGGCTGCCGGCGTGGAACGCCGACTCCAGCGCGAAGCGGTCGCGGGGCTCGTACGGCGTCGCGAGGCGCGTGACGACGACGTCGGCGTCGCTCGGCGCGCCGACGGCGTCGAGACCCGCCGCGACGACGGCATCCTCGGCGATCTCCGGGGCGAAGACGCGCGTGCCCGCCGCGAGCGGAAGCCGCGAATCGGGGTCGGAGAGCACCGTGACCGACGCCACCTGCGTGCGGTGGCCGGCAGCACGGAACTCCGGCTTGCCGACGATCTCGACGGCGGCGTCCTCGTCGACGTACGGGTCGTCGAAGAGGCCGAGCTCGAACTTGACGGTCAGCAGTCGGCGCACGGACGCGTCGATCCGCTCCACGGACACCCGACCGGACTCGACGAGCTCGACGATCCACCGCGGGTCTTCTTCGCCCCCGAACTGGTCGAGTCCCGCCTCGAGCCCCTTCGCGACGCGCTCGAGCTCGGTCAGATGCTCGACGCCCCAGGATCGGGGGGGCAGGCTCTTGCCCCCGATCACCGACTCGGTGATCAGGCCCCAGTCGGCACAGATGACCCCCTCGAAGCCAAGGCGCTCGCGCAGCAGCCCGGTCACGATCTGGCGGTTGAAGCCGAACCCGACCTCCTCGATCGGCTCGCCGTCGATCACGAGCCCGATCGGCACGCCGTACGAGGGCATGATCGCCGAGACGCCGCGCGCGAGCACCCGTCGGAACGGCTCGAGGTGGTAGTCGAACATCCCGCCCGGGTAGTCCTGTTCCTTGCCGTACTCGAAGTGCGGGTCCTCGCCGTGCCGCTGCGGCCCGCCGCCAGGGAAGTGCTTCGCCATGCAGGCGACGCTCGACCGGCCGAGGCTCGGCCCTTGGAATCCGTCGACATAGGCGACGCCGAGGCGCGCGACGACGTCGGCGCTCTGCCCGAAGGTGCTGTACTGACGCGGCCAGCGGGGCTCGGTCGCGACGTCGAGGGTCGGGTGCAGCGCCGAGCGGATGCCGAGCGCGACGTACTCCTGGCGGGCGATGTCGGCGAAGGTGCGCACGAGGCCCTCGTCGGCGAGGGCGCCGAGGCCGAGCGGCTCGGGCCAGGCGGAGAGGTGCTCCGCCGTGAACGACGCCCCGAAGTTCTCGGCGAACGAGTGGCGCGGGTCGGTCGAGATCGTGACGGGGATGCCGAGCCGCGTCGACTCGGCCGCGCGCTGCACCTGGTTCGCCCAGCGCGCCATTTCGCGCGGGGCCGGGATCTGGTGCACGTTCAGGTGGGTGACGCCGCGGTCGGCGATCATCATGGCCGCCGTCTCCGGACGGTCGGCGAACGGCCGGCCGTCGAGGTAGCCGTCGACGGTGGTGCTGACGACCGTTTGCACCATCTGCCCGGCCTTCTCGGCGAGCGTCATGCGATCGAGCAGGTCATCGACGCGGTCGGCCACGGGCAGGCGCGGGTCTTCGTACGGATCCATCACCCCGTTGCCGTTGAGGTCGCGGTAGCGGGTTCCGTCGGAGTCGGTGGCGAAGGTCATGGTGCTTTCTGCGGAGGTTCGGTGGCGGTCGTGATGAGCTGGATGAGCAACTGGATGCGGCGACGCATGTCGACGGAGTCGTCGTAGAGCCACTGCAGCTGCAGTCCGTCGAGCGCGGCGAGCAGGAGCGACGCCACGTCGTCGGGGTCGAGGTGCGCCGGCAACTCGTACTGGTCGCCGCGGTGAGAGAGGATGCGGTCGCGGATGCGGGTGCGCACGCGCTCGTACCGGGTGCGGATGAGCTCGTGCGCCGGGTTGTCTTCGGTCAGACCATCCGCCGTGATGACGGAGAGGAACTGCACCCACGTCGGGTCGGCGATGTTGCGCGCGACCATCGCGTCGTAGCCGGCGAACGGGGAGGCCCCGCCGAGTCCGAGCCGGTCGGCGAGCCCGGCATCCTCCTCGAATCGGCGTTGCACGACGGCGTCGAGCAGCGCCTCCTTCGACGGGAAGTGGTGCAGCAGACCCGACTGGGTGATGCCGACCTTGTCGGCGATCGCCGCGATCGAGGCCCCGTGGTAGCCGTGCAGCGCGAACTCGCGCGCCGCCGCGTCGATGATCACGGCCCGGCGGTTCTCCCCGCGAGGGCTTCGCCTCGTCGCCTTCTCGCTCATCGCCTCACTCCGTTCCCGCGGTGCCGAACTCCGCGCTCTCCAGGATCGCGCGGCGCTTGCGCTGACCCTCGGGGTCGGGCACGGGCGCCGACATGAGCAGCCGCCGGGTGTAGGGATGTTGCGGGTCGCCGGTGATCTGGTCGACGCCGCCGGATTCGACGAGTTCGCCCTGGTTGAGCACGAGCACGCGGTGGCTGATGTGTCGGATGACCGAGAGGTCGTGCGAGACGAACAGGTAGGCGCAGCCGGTCTGGCGCTGCAGCTCGATGAACAGGTCGAGCACGCGCGCCTGGGTCGAGAGGTCCAGCGCCGACACCGGCTCGTCGCAGACGATGAGTTTGGGGCGCAGGGCCAGGGCGCGGGCGATCGCGACACGTTGCCGCTGCCCGCCCGAGAACTCGCGGGGCAGCCGGTCGGCGGCATCCGCGGGGAGGTTGACGCGCGCGAGCAGCTCACGCACCCGGTCCGAGGCCTCACGCCGCGACACACCTTGCGCACGCAACGGTTCGGCGAGGATCTGCTCGATCGTGAGCGACGGGTTCAGCGACGTGTACGGGTCCTGGAACACGACCTGGATGTCGCGGCTCAGTTCACGACGGTCGGACCGGGACGCGTGGGTGATGTCGCGACCCTCGAAGGTGATCGTGCCCCTGCTGGGTTTCACGAGGCCGAGGATCGCCCGCCCGATCGTCGTCTTTCCCGACCCCGACTCGCCGACCAGGCCCAGCGTCTCACCGGGTTGGATGTCGAACGAGATGTCGTCGAGCGCGCGGAAGGTCGAGCGACCCTTGCGGAAGTCGACGCCGAGCTTGTCGACGGTGAGCAGCGGCGCGCTCATCGTCCACCCTCCAGCGCGTCGAGCTCGGTACGGGACGGGCCGCCCTCGAGGGTCGAGCCGAGCAGCATCCTCGTGTACGGGTGCCGCGGACGCGCGAACACCGAGTCGACGTCGTTCATCTCCACGATGGTTCCCTTGTTCATCACGGCGACCCGGTCGCAGATGTCGGCGACCACGCCGAAGTTGTGGGTGACGAGGATGACGGCCATCCCCGACTCCGCCTGCAGGTCGCGCAGGAGCTTCAGCACCTCCGCCTGCACCGTCACGTCGAGTGCGGTGGTGGGCTCGTCGGCGATGAGCAGTCGGGGGCTGCACGACACCGCACCGGCGATGAGCACGCGCTGCGCCATCCCCCCGGAGATCTCATGCGGGTACGACTCGAAGGTGCGCTTCGGGTCACGGATGCCCACCCGGTCCAGCAGGTCGAGGGAGCGGGTGCGCGCGGTCGCGCGGTCGATCTTCAGGCGGCGCATCATCGGCGTGATGAGCTGGGTGCCGATCTTGAACGACGGATCGAGGTTGCTCATCGGCTCCTGCGGGATGTACGCGATCCCGGTTCCGCGCAGCGAGCGCAGCGCGCCCGGCGTGAGCGACGTGAGGTCCTTCCCGTCGAAGAGGATGCTTCCGTTGGTCACGCGACCACCCGTCGACAGCAGTCCGAGCACTCCGAACGCGGTCTGCGTCTTGCCCGAGCCGGACTCGCCGACGAGGCCGAGCACCTCCCCCGCGCGAACGTCGAGACTGACGTCGTGCACGACGGTCGTGACCGCGTCGCCCGAACCGTAGCCGATGCGCAGGTTGCGCACGGTGAGCACCGCGTCGGGATCCGGCTCCGGAGTCGGGATCGGCGTCGCGTCGTCTTCTGGTCGCGCGACGGCCGTCTCGGCGGTCACGACCGGCGTCGCCTCCACCGTCGCGGCCTCGCGGCGCTTGCGGGACGCGCGCGGGACGCGCACGCCGCGCTCTTCGAGAGCATCCCGCAGCCCGTTGCCGATCATCACGAGCGCGGCGCAGACGAGGGAGATCGCGAGGGCGGGCCAGAGGATCGAGATCGGGTCGCGGTAGAGGTTGCGGAAGCCCTCGTTGAGCATGTTGCCCCACGACGGGATCGTGTTGTCGCCCACCCCGAGGAACTCCAGCCCCGATTGGATGGCGAGAGCGATCCCGAGCAGCAGCGACCCCTGGATGATGATGGGGGCTCGCACGACGGTGAGCACGTGTCGGCCGATGATGGCCGAGTCCCGCAGCCCCGAGACCCGCGCCGCGTCGACGTAGAGCTCGTTGCGCACGTTGATGACCGCCGTGCGCACGATCCGGTAGAAGCCGGGCGACAGGATGACGCCGAAGATGAGCATCGACATCCAGATCGAGGGGCCGAGCACCGCGCGCGCGGCGAGCAGCACGACGATTCCGGGCATCGACTGGATCATGCTCGAGGACCAGACCGAGAGCGAGTCGAACCAGCCGCCGTAGTACCCCGCGAGCAACCCCGACGGAATGCCGATGAGTGCCGCGACGACGAGCGCGAGCGCCGCGCCGAGAAGTGACACCTGGCCGCCGTACAGCAGTCGCGACCACGTGTCACGACCCGCGGAGTCGGTGCCCAGCAGGTGATCGGGCGACAGCGGCGGGAGGTACGAGTCGCGGATGGCCGAGAAGTTGGGGTCGGCTGTGGTCAGCAGCGGCGCGAACAGGGCCAGGGCGACGAGCGCCAGCAGCACGATCGAGGCCGCCGCGGGTAGCGGACTCGTGATGAACTGCCGGAACACCGAGTCGCGGGCGGCACGACGGGCGGTGGGGGCGGTCATGCGACCCTCGCCTTCGGGTTGAGCACGCCGACCAGAAGGTCGACGGCGAGGTTGACGGTCGCCACGATGAGCGACGTGACGATGATGAGCCCCATGACGACGGGGATGTCGCCACGAGTCGTGTAGGTGATCGCGACCGTGCCGAGACCCTGCAGCGCGAAGATCTGCTCGACCACGATCGCGGCACCGAGGAGGCCGACGAACTGCAGCCCCAGCACCGTGATCCCGGTGCCCGAGGCGTTGCGCAGGGCGTGCTTGAAGACGATCTCGAGCTCGCTGAGGCCGCGACTGCGCAGCGTGCGAACGTAGTCGGCGCGGAGGACGTCGATCATCGCCCCGCGCACCTGCTGGGCCACCGAGGCGATCGCCCCGACCGAGATGGCCGCGATCGCGAGCCCCAGACTGCCCGGGCCCGTGGCGGGGACGATCCGGAGGTTGAGCGCGAACACAACGACGAGGAAGAGCGCGATGAGGAACCCCGGGACGGCGTAGCCGACGACGGAGAGCACCTGCACGACGCGGTCGAGCCAGCCGCGGTAGACGGCGGCGGCGACACCCAGGCCGAACGCGATGATCGCCGAGATGATCGTGACGGTGATGATGAGGGAGAGCGTGACGGGGAGGCGCGCGAGGAGGGCGTCGATGACCTCTTGCGGCGTGAAGTAGGAGCGGCCGAGGTCACCGGTGAGAGCTCCGCCGAGCCACTCGACGTAGCGCACGGCGAGGGGCCGGTCGAGGCCGAGTTCGGCGGTCTTGAGGGCGACCTGCTCTTCAGTCGCCTGCTCACCGAGGATCGCGCGGGCGATGCCCTCGGACGAGAGGTAGAGCAGCGTGAACGCGATCACCGAGATCGCGAGGAGCTGGGACAGAGCCAGCGCGATGCGCTTGGCGAGGAACGTCAGCACGGGGTGGGACCTCTCGGCGGGAAGCGGACCCCCGGGAGCTCCCGGGGGTCCGCTCGCGCTCAGTTGGCGGGCGAGTAGTTGTAGATCGACGGCACGGCCTGCTGGGCCTGAAGCGTGATCTCGACGGTACCGTCGTCCGCGTACGTCGACTCCGCCGAGGAGAAGACGCCGAACCAGTTGTTGTCGATGAGCCACTCGTTGATCGAGCGTCCGATCTCGGTGCGCTCCTCGTCGCTCTGGGCGAACTGGAACTCGTCGATGAGCGCGTCGAGCTCCGGGTCAGACGAGCCGAACGGGTTCCACGGGGCGTCCGAGGCCACGTACTGGCGGATCGTCGTCCAGTCGTTGAACATCGCGAGCGTGAAGTACGTGATCTCGTGCTTGCCGCCCAGCAGCGCGGGGATGATCTGTCCCGGCGCGAACTCGGTGCGGGTCATCGTGATCCCCACGTCCGCGAGGTTCTGCTCGATCGTCGCGTACAGCGCCGGCGGGAACACCCCGCCGATCGGCATGTTGAGCGTGAAGCCGTCGCCGTAGCCCGCCTCGTCGAGCAGCTCACGCGCCCGGTCGGGGTCGTACGCGAACCGGTCGCTGCCGCTGGCGTCGTCGAGGTAGGAGAGCGACGACTCGGGGAAGATCTGGTCTTCCAGCTGACCGAGTCCGGCGCCGACGTTGTCGAGCAGGCCCTCCTTGTCGATGGCAACGGTGATCGCCTCACGCACGCGCGGGTCGGCGAGTGCCGGGTTGAGCGCGCCGTCGCGGTCGAAGTAGACGAAGCCGGTCCAGTTGAGCGGCGCGTGCTGCACGTTGAAGCCCGCGGACTCGAGCTCGGCGGACGACGCCGGGTTATTGAAGATCGAGGCGTTGATCTGACCCGAGCGCAGCGCGTTGACTCGCGCCGTCTCGTCGGGCAGCAGCAGGAACTTCACCGAGTCGTAGGGAAGCGGGTCGCCCCAGTAGTCGTCGTTTCGCACGAAGGTGTACTCGGAGCCGACGACCGCGCTCTCGAGCACGTACGGTCCGGACCCGACCGGGTTCGAGGCGATGTCCTCGGTGCCGAGCGCCTCGGGGCTCGCCATGAGACCGAGCGCGCTCGCGAGCGAGTACTCGAGCGACGGGTCGGGCTCGCTGAGCTCGATGACGAGGGTCGTCGCGTCGGCCGCCTCGACCGACTCGATCGCCGACGCCTGGTTGGCCTGCGGGCCGGGGGTCGCGATGAAGTGCTCGATGTTGGCGACGGCCGCGTCCGCGTCGAACGCGGCACCGTCGGTGAAGGTGACGTCGTCGCGAAGCGTGAGGGTCAGCTCGGTGAGGCTGTCATCCCACTCCCACTCGGTGGCGAGGAACGGCGCGAGGCTGCCGTCGGGCTCGCGCTTGATGAGGGCGTCGTAGACCGCCTGGAAGTACGGGAACGCGTTCCCCTCCTGGGCCGCCGACGGGTCGAACGAGGTCGGCTCCACGAACTGACCGAGGGTCAGGAGGGGGGCCGTCGTGGTGTCGCCCTCGTCGGGCTCGGTCGCGCCGCCGGTGCAGGCGGCGAGGGTGATGGCCAGCGCACCGGCCGTGGCTGCGAGAAGCAGCCGGGAGCTCTTCTTCAAGATTCCGTCCTTTACGTCGTTGTGGGGGCGGAAAGCTCTGAACGACCCGCGGGAGCGGGGCGAGCAGGTGCTCACCATTGCGCACCTTAAACTGAGTGCCCACTCAGGATAACGCCTTAAACCGAGTGTGTATACGGGTTAACGGAATCGTTATCGACGGAACGAAGGAGGTGCGACATGGGGAACCCCGATGAACCGCGTCGCGTCGAGATGGAACGCGGCATCCTGCCCGAGGGCATCGTCGGGGATGGCCCCTCCCGCACGGTGAGCTGGGTCGACATCGAACTCGGAGCGTTGCACACCGGGACCGTCGCGCGCGGGGCGATCACGCACGAGCGCACGATCGAGACCGGCGACCAGCTCGGGTGCGCGCTGCCCTCCGAGGCGGGCGGTTGGGTGTGCGGACTCGGCCGATCGCTCGCGACCGTCTGGGCTGCCGGCGCGATCGAGGCCACGCCGCCGCTCCTGCGGCCGAGCGAGCGCTTCAACGACGGTCACGTCGATCCGCAGGGACGCCTGGTCATCGGCACCCTCGACTCCGACGGACCGAACGGTCGGCAGCTGCTCCTGCGACTCGAGCACGACGGGGCCGTCACGATGATCAGCGAGACGGTGGGGATCTCGAACGGGATCGCCTGGTCGCCCGACGGCGCCTGGATGTATCACGCCGACACCGCGGCGCGCACGATCAGTCGACGGTCGTACGGCTCCGAGGTCGGCCCGCCCGAGCCGTTCCTCGCGATCGACGGGATGCCGGACGGCATCGCCGTCGACGAGCACGGCCGGCTGTGGGTCACCGTGTTCGACGCGGGACGGGTCGACGTCTACGACCCCGAGGGAACTCGCCGCCCCGAACTCACCGTCACGCTCGCGGAGGCCCATGTCGCGAGCGTCGGATTCGCCGGACCCGACCTCGATGTGCTCGTGCTCGCGACCGGCATGCCGCTCATGCGCGGCTGGCTCGCGCTGCGCCGCCCGCGGGACGGCTGGCTCTTCACGATGCCGTCACCCGCGCGCGGTCTACCCGTCCGCCGCTGGACTCCCGCTCCGCTTCCGGCCGAGCTGCCGCGCGTCGGGTGACGCCGACCGGTCGGGGCAGAATGGCGGGGATGACCTCCGCCGCGCTGCCGCCCGACGAACCGGAACCCCTGCACTACACCGGGTTCCTCTTCCGTCGCGCGCAGCAGGTGCACGTCGCCGCCTGGCAGCGTCACGTGTCGGCGGGGGTCTCGAGCGTGCAGTTCGGGGTGCTGGCCGTGCTCGCCCGGATGCCGGATGCCAGCCAGCAGGATCTCTGCGACGAACTCGATCTCGACCGCTCGACGATCGCCGACCTGGTGAGCCGCCTCGAGCGCAACGGCCTGATCGAACGTGCGCGCGACGACGCCGACCGTCGGCGGAATCGCGTGCGGCTGACCGGAGCGGGTCGCGAGACCCTCGATCGGCTCCGTCCCCGCGCGGAAGAAGTCGAGCACGTGCTCACCGACGCCCTCGACACCGCCGAGCGGGCGACCTTGCGCCGACTCCTGCTCAAGGTGCTCGCGAGCGACTACCCGCCGGGAACGGGCGGGAGTTCGATGACCTCCCCGAGCACCGAGTAGCGCGGACCCGCCAGACGCCCCAGGGGACGCACGCGACCGGTGTCGATCCGGCCGTCGACGAGCACGTCGTCGCGCACGTACCACGACACGACCCGGCCGACGAGGAACTCTCCCCCGGTGGGGCTGAACTCGATCACCCGCTCGAGGACGCACTCCATGCTGACCGGCACGCCCGCGATCCGCGGCACGGCGACGACCGTCGACGGCTCCAGCTCGAGACCCACGGCCTCGGCCTCGCTCACGTCGGGGCCGAACCACTCCGAGCTCGCGTGCAGCCGCTCGAGCATGTCGTCGCCGGCGATGTTGACGACGAACTCGCCGTCGTCGAGGGCGTTGCGCAGCGTATCCTTCCGGCCGGTGGTGCGCCGGTTCACGGTGAAGCCGAGCATCGCGGGATGCTGACTCACCCAGGTGAACGAACTGAACGGCGCGACGTTCGTCGGCTTCGGCGGCACGCCGCTCGTCACCCATGCGATCGGGCGCGGGACGACGGAGCCGACGAGCAGTCGGTACGTGCTCGCGGGATCGAGCTCGCGGGCGTCGATGTCGGCCACGGTGCCTCCTAAAGCCAGGTCGGTGCGGGGCCCGGCGGCGTCCCGTCGGGTGTCGTGACCCCGCGGTGCGACCGGCCGATGCCCCATCCCACCACGTCGGCGGCCGTTCCTCGCACGACGATCGGATCGGCGCGGCCGTCCTCGAGCACCCGGTAGGTGCCGTCGCGGTCGATCGGCTCGAGCAGGATGTCGGGATCGCCGTCGGTGCGCTTGCGTCGCCACACGGCCAGGAGGTCGTCGAGCAGCAGGTCGAGCAACGGCGCGGGGAAGTCGCGGGTCGTGTACCCGGTGCGCAGATCGAGGGCGTGGATCCACACCTCGCGCGTGCGCATCCAGACGGTCTCGGCGACTGGAACCGTGCGGCCCTGCGCGGTCACCACGGGGTACGACCAGCGGTCGTCGGGCAGATCGCGCCACTCGACATTGAGATGCACCGAGGCGTGGGCGGCGAGGTGCCGGAGCGCGTCGGCGGGAAGCGTCGCACCGAACTCGATCTCCTCGGCGCGTTGCGTCGTCGACTCGTACATCGGGGTCTCGACACCGGTGCGCGCCCACTCGACGAGCCGGGCGACGGCGCGCGCGTTGAACCCGACGTGCGCGATGACGTGCGCGCGCGACCATCCCGGCAGCAGCGACGGCTCTCCCAGCTCGTCGTCACCGACCTCGCCGAGAGCGCGCGCCCAGAACGCCTGGCCGCGCCGCATGAGCAGGAGCGCCTCGACGACGTCCGGGTCGGTGACGAGATCGCTGCGCGCGGCCACATCAGACTCCCGCGACGACGCGGTTGCGCAGCTCGCCGATCCCCTCGACCGAGGTCGTGAGCACCTGCCCGGCCGCGAGGTAGCGCGGGGGCTTCCGGGCGTGGCCGACGCCGCCCGGCGTGCCCGTGACGATGACGTCGCCCGGGCGCAGGGTGAAGATCTCGGAGATGTACGCGACGAGCGCCTCCGGCCCGAAGACGAGGTCGTCGGTCGGGGTCTGCTGCACGGTCTCGCCGTCGACGGCGCCTCGCAGCATCCCGCCGGGGGCGAACTCGTCGGCCGTGACGAGCACGGGGCCGAACGGGGCGGTCGCCTCGAACGTCTTGCCCTGGAACCACTCGGGGCTGCGGTACTGGTAGTCGCGCATCGTGACGTCGTTCATGACCGAGTAGCCGGCGATGTGCGCGCCCGCCTCGGCCTCGGACACCCGGCGCGCGGTCGACCCGATGACGACGGCCAGCTCGGCCTCCCAGTCGACCGCGTCGGCGGCGACGGGCGGCAGCGCGATGTCGTCGTAGGGCCCGACGAGCGCCTCGGGGTACTTCGCGAAGAGCGTCGGGTACTCGGGCAGTTCACGGCCCATCTCGAGGATGTGGTTGCGGTAGTTGAGGCCGACGCAGACGATCTTGCCCGGGGCCGGCACGACGGGCGCCCACTCCTCGTCGCGGATGCCGGCGAGCCGACGGGTCTCCCCGTTCGCGGCGGCGGCCTCGCGCCAGTCGGGGCGCGCGAGCAGGGCGCCGACGTCGGAGATCCCGGGGAGGATCGTGACGGTCTCCGTGTCGAGGCGGACGGCGGTGTGCCCGGCGGGGGTGCGGAGGGTGGCGAGTCTCATCGGTTGTCGTCCTTCGAGGGCACATAGGTGCGGGTGAATCCGAGACGGTCGATAATCGGGCCGTCGCTGAAGCGGAAGAGGTCGAACTCGGTGTCGGCCTGCAGCGACCACGGCACCCAGCTCGGCACGACGAACAGGTCGCCCTCCTCGAGGTCGTGCGTGTTGTCGCCGAGCACGACCGAGCCGCGGCCCTCGAACACCTGCCACACCGACGAGCCGACCTCGTGGCGCGGCGGGGTCGCGGCGCCGGCGCGCAGCCGGTGGAACTCGCAGCGGATCGTCGGCATCACGTCGCCCCCCGTGGTGGGGTTCGTGTAGCGGATCGCGGCGTGGCCGGGTTCCACGGTCGCGGGGAAGCCCTCGTCCTCGAGCGCGAGCTGCTCGCGCAGCGCGGCGTCGGTGTGCTCCCAGCGGTAGGCGGCGAGAGGCGAGCTGACCTTGTCGTCGAGGCCGGAGAGCGGGCGCAGCCCCGGGTGGGCCCAGAGACGCTCGGAGCGGGAGAACTCGGGGCTCGCCTCGTCGGTGACCCGTTCGGACCCGAACTCGAAGAAGCCGACATCCGTGTAGTTGGAGAACGGGATGTCGAGGCCGTCGATCCACGCCATCGGCTCGGCGGTGTCGTTGTGGTGACCGTGGAAGTTCCAGCCGGCGGTGAGCAGGAGGTCACCACGGCTCATCCGCACGGGGTCGCCGTTAACGACGGTCCAGACCCCCTCCCCCTCGACGACGAAGCGGAATGCGTTCTGGCTGTGCCGGTGCTCGGGAGCGGTCTCGAACCCGCCGAGGTACTGGATGGCGGCCCAGAGCGTCGGGGTCGCGTAGGCGGTGCCGGGGAGTCCGGGGTTGCGGAGGCCGATCGCGCGACGCTCCCCGCCGCGTCCGACGGGCACGAGCTCGCCCGAGCGTTCGGCGATGTCGAAGAGCGTCTTCCATCGCCAGACGTGTGGAACCGCCACCGGTGACGGCGTGAACGGCATCAGATCGTCGCGCTGCGTCCAGAGCGGGGCCAGGTCGTTGGCGTCGAAGTCGCGGTAGAGCTGCTCGAGCTCGGGGGTGTCGGCCGTGCCATCCATCGACTGCATCGTCGCTCCTTTTGTCAGTACCCCAACGATATGATCACGATGGGCCGTCGCGCAAACCCTGACGGGTTATCGTTGGGACCCCAACTATGAACGTCGAGGCGACGGAGGGGGCGAGGATGTCGACGCGGCGCAGAGCGGTAGATCCCGTCGCCGCCGTGCTCGTGGCACCGACGCTCGCCGGGATCCTGGTGTTCGTCGTGGTGCCGGTGCTCGCGCTCGGGTGGATCGCGACGCAGGAGTGGGACCTCCTCGCGCCGCCCCGCACCGTCGGAAGCGACAACGTCACCGCGGTGCTCGGCGACCCCTCGACCCTCCCGTCGATCGCGGCGACGGCCCTGCTCGGGTCGATCGTCGTGCCCGTCACCACCGCGTGCGGCCTCGGTATCGCCCTCCTGCTCCGCCGCGTCGGGCGCGCCGCGGCCACGTACCGCACCCTGCTGCTCCTCCCCTGGGCGGCCGCCCCGCTCGCGACAGGCGTCGTCTGGCGTTGGATCCTCGACCCAGCCACCGGCGCGCTCAGCGCCCTCGCCGGCCGCCGCGTGGAATGGCTCCACTCCGAGCTCGGCGCTCCGCTGCTCGTCGCCCTCGTGCTCGTCTGGGGCGCCGCGGGCTACTCCTCGCTGTTCTTCAGCGCCGCGTTGAGCCAGATCCCGCCCGCGACCCTCGAGGCGGCCCGACTCGACGGCGCGAGCGACCTGCGCACCCTCGCGAGCGTCGTGATGCCGCAGCTGCGCCCCGTGCTGCTGTTCGTCCTCGCGACGTCGACCGTGCAGGTGCTCACGGCATTCGACGTCGTGGTCGCCCTCACCGGTGGCGGCCCGAACGGGGCCACCGATCTGCTCGCCCTGCGGATGTACACGGAGGGGTTCCGCGTCTTCGACCTCGGCCGTGCGGCGGTGCTCGGTCTCCTGCTGTTCGCCGCGGTCGCCGTCGTCACCGTGCCCCAGCTGCGCGTACTTCGCGGAGGAGTCGGGGATGCCTGACCGTCGCCTCGGCACCGCAGGGGCCCACGTCGCCCTGGTCGTCTCCTGCATCCTCGCCCTGGCACCCCTCACCCTCGGCGCACTCGCGGCTTTCCGCACCCCGGCCGACCTCGCCGCCTCCTCGCCGCTGTCGTTCCCCGACCCGTGGACGTGGCAGAACGTCGTCGACATCCTCAGCGGTCGCGGCGGTGTCGGTGCCGCGCTCCTGACAACCGCGGCGGCGGCCGCTGTTCTCCTCGTCGTGCAACTGCCCCTCTCGGTCGCCGCCGCACATGCGTTCGCGGTGCTGCGCGTGCCGTTCCCGCGCGTCGCCTTCGCCGCCGTGCTGGGCGCGCTCATGATCCCGTCGACCGCGCTCGTCGTGCCGCTCTACTTCCTCCTGCTCTCCGTGGGTCTCGCCGAGACGTTCCTCGGCATCGTCGCGCCCGCCCTCCTCGGCTCGCCGTTCGCTGTGTTCCTCCTGCGCCAGCACCTCCGCGGAGTGCCGCGCGAGCTCTACGACGCCGCACGGATCGACGGGGTCGGTTCGTTCGGGCTGCTCCGCCGCATCACCCTCCCCCTGTCGCGCGGCCCGATCGCCGCCGTCGCGCTCATCACCGTCGTCGCGCAGTGGAACGCCTTCCTCTGGCCCGCGGTGATCGCGGGCGGCTCCTGGCCCGTCGTGACGGTCGCGACCGCGAGTCTGCAGGGTCAGCACGAGGCGAACGAGACGCTCGTGCTCGCCGCCGCCCTGCTCGCGATCGGCCCCATGCTCGTCCTGTTCGCGATCTTCGCCCGTCCCGTCGAGCGTGCGCTCGCCGCTCCCGCACCGCAGTTGTGAGGTCACCCCATGCTCAGCAGACCCGTCCTCCTCGTCGCCGCCTTGGCGTCCTCCCTCGTGCTCGGCGCGTGCACCGGGCCCGCCGAGACCGACCAGGTCGTCACGGTGCGGCTCTGGGACGAACAGGTCGCGGCCGCCTCGGAGGAGTCCTTCGCGCTCTTCGCCGAGCGCCACCCGGGTGTGCGCATCGAGACCGAGCTCGTCCCGTGGAGCGAGTACTGGACACGCCTGCGCACCGACCTCGCCGCTGGCACGCTCTCGGACGTCTTCTGGACCAACACCTCGACGATCGACGGACTCGTCGCCGCGGGCGCGATCCGCGACATGCGCGACGTGTTCACCGACGACGAGGTCGCCGGGTGGACGCCCGCGGTGGTCGAGCAGTACTCGCGCGACGGCGGACTCTGGGGCGTGCCCCAACTCACCGACCTCGGGATCGGGCTCTTCTACAACGCGGAGGCCCTCGCGGAGGCCGGGATCGACTCCGACACCCTCGACGACCTCACGTGGGATCCGGAGGCGGCCACCGATCCGTTGCGCCGCGTCGCGACGGCACTCACGATCGACGTCGAGGGACGCCATCCCGACGACGCCGGCTTCGACCCGGGCCGCGTGGCGCGCTACGGCTACTCGGCGTCGAACGATCTCAACGCCGTGCTTCTCAGCTACCTCGGCTCCAACGGCGCACAGTGGCAGGATGCCGACGGCCGCTTCGCGTTCGCGAGCGAGGCGGGGATCGCGGCACTCGGCTACCTCGTCGGACTCTCCGCCGATGCACGGGTCGCGCCTCCCGCGGCGGACACCAATCCCCCGGCCGGATCGGAGACGAATCTCGCGATCTTCCTGCGCGGCGATCTCGCCCTGCTGCAGACGGGCCCGTACCACCTGGCGACGATCGCCGACCGCGCGACGTTCGCGTGGGGCATCGCTCCGCTCCCCGCGGGACCGCGCGGCCGCGTGACCCCGACGAACGGGATCGTCGCCGCCGCGACCTCCGAAGCCGACCATCCCGCGGCGCAGGAGGCGGTGCTGCGCTGGCTCGGCTCGGCCGAGCACCAACGCATCGTCGGGGCGTCCGGCGCGGCGCTCCCCGCCGTCACGCAGGCCCAGCCGGCGTACTACGAGCACTGGCTCGGCGAAGGGGTCGATGTCTCTCCGATGGTCGACGCCCTCGACCGCACCATTCCCGCCCCCGGCGGCTCCGACTACGCGCGTGCGGAGGAGGCGTACCGCCCGCTGCTGAACGCGGTATTCGTGCGGGACCTCCCGCTCGTCGAGGGGGTCAGGCGTGCCGAGGAGGCCGCCAACGCCGCCACGCGATGACGACGGGTGCCGTCGCGGTCAGCGCGCGATGCCGCCCGTATCCACCCCGACCTCACTGCTCGGGGCGAAGCCGAGCCGCCAGGCCTTGAACCACAGCCGCACGCCGGGCTCCAGCGGAACCGGCCCGGTGTGGAACCACCACCGTCGGCCGTCGAGCACGGGGTCGCCGCTCGACGCCGCGAGTTCCGTGAGGGAGGATTCCGCGTCGGTGGGCGGATCCGTCGTCCACGCGATCCGTGCACCGGGTGTGGCGCACGAGGCGCTCGCCCGACCGTCGACCACCGTCACGACGGGCGCCGCGGTGACCTGCTCGGCCCCGCCCGGGCGCCACCGCTCGAGGAGTTCCTCCTCGGGAACCAGCCCGAGGTCGCCGACCTGCGCCTGCCACCGCTCGAGTGCGGTGCGAAGCCGCACCAGGTCGTCGCGATACGACGGATCCCCCGCCAGGTCGTGGATCTCATAGGGGTCGACCGTAATGTCGTAGAGCTCCTCAGGCGGCTTCGAAGCGCTCACGAGGCGGCGTTGCACGGGATCGAAGCGGGACGGGATCATCCCGAGACTGAGTTGGACGGCCTCCTGCCACCGACGATCGCGCAGTTCGCGCCAGGTCGGCATCTTCTCGGCGTAGGCCGTGTGCTGCAGGTGCGGCCGGTCGGGGTGCAGGTGACGGATGTAGCGGAATCGGGCGTCACGCACGGTGCGCGACGTGTCCTCCTGCTCGTCCATCCGGTCGCGAGCGCCGAACACGTAGTCGACGCCCGGGTCGACGCAGCCTCGTTCGTCGAGGAAGGCCGCACCCTGCATGTGCGCGGGGACGTCAAGCCCGCAGGCCGCGAGCATCGACGGCGCTAGATCGAGCAGGTGGACAAGCTGCTCGCGCACCGTGCCGGCCGGGATGCGGCCCGGCCAGCGGACGATGAGCGGCTCGTGAAGGCCCGACTCGTAGGGGAAGCGCTTCGCCCGCGGCAGCCCGACGCCGTGATCACTCCAGAACACGACGATCGTGTTGTCGGCGAGCCCGTCCTCCTCCAATTGGGCGAGCAGCTCGCCGACCCAGTGGTCCATCTGGGTGATGAGCTCGGCGTACCGCGCCCACGTCCGGCGGAAGACCTCGGTGTCGGGATAGTAGGGCGGTAGCGGCGCGGCGGCGGGATCGCGACGCTCGGCCTCGGTCAGGTCGGGCGTCAGTTCGGCGTGGGCGTCGTCATCGACGTAGAGGCGCGACTCGTGGGTCACCATCCCGTGGAAGGTCGCGAAGAACGGCTGCTCGGGGTGCGGTCGATCGCGCCAGTGCGCCGTGGGTCCGCAGTCGTCGAACGTCGGCGTCGGCGTGACCATCTGGAAGTCGGTCCAGAAGTTGTTGGTGCAGTAGTACCCTGCCTCGCGGAAGTACTCGGGCAGCATCCTCACCTCGGGCGGGGGCACGGCCTTCGACCGCATGTGCATCGTGCCGATCGAGATCGGGTGCATGCCGGTGATGATCGCAGACCGCGACGGCGCACAGACGGGGCCGGATGCGAACGCGTTGTCGTACCTCGCCCCCGCGGCCGCCAGCCCGTCGAGATGCGGAGTGAGGGCGTACTCGGCGCCCGGCCAGACGCCTTCATAGCACCCGAGGTCCGGGTTGATGTCGTGCGTCGAGATCCAGAGGATGTTCGGTCGCTGAGCCATGGGAGTCATCCCTCCGGTCGTGGTCGTGTGCGCACCTGGATGGCGAGCCCGGTCGCCGCGAGCACCACGACGAGGATCGTCCAGCCGAGCACCGTCGGCAGGAGGCCGATCGGATCGATCAACTGGCCCGCGATGACCGCCGGCACGCCGAGGGCCAGGTAGGCCGCCACGTAGACGGCGGCGAAGGTACCCGCCCGCTGGTGCTCGGGCGCGAGCGGCGCGAGCCCGCGGAAGATCGCGCCGAACGCGGCCCCGAACGCGAGCGCCTCGATGACGCCGCCGATCCAGATGAGCCACAGCTGACCGATGGCGATGCCGACGACGATGAGGCCGACGCCGATCGCGAGTCCGACGGCGCCGCCGCGCAGAGCCGTCGGCACCCGCAGCCGCCCGAAGGCGACGCTGCCCACGCACACGCCGAAGGCGTGGATCGACGCCGTGAACCCGTCGATGAGCCCGCTGTCGAGCCCGATCACCTCGTGGATGACGGTGGGGGCGAGGCCGAGGAACAGCGAGCCCGTCGCCCACGAGGCCACGAGGACCGGCAGCATCCCGAGGAAGAATCCGCGTGCGGGCCGCGGCACGACGACGCGCGGCCTGAGCGACCGCACCGCCCCCGGTACGCGACTCGTGGTCTCGGGGGCGAACAGCGTGAGGACGACACCGATCGCCAGCAGCACCCCGACCGTCGTGAAGAGCACCTCGTCACCATGAGTACCCCACAGCTCGACCGCGATCCCGCCGAGCAGCGCGCCGAGCCCGAGCCCCCCGACGGGCGCTGCCGCGGCGACGATCGGCCCGCGTCGGGTGCCGACCGGCGCAAGCTCGACGAGCGCGGCCGTGTAGGCGGCGGTCACGACCCCCTGGGCGAATCCGCCGATCGCGCGGGCGGCGACGACCCACTCGACGCCCGGGGCCACCGCGAACAGGACAACCGAGACGAGTGCGACGGCGAGGGCGCCGAGGATGACGGGCTTACGACCCAGGTGGTCGGAGAGCGAGCCGCCGACGAGGAGGGCGATGAGGAACGTGAATGCGTAGGCCGCGAACGCGATTGTCAGCACCGAGTCGGGAAACCCCCACTCCCGCTGCCACACGAGCAGGAACGGCGTCGGCGCGCCGCTCGTGATGTACAGCGACACGAGGGTCGCGGTGAACCCGACGAACGCGACGGGGCGAGGCAGCGTGGGACGCGACGGCACAGCCGCGGTCTTACTCCTCATGCGACGACTTGCGCCAACGGATTCCCGCTGAGATGAAGCCGTCGATGTCGCCGTCGAACACGACCGCGGGGTTGCCGACCTCGTGGCCGGTGCGCAGGTCCTTCACGAGCTGCTGACCGTAGAGGAAGTAGGAGCGCATCTGGTCGCCCCAGCTCGC
>CAMLMQ010000025.1 GCA_946481135.1 uncultured Microbacteriaceae bacterium
GTGTTGAGGATGCGGCGCAGCGCGAGGTCGTCGGCGGGGTTCGCGACCTGGATGAGGTACGCCATCGCGTCCTTGATCTCGGCGCGCTCGTAGAACTTCGTGCCGCCGATGATCTTGTACGGCAGCCCCGAGCGGATGAAGACGTCTTCCAGCGGTCGGGTCTGCGAGTTCGTGCGGTAGAACACCGCGATCTCGCGGTAGGGGGTGCCCGCGGTGTGCAGCGCCGAGATCTCGTCGGCGACGAACTGCGCCTCGTCGTGCCCCGAGTAGCCCGTGTAGCCGATGATCGGATGCCCGGATCCGACCGTCGTGAAGAGGTTCTTCTCGAGCCGATCGAAGTTGTTGGCGATGACCGCGTTGGCCGCGTCGAGGATGTTCTGCGTCGACCGGTAGTTCTGCTCCAGCAGCACGGTCTTCGTGTCGGGGTAGTCGCGCTCGAACTCGACGATGTTGCGGATGTCGGCGCCGCGGAACGCGTAGATCGACTGGTCGGAGTCGCCGACGACCGTCAGGGATGCGCCGGGCAGCCCCCCGTCGGCGTCCGTCGCCAGGCGGGTGTCGGCGGGCACGTGCTCAGGTCTGACGGGGCGGGTCAGCTCGCGGATGAGCGCGTACTGCGCATGGTTCGTGTCCTGGTACTCGTCGACGAGCACGTGGCGGAACCGACGGCGGTAGAGCGCCGCGACCTCGGGGAAGGCGCGGAACAGGTGCACCGTCTCGGCGATGAGGTCGTCGAAGTCGAGGGCGTTCGCGCGGCGCAGCCCCGCCGTGTACCGCCGGTAGATCTCCAGGAACGCGACCTCGGCCGGGTCGTCGGCGTTGAGGTTGCGCGCGTAGGTCTCGACGTCGACGAGCTCGTTCTTCTGCTTCGAGATCTTGCCCGCGACGATGCCCGGCGTGAGGTTCAGGGTGTCGGCATCCAGCTCCTTCACGATGCGCTTGATGAGCGCGCGGCTGTCGGCCGAGTCGTAGATCGTGAAGCCCGCCTTCATGCCCATCACCTCGGCCTGACGCCGCAGGATGCGCACGCACGCCGAGTGGAAGGTCGAGATCCACATGCCGTCGGGCCCACGGCCGGTGAGGTTGAGGCCCGTGAGGTGAGCGACCCGCTCCCGCATCTCGGCGGCGGCCTTGTTGGTGAAGGTGATCGCGAGGATCTGCAGCGGCGTCGCCTCGCCCGACGCGAGCAGCCCCGCGATGCGGCGGGTGAGCACGCTCGTCTTGCCCGAGCCGGCCCCCGCGACGATGAGCAGCGACGGACCGCGGTGGAGCACCGCCTCCCGCTGCTGCGGATTGAGCCCGTCGAGCAGCCGGTCGTCGATCTGCGGGGTGCCCATGTCGGCGACGAGTCTACGTTCCGCCGCCGACCCGCGCCGCGGGGTCAGACGTCGGCGTGGGCGTAGGTCGTGAACGACAGTCGATACCGGCCCTCGCCCGAGCCGGTGATCGCGAAGGACGCCTCGTCGACCGGTCGGCGACTGCTCAGCTGCTCGGCGTCGCCCTCGCCGAACCGCACGGCCTCCAGCCGAGCGGGCAGCCGCTTCTCGTAGTGGTCGAGCACCTCGCCGAGCGGCCGGTCGGTGACGACGAGGAGCGACTCCATGGCGGAGCCGTACAGGCCCTGGGTGTAGCTCTCGGTGCCGCAGACGGTGTCTCCGTCCGGCGGGGCGGGCCAGGCCGGCGGAGCGATCCGCGGCGCCGTCGGCGGCATCACCCCCGGTGCCCGCTCGGAGCACCGCGCGTCGGCGACCTCGGCGGGCGCACATCCCGTGAGCACGACGACGAGCGCGAGCGCCCCGACGGCCCTGCTAGTCCTCATAGTCGTAGTAGCCGTCCGTGGCCCAGTGGATGAAGAACCGGCCGACGCCGTCACCGCGCTGGATGTAGTACGAGACGCCGCCGATCACGCCGGAGAAGACCTTGTCGGCGCCGGGAACCGGCACATAGGCGTGATGCCCGGCGGTAAAGGCATGCTCGTAGTACCAGAGCACGTCGTCGTACTTCGTGTCGGGATCGAACGCGAAGTGGCCGATCTCCTCGAGCCCCGAGGGGCCCTCGATGAGGCACAGCGAGATCCACGACGGCGTCGGCGGCCAGCCCTCGGGACGCACGTCGAGGAGGCGCTCCGGGGCGGCCGTCGGCACGCCGTACGCGGCGTCGCACCGGGGGTCGTAGTCGTCGGGCTCCTCGGCCACCGGGGTGGGGTCGGGGGTGAACGTCGACGTCGGGGTCGGGAGCGTTCCGCCGGGCGACGAGCACCCCGCGAGCACCAGCAGGACCGCGGCCGCGAGGGCGGCGCGGGCGGGTCGGATGCGCATGTCGGATCCTCTCGGGCGCTCAGAACTCGGCGATGAAGCTGCCGAGCACGCGGTCGACGGCGGCGAGGTCGGACTCGGCGACGGCTTGCACGACGACGGAGACGAGGTAGTTGCCCGAATCCGCGACGGCGGCCAGCACGAGATAGCTCGCCCCGGTCGATCCGCAGCCCGTCCAGTACTCGTACCGGCCGGTGTGCACGCCGTCGGCGAACGGCTCGGGGCCCGCACTCGCGCACCCCTCCTCGCGCAGCCACGCCGCCTCGGCGAGGATCGCGTCGACGCTCGTCGTGCCGAGCGCCGCGGGCGACGCCCGCACCGTGACGCCGGGGGTGGACCACGTGCCCTGGTACGACGCGATGTCGGGGCTCGCGGTGATCTGCGCCCACGCCGTGCCGGCGGCATCCTCGACGGGGGCGCCGTCGACCTGCGACCAGCTCGCCGGCACCTGCACGAGGACGCTCCCGGTGTCGTCGACGACGTCGACGAAGTCGCCCGACGCGGACCCGCCGCCGGGAGCCACCTGGACGGCTTCGAGGGGGCGGCCGTTGACCTGGCCGCGGTGGTAGAGGCCGTCGGCGGGCCGGAACACCTCGAGGTCGAGCGTCGCCTCGGTGCCGTGCGTGCGCAACACGTCGCAGTACTCCGCGAGGGTGCCGTCGGTGCCGACGCTCACGCCCTGGAGGCGCGTCACGACGTCGCCGGGCCGGATGCCGGCGCCGTCGGCGGGCGACCCGGCGGCCACCGACGAGACCCAGATGCCGAGGCCCGCGCCGTCGTCGCCGAGCAGCCCGTGCCCGTTGATTCCGAGGCTCAGCACATCCTCCCCGGCGATGAGCGCGTCGAGCACGGCGAGCACCTCGTCGCGGTGCACGGCGAAGTTGGAGTCGTTGACGTTGTTGCCGGCGTAGTTGACGCCGACGAGACGTCCCTCGGGCGTGACGAGCGGGCCGCCCGAGTTGCCGGGGCGGATGCGCGCGTCGTGTTCGATGACGGTGTCGACGGAGGCCCACGAGGTGGCCATCTGCGTCTGCGCCTTCGAGACGATCCCGCGCGTCATGGTGAAGGTGGGGTCGCCGAGCGGGTATCCCGCCGCGTAGACGTCCATCGCGGTCGTGATCTCGTCGCGGTGCCACGCGAGGTAGGGGTACTCCGCCGCCTCGAGCCGCACGACCGCGAGGTCGAGGCATTCGGAGGCGCCGAGCACCTGGGCGTGGTACGTGCGGGTCGTGTCGCCGGCACGCCACACGTCGAGGGTGCCGGCCCCGGTGACGACGTGGTTGTTGGTGATCGCGAGGCCGTCCGACGAGATGAGGAAGCCGGAGCCGCGACCGGCCGCCTCGTACCCGCCGTACTGCGGGTCGACGAAGGTGCCGCGCGCCTCGAGCTGGATCGTCGCGGACTGCACGTCGTCGAAGTCGACGGCGCCCGCGTCCTCGTCGGTCGGAGCGGGGGGCGCCGCGACGCAGCCCGCGAGGGCAAGGAGCACGGCGAGCGTGACGGCCGAGACGGCCGGGGTGGTGGAGCGGGTCATGCGAGTCCCTCCAGTTCGGGAGTTCGGGAGTTCGGGAGTTCGGGAGTTCGGGATGGCGCGGGTGTCCTGCTCGGGCGGGTGGGTGGTGGCGGGATGCGGACACCCGAAGATCCGCATCCCGCCGGCGACGCGGGGCGTCAGGCGGGCGTCATGAGGTGATCGCCTCGAACCCGACGAGGTACGTACCGCTCCCCGCGTCGGTCTGGATCGCGAACTCGAGCTCGGGTCCCGTCACGTTGAGGATCGGCTGGCCGCCGATGCCCTCCCCGCGCACGAACTCCCAGCCGTCGTAGGCGTACTGCTGCAGCGCGACCTCGTAGTAGTCGAGCACCGCATCCGGGTCCTGCTTCGTGCTGACGTACTGCAGGATGGCGGTGTCGTCGCCCGCGACGATCACGGCGCAGAGCTCCGCGCCGAGCGCGGGTTCCGGCCAGTCGGCGGGGACGATCCCCGCCGCGTCGGCGAGCTCCCCCGTGCCGGCGAGGCCCGGGAAGGCCTCCTCGCACTCGGCCGAGACACCGCCGGGGGCGGGCTCGTCGCCCGTTCCGATTCCGGGCGGGATGTCGACGGGGATCGCGTCGCCCGGGGCGCACGCGGTGAGGCCCGCGAGCAGCAGGATGCCGGCCGTCGCGGCGAGCAGTCGGCGCCCGGCGATCACGCGGTCACCTCGCGACGGAAGCGTTCGGTGGCGCGGCTGCGCCCGACGACGAGCCAGAGCGACGTGCCCGCGAGCCAGATGCCCCCGAGGGGCCCGGCGAGTCCGGGGACGCCGGTGACGATGAACGCGCCGCCGATGAGCGCCGCGTAGGCGAGGCTGACCGTGCCGAGCACGCGCGACAGAATGCGCTCACGCCAGGCGAGCCAGCCGTACGCGGCCGCCGCGACGAGGGTTCCGAGCCACGGGATGTAGGGACCGAAGTCGGTCAGCATGTAGTAGACGAAGAGTCCCTCGTCGCCGTAGAGACCGAACTCGGGGCCGTCGTAGCCGTAGTTGGCGAGGGCGCCCTTCCAGCCGAAGCCGAGGGCGAGCCCGGCCGCGGAGGCGATGAGGCCGCCGCTGACGACGCGCGCGGCGATCGAGTCGCCGAAGCGACCCTCGACGCGCGCCCGCCAGGCCGCCTGGAAGACGAGCAGGGCGGCGACGGCGACGAAGCCGAGCAGGAAGCCGAGCATGTTCTGCATGCGGTCCAGGTCGGCCATGTGCTCGGGGCCGACCGCGAGGCTGTCGCCGGCGGCGATCGCCTCGTCCTCGCTCGCGGGGCGGACGTCGAGCAGCACGGTCGCGGTGAAGCCCGCGATCCCGGCGAGCACGCCCCAGAGGGGCCACAGCCGGTCACGGACCGGCCGAGCGGCGACGGAGGTGGCGGACGGAGTGCCCGCGGTGACGGTGTTCGACACGGATGGTTCCTTTCGTTCGGGTGTCGGGTGGAGCACCGGAGGACGTCCGGCCGAGGGATGACACTCGCGTGCCCGGTGTCCCGGGTCCCAGGGCCGGACGTCCTCGATCAGGTGCCCGGGACGCTCAGCGACGGGCCGGGCGCCGCGTGACCGTCAGCGCCACACCGCCCGCGACGAGGACGAGCCCGAGCGGGACGAGCCACGTCGCGGCGTCGCCGCCCGTCACGGCGAGACGGTCGCGCGAGCCGGACCCCGACCCGGACCCGTCGCCCGCGCCCGCGGCGGCCGAGACGACCCGGTAGGTCACGGTGTCCCGGGTGACGTGACCGGCGACATCCCGCGCCTCCACCGTGAAGGTGTGCCGCCCGAGGGTGTCGGTCGGCAGCGCGTCGCCGTCAGCCGTGGACCCCGTGCACGACGCGACGCCCGAGACCGAGTCGGCGCACGTGAAGTCGGCGCGGAGCACCGCACCCTGCCGCACCTCGCCAGGAGCGAGCGCCGCGCGCGGGGCCGCGGCGACCGGCGAACGCACCTCGATCGCGGGGGCGACGGCGTCGACGCGGAACTCGACGGTCGCCGGCTCGCCCGTGCGGCCCTGGTCGTCGACCGCCCAGTACCGCAGCACGTGGATGCCGTCGCGCGCGGGCGTGAAGGAGGCGCGCACGCCCGTGGCGCTGCCCGCGACGTCGACGCCGTCGACCGTGTCGACCCAGTGCAGTTCTGCGACCCTCGTCGAGTCGCCCCGCAGGTCGATCGTCGGCGCCGTCCGGTGCCAGCCGTCGTCGCCCGTCGCGGCGGGGATCGTGACGGTCGCCGACGGCGGACCGGCCTCGATGACGCGGTAGGGCACCGTCACGCGGTGCTGGTTGCCCGCGCGGTCGACGGCGGTGACCGTGAAGGAGTAGTCGCCGGGCAGGAGCGTCGGCAAGGCGTCACCCCGCGCGTACGGCGCGAGGCAGTCGAAGACGCCCGAGAGCGCGTCGCGGCATTCGTAGTCGACGGTCACGACCTCGCCGACCTCGACGACGGCGCCGGGGGCGGGGGTGTGCACGTCGATCTCCGGCAGCTCGATGTCGATCGCCGGCTCCCGCAGGAGCCACCCGGTAACGTTGCCCGCGAGGTCCGTCGCCCGGTACTCCAGCCGGTGACGTCCGTGGCCCAGCGTGAGCTCGGCGCGGTTCCCCGCGACGTTCTGCACCTCGCCACCGTCGAGGCGCCACTCGAGCGAGGCCACACCCGACCCGGCGTCGCTCGCCGCGAGGCTCACGGTGACGGGTCGCGCGAACCATCCTCGGCCATTGGACGCGGCCGGCACGGTCAGGTACTCGACGACGGGGAGGGTCGTGTCGAGGCTCTCGATCGTCGTGCTCCAGAGCCGCGAGAACGTCTGCCCCTCGACGGTGAACTCGACGGCCACGAGGAACTCCCCGGTGTGTGCCCCGAGGTAGGTCCTCCAGAGGAGGCCGTTCTGCGGGTCGCGCCGGAGCGAGCCGGGGAACTCGGTGCCGTCCGCGGCGATCGCGCGCACGGTCGCGGTCGTGCCCTCCGGGAACGTGACGCCGTTGATGCGCGCCTCGGTCGCGACGACGAGCCCGGAACCCGGCCGCGGCTGCTGCGGCGTGAACTCCGCCGCCGTCCCGCGCCACGTGATCTCGTAGGAGAGTTCGATCGGCTCGTCGTCGACGTTCGTGATGATGAACCGGTAGACGCCGTCGGCGAGGGGGCTCCCGGTCTCGAGGCGATGGGTCGCCGACGGCGACGACACCTGCGCCCGGCTCTCGCTGCCGGTGGGCGACACGATGACGAGGTGCTTGTCGGCGCGCGGCCCGACGACGGCGAGCTCGATGACCGAGGCGCCCGTGATGGTGCGGTTCACCTGGATCGACTGGCCCGGCTGCAGCACGGGGGTGCGCGCTTTGTCGGATGCGTCGCTCGGCGCCGCGGCTGCCTTGAGGGACTCCGTCGACTCCGCGTCGACGGCGGGCTCGGACTCGACGACGGGCTCGGTCTCGGCGTCCGGATCGGTCTCGGCGTCGGTCTCGGTCTCGGCGTCGGTCTCGGTCTCGGTCTCGGTCTCGGTCTCGACGAGAGACTCCGCGTCGACGGCCGGCTCGGCCTTCACGGCAGGCTCGGTCTCCACGGGCGGCTCGGTCTCGGCGGCCGACTCGGTCTCGGCAGCCGGTTCGGTCTCGTCGGGGCCCGGCTCGGGCGTCGACTCCTGCTCGACGACGGGCGGGGCCACCGGGGGCGCCTCTTCGGCCCAGGCCGCGGGCACGACGAGCGCGCCCGCGATCAGCGCGGCGAGTGCCGCGCTCAGCGCGGCGGGGATCCGCGACGCGGGCCGCGGGATTCGATGACGGGTCATGGGAGTACCTCCGGAAGGGGTCGAGCCGATCAGGCGCGCCGTCGCCGATGCGCGAGGCCGCTCGCCGCCACAGCGACGAGCACGGCGCCCGCGACGACGACCGCGAACGGACCGAGGCCCGGCTCCGTGTCGTCCCGGGTCGTCGCCGCCTCGACGGCGGCGGACGGCGGTTCGCTGACGGTCGGCTCAGCCGGCGCCGGCGCGCAGGCCGCCAGGGTCAGGACGATCGCGGCGATCGCCGCGACACGGGTGGTCGGACGCACGGGGCACCTCGGCTCGAGGGGGGCGCGGCTGAACCGCGGCGACCGGATGGGTCGCGACGACCACGCTCGTCAGCCCGGCGTCCCGCCCACCAGGGCGGTGCGTCCTCGGTTCGTCGCCTGGGACGGGGGCGTCAGGCGTCGGCGCCGAAGCCCGCCTCGCGCGCCGCGACGATCAGGCGACCGCGGTCGGGCATCCCCAGCTTGGTCGTGATGCCGTACACGTAGTTGCGCACCGTCTTGCTCGTGAGCACGAGCTGCCGGGCGATGCCGGCGTTGTCGAGCCCGCGCGCGATGAGGTCGAGCACCTCGCGCTCACGCTCGGTCAGTTCCGGGAACGCCGTGCCACCGGCGCTCTTCGCGCCGCTGAGATACGACACCGCGCGCCGCGCGACCTCGCCCCCGAGCAGCATGTCCCCCGCCGCCACGGCGTGGATCGCGCGCTCCACCTCCTCGGGCGCCGCGGTCTTCAGCAGGTAGCCGCGCGCGCCCGAGCGCACGGCCGCGAAGAGCGACTGGTCGTCGCCGAGCATCGTCAGCACGAGCACGCCGACATCCGGTCGCTCGACCGCGATCCGCCGGGTCGCGTCGACCCCCGACGACCCCTCGGCGAGGTCGAGGTCCATGAGCACGACGTCGGGCTCCTCCGCGAGCACGACCTCCACGGCCTCGTCCGCGGTCGCGGCCGAGCCCACGACGACGATCCCGTCGAGGGAGTCGAGGAGGGCGGCGATCCCGATGCGGAACACGGGGTGGTCGTCGACGACGACGACGCGGATGCCGGGAGCGGTCACGGGAGAACCTCCGAAGGGGTGCGGGCGGCGGCAGGCGACGGGGTGGGGGCGAGGCGGAGGCGCACCGCGAGGCCGCCGCCCGCCGAGGCGTCGAGGTCGAGGCGGGCGCCGATCTCGGCCGCGCGTTCCCGCATCGTCACGAGGCCGATCCCCGGGGTCGGCACGCCCGGGAGGCCGCGCCCGTCGTCGCTCACGACGAGTTCGACCTCGTCGCCCCGGCGGCGCAGCGTGATGTCGATCCGGTCGGCGCCGGCATGCCGCACGGCGTTGTGCACCGCTTCCGCGGCGACCAGGTAGACGGTGCGGCGTAGGGAGGGCGCGACGGCGTCCGCCTCGAGCTCCCCCACCTCGACGCGGGCGCCCCCGGCCGAGAAGTCGCTCGCGAGTTCCCCGAGATCCACCGCGAGATCGACGACGGCGGTGTCCTCACGGGCGGCGCGCACGAGGGAGTCCACCTCGCGCACGCGGGATCGGAGATCGTCGGCGAGTCGACGCAGCAGAAGCCGCGCCTCCCCGGGGTCGGAGTCGAGCATCCGGTCGACGGCGGCGAGTCCGAAACCGATCCCGGCCAGGGCCGGACCGATCCCGTCGTGGAGGTCGCGTCGCATCGCCCGCCGCTCGCCGTGCCGCACCGCGAGCACCGAGTCGCGCGCGCGTTCGAGGGTCTCCCCCGCCTGGGCGAGCCGCAGGATCGCCGCGACGAGCGGCGCGAGTTCGGCGAGCTGGCGGCGGGTGCGTGCCGAGACGCTCTCGCCTCGCCGTGCCGCGACCTCGAGCCGTCCGACCGGCTCGGCCGCGGCGACGAGATCGAAGCCGATCCTGTCGCCGACGAGCATCCCCGCCGAGGCGCTCGGTCCCCCCGGCGCGAGCGACCGGATGCCGACCCCGCCGAGACGGCTGGCCGACCGGAGCGCGGCGGCGAGCACCGCCAGCCCCTCGGCCCCGGACTCGAGCTCGCCCAGACGCTCGCCGAGACGCCGGATGAGGCCCTCGGGGTCGTTCTGATCGTCCCAGACGAGCGCGTCGACGCGTCGCTGAAGGGGGTCGTGCGCGGGGATGAGGGCGACCGCGACGAGCGCCGCCGCGGCGACGCCGATCGCCTCGCGCGACCACGGAAGGAGGGCGGCGAGCGCGCCGTCGAGGATGAGGTAGCCGGCCACCGCGACGACGGTGAGGATCGACCACGCCAGCACACGGCTCACCGCGGTGTCGACGCCGCGCAGCCTCGGGCCGAGCACGAGCACGAGCACGGCCGACGGGTAGAAGATCTGCCCCACGACGGGCGCGATCATGCCGAAGTCCCACACCCACGTCGGCACGGCGACGCCGGCGGGCAGCACGAGCGCGCCGTACGACAGGGTCAGGAACCCGTGACCGACGACGAGCCACCCGAGACGGCGCCGGTCCTCCGGCGGCGTCGTCGCCCACCGCACGGCGAGCAGCACCGCCACGACGACCGACAGCACGACGGCGGCGGTGGCGGCGCCGTTGTAGAGGGGCACGGCCGCCTCCTGCCACGCCGGCAGCGGGATCGCGAATGGGTTGGGGGGCCCGTCGGGCGCCTGCCGGGTGAGCGCGGGCGCGAACGCCACGACGGCGAGCGCGATCCCCGTCCCGATGAGGATGCGATGCGCGGTCGAGCGCGGGCGGGGAAGGAGCAGGAGCGGGATGATCGTCGTGCCCAGGGTCCCGGGCACGTACCCCCATCCCGCCGCGTGCAGCAGCAGGCCCCAGAACGGCAGGTCGGGCACCTGCTCCCCGAGCAGCCCCCACTGCACGCCGAGGGCGGCGACGCCGGAGCCGACGGCGTGCACGGCCGTGATGACGGCGACCGGATGCGGGCGCCGGGCGATCAGCACGGCGCTCAGGGCGCCGTAGATGAGCGCGACGGTGACGCCGATGTCGTCGAACCGCGACTGCACCCCGGGAGGCGACACCGACAGGAACGCCCCCGGCACCGGTTCGAGCGGCAGGTCGAACGCCCACGCGACGACGATCGAGGCGAGGGCCGGCACCCACGCTCCGAGCAGCACCGCGAGCGCGACGACGCGGCGGGCCGCCACCGCCGTCATCGCGGCACCGTCACGTCGAGAGCATCCCCGGCGGGGTGCACGACGAGCGTGCCCCCGAGTTCCTCCGCGCGATCCGAGAGGGACGCGAGGGTGGGTGCGGCGGAGGGGCCGAGGGCGAAGGGGGCGTCCGCCCCGGCGACGACCCGGATGTCGTCGGTGCCGACGTCGACCCGCAGTTCGGCCCGACGAACTCCGGACGCCCGCCGGATGAGCAGCACCGCCTCCGCGGCGAGATGGTGCAGCGCCGCCTGGCGGGCCGGGTCGAGGTCCCGCGTTCCGTTGCTCACCGCCGTGATGTCGAGCCGCTCCCCGGAGAAGCGCGAGGCCAGTTCGGTGAGCGCCGTGTCGACGTCCCCGGCATCGAGTGCTCCCGGCAGGAGTGTGCGTGCGAGGTCGCGCACTTCGGTCGTGCGGGCGGCGATCTCGCCGCGCACGGCCCGCACCTCCTCGCGCACGTCGCCCACCCCCACCCGCGTCCCGCCGTCGAGGCGCGTGGCGACGGCGCCGAGTCGGTCGGCGCTCGCCGCGAGCGCCGGCGCGAGGCCGTCGCGCAACTCGTGGCGCACCATCCGCCGTTCCTCCGCCCCGACGCTCAGCAGGCGGACACGGGCCTCGTCGAGATCCCGGTTGACCGTCTCGAGTTGCAGCGCGATGACGAGCACGCCGGAGATGCGCTCCAACACGTACCGCGTGCGACGGTCGACCCGGTGACCGCTCGTCGACCCGGCGTGCACCCACCCCGCCGTCCGACGGCCCGTGCGGAGAGGCAGCACCGTGGGGGCGGCGTACCCGGGCGCCCCGGCCACGACCACGGGACCGCCGGGCTCCACGGCGCGCACCTCGAGACGCCCGAGCCGAAGGGCGTCGCGCAGCTCGGCGACGAGCGAGCCGAGCCCCTGCTCCGCGCCCCCGGGATGTCGGCCGATGCGGGCGAGCAGTTGTGCGGGCTCCGCGGCGTCGCCGTAGACGAGGGCGTCGACGCGACGCTGCAGCCACCGCCGCGCCGGGGCGAGGGCGAGGGCGAGGGCGGCGACACCGGCGGCACCCGCGATCGTCGGCGGAACGGGCAGTGCGGTGGAGGCCGGAAGGGCGACCGAGACGTAGAGCATGACGAGCAGCACGAGCAGCAAGACATCGACGAGCACGCGGTTGACGGCGGACTCGATGCCCCACAGCCCCGAGCCGAGGGCGGCGACGACGACGGCGACCGCCATGAAGACGATCGCGGCGAACGGCGCGAGGGGCAGGAAGCGGATGATCACCTCGGTCGCACCCGTCGGCACCGGGAGGAGGGTCGGGCCGACGAAGACCAGCAGAAGCAGTTGACCCAGGGCGAGCCATCCGGCTCCGCGACGCTCGTCGATCGGTCCCGACCTCCAGCGTCGCAGGAGCACCACGGCGGTGACGATCGCGAGCACGACCGACACCGCGAGCGCGACCGCGAGGAGGCCGGCGACCGAGAGCACCGCCGCGACCACGCCGGCTCCGACGAGCGTCTGCTCCGTCCGCCGCAGCGGGCGGGACGTCAGCAGCAGCGGCAGCACGCTGAGGGAGAGCAGCGTGCCCGGCAGCCAGAGCAGACCGACGACGTGGGCCGCGACGCCCGAGCCGAGGATGCCGCCGAACGGCGAGAGCGCGACCTGCGCGCCGAGCGCGCTCAGCGCCGACCCGACCGCGGTGACGGCGAGCACCGCCCCCACCGGATTGGGTCGGCGGGCGACGAGGAGCGCACTCACGGCGCCCCACACGACCGCGTCGATGAGGTACAGCGACACGAACCCCCGCGGGCCGGCGAGCGGCAGCGCGAAGGCGACCGTCAGAGCCAGGGCCGCGCCCGCGGGCACCCAGGCGGCGAGCGCGACGAGCGCCGCCGCGACCAGGCGGCGGCGAGCGACGGGCGCGTCGGCCGACCCGGGCGTTGTCACGATCCGACCAGAATGCCCGGTCCCGCGTCCCGGAATCCAGGGACAGCGGTCCCGGGAGTCAGGTCAGGGCGTCGCGAGCGGCGACACCGAGATCCGGGTGGTCGACGAAGATCCCGTCGACGCCCGTGGCGAGCACGGCCCCGAACTCGGCGCGCCAGTCGCCCCAATCGCGCGGCGAACCGCCGACGCGGTACGGCGCGGCGAGGAAGCGGTTCTCGGGGCGCAGGGTCCACGTGAAGACGTCGAGACCCGCCGCGTGCGCGCGGGCGACGAGGGCGGCGCCATCCGGACGCACGAGGAGGGCCTTGTCGACGCTCACGCCGTCGACATCCTTCGCGAGTCGCGCGAGACCGGCCTCGGTGAGTTGAGCCGCGTAGGGCAGCGCCTTCTTGCCGAACCGGGCGACGAGGTCGGGCGCCGACCCGCGGGCCTCGAGGAGGTAGACGAAGCGCCCGCCGACCCCGCGCTCACGCAGGTGCCCGAGCACGGTCTGCTCGAACGACTCGACGATGATGCGCCCCCCATCGTCCCAACGACGCAGCTCGCCCGCGACGAGCTCGTCGAGCGGCAGCCCGATCGAGGCGAAGTGGGTCGCGTGCTTGAGTTCGGCGACGACGGCGATCGGACGCCCCGCGCGGGTCGCCGCGGCATCCAGCAGCTCGAGCAGGTCGTGCAGCCGCAGGATCGGCTCCCGCCCGTCGAACGTCGACGAGGCCTGGCGCAGCTGGGGCAGCCGCTCCACCGCGCGCAGGGTCGAGAGTTCGGCCCACGTGAAGTCCTCGGTGAACCAGCCGGTGTGCGCGACGCCGTCGACGCGCTTCGTCGTGCGGCGGTCGGCGAACTCCGGACGCGCGGCGACATCGGTCGTGCCCGAGATCTCGTTCTCGTGTCGCAGCACGAGCACGCCGTCCCTCGTGGCGACGATGTCGGGCTCCACCGCATCCGCCCCGAGCGCGATCGCGAGCTCGTACGCGGCTCGCGTGTGCTCGGGTCGGTAGCCGCTCGCCCCGCGGTGGCCGATGACGAGGGGACGGATGGCGGCCATCCGTTCACGATAATGTGACGCTCGAGATGTCGACCTGTGCGAACTGCGGTCGGGAGCTGCAGCCCGCCTGGAAGTACTGCATCACCTGCGGCACGCGCACGACCGTGCCGCTTGCCGGGGTCTCGCCGTCGGCGCTGAGCACCGATCGCGAATTCGAGGCGCGCCGGGTCAACGTGCTCGCCGTGCTCGCACTCATCCTCGGCTGCCTGCTGAGCCCCCTCGCCGCCCTGTTCGGTCACGTCGCGGTCGCGCAGATCAAGACGACGGGCGAGCGGGGCCTCCTCGCCGCGTGGATCGCGGTGGTGCTCGGCTACATCTGGCTCGTCGCCCTGGCCGTGCTCGTGATCACCTTCGTCACGACGAATGGCTGACGCCGCCGCGGCTCCCTGGCACGAACCGACGGCGCAGCTCCGTCTGCGCTGGGGCGGCTACCGCACGCGCCTCCTCGGCGGGCTCTGGCTGATCATCGGGGGCGGCGTCGCCGTCGCGGGCGGCGGCGCGACGACCGCCTTCACCAACCTCCTCCTCGCCGCGGGCACCGCCGCGCACGTCGCCGGCTGGGCGGTCCTGCCCGCCGCGGGGTGGCGCCGGGTGTGGGCGCTCATCCCGTCGACGTTCGCGATGTGGTTCCTGCTCACCGGTCCCGCGTGGCTCGGCATCCTCGTGCTGCCCTACCTCGGCTGGCTGCTCGTGCGGCACCGGCCGCTCGCGAGCTATCCGACGGTGCTGTTCGTGCTCGCCGCGGCGGTGATCGCCGGGCGCCTCTTCGGCGAGCGCTACGCCGGGATGCTGCCCGCCTTGGGCGTGGTCGCCGGCGTGATCGTGCTCTCCGCCTGGGCGGCCCACGCGGTGCACGTCGCCCAACACCGCGTGCGCCGTGGGCGAAAGCCCAGCATTTCTCAGGGCTGACTTCTCTACACTGAGCGCATGGCCAACCCTGCGTTCAGCAACTCCCCCGCGTTCTCCGAGAAGGCGGCCGCGAAGGCCGCTCGGAGTGGCGCCGTCCCCGCGGTCCCGACCGCGGGGCAGCTCCAGGAGCACTTCTCGCTGCCGGATGCCACTCCGGACCAGATGGAGCGGATGACCTACCAGGACACGATCTTCAAGACCCTCGCCGGGTTCGCCGTGCTGCTCGTCGGCGCGGCGGTCGGCTGGTTCGTCCCCGCGCTCGCGATCGTCGGCGCGATCGCCGGTCTCGTGCTCGCGCTCGTCAACATCTTCAAGAAGAAGCCGTCGCCCGCGCTCATCCTCTCCTACGCGTTCGCGCAGGGTCTGCTCGTCGGCGGCGTCTCGATGGTGTTCTCGAGCTTCTCCGATGGCATCGTTCCGATGGCGCTCTTCGGCACCCTTGCCGTCGTCGGCATCACGCTCGCCCTCTTCGCGAACGGCAAGGTGCGCGTCTCGAAGCGCGCGACGAAGATCTTCCTCGTCGCGATCGTCGGGTACGCGGCGTTCTCGCTCGTCAACCTCGTGCTCATGCTCACGGGCGTCACGAGCAGCTTCGGCGGCCTGCGCGGAATGCCCATCCCCGGCACCGACATCCCGCTCGGCATCCCGCTCGGCATCCTCGTCGTCCTGCTCGCCGCGTACTCGCTCGTCATGGACTTCGACTACATCCAGAAGGGCGTGCAGACGGGCCAGCCGCGCATCTACGGCTGGACGGGCGCGTTCGGCATCATCGTCACGGTCGTCTGGCTCTACCTCGAGATCCTGCGCCTGCTGTCGTACTTCCTGCCGCGCAACTGATCGCGGCAGTCGGGAAGGGTCGGAGCGTTCGCGCTCCGGCCCTTCGTCCGTCTCGGCGTCGTTCCGAACTCTCGGCCGCAGGCCCGTTCGCGGACGTCTCGTCGAGGAACGCCGTCCCCACCGAGAGTTGGGAACGCCACCGCCGTGGACAATCCGGGGAGGCACTGGGGAGGTGGAGTCAACCCCGAGTTCACGCGCACGACCTTGCCGCCGAGGCGACGGACCGCCATGATGAGTCCACGCCGCGAGGCGCACGGCAGATCAGGGCGATGTGCCGGTCCAGGTGGATCAGGGGATCTTCATGACGTCATTCGTGCGCCGTTCAGCCGCCGTCGTCGCGGCTGTGATCGCGGCCCTTCTCGTGAGCGTGCTGCCGGCCGCTCCGGCGCTGGCCTCCGGCCCGGGAAGCGTGACCGTGGCGGTCACCGAGGACGGCGTCCCGGCGCCGTTTCTCGCCGTGACCCTTCAGGGGCCGCAGCCCGGCTTCGGCCTGACCGACGCGACCGGAACGGCCACGATCACGGATCTGGCTCTCGGCGACTACCTCCTGTCGGTCGGCGCGTCGGGCACGTATCAGGAGACCGCGACGACCCTGACGCTGACGGCGGAGGCCCCGTCGTGGACGGGAACTCTCGACCGGCAGCCCTGGCCCTCGGGGGATTCGACACTCGCCGTCGCGGCGCTCGATGCGACGACCGACGCCCCGGTCTCCGGGGCACCCGTCTGGGTGAGCCGGCTCGACGGACCCGGCGCGTCCCATGAGGGCGTGACCGGCCCCGACGGGCTCTTCATCGTCGACGCTCTCGTCGCCGGCACCTACTCGGTGAGCATCTCGTCGACGCCCGACTACCTCGGCGCGGCCGCCGAGGTGATCCTTGCCGCCGGCACGACGCTCACCGAGACGTTCCGGCTGCTCCCGGCCGACGCCACCATCGAGGGACGCGTCGTCGACCAGGGCGGCACCGGCCTCGAGGGGATCTTCGTCTCGGCCGAACTCGTCGGATCCGGGTCGTTCGGGATGGTCACCGGCCTGACCGACGCGACCGGCTACTACACGCTTCCGGACGCCGCTGCGGGCACCTGGACCGTTCGCGTCCTGCCCGATGCGGCTTGGGAGGGCGCGACCGTCGACGTCGAGGTGCCCGGCGGCTCGACCGCAACGGCACCCGATCTCATCCTCGCCCCGCGCACGAGTGGCACGATCGCCGGTCTCGTCGCGAGCGCCGACGGATTGCCGGAGTCGAGCATCGGCGGCTTCTTCGACGTGTGCGTGACAGTGCTGACACCGAACGGACAGCCGGTACCCGGAGCGTCGACCACGACGGGCGGAGACTCATTCTTCTCGTTCTCTCTGCCGCCGGGCGACTACACGGTGTATTTCGAGGACTGCGACCCCGACCGCGAGCCGCACCGCTATCAGCCGATCTACCTCGGCGGATCTCCCACCCTCGCCGGGGCGACGGTCGTGAACGTCGAGACGCTCACGGACGTCTGGCTGG
The DNA here is from genome assembly GCA_946481135.1 of uncultured Microbacteriaceae bacterium. The sequence goes on from CAMLMQ010000025.1 coordinate 16,954, forward strand.
ACACGACCACCCTGCAGCCACTCCTCGCGGAGCCGGAACCGACGACGTCCCCCGTGGCGGTTCGCGCGCGCGACCTCGAACCGTCGGACCGCGACCTCATCGACGCCCCCGGGATGTTGCGCCGCGGCGAGACGGCGCAGGTCCTCGTCGGAGCCGAGCACTCCGGCCGATGGGTCTCGGTCTGGCTGCACTCGCGACCCACGGCCCTCGGCGGCTGGCACCAGGTGGCGCCCGATGGCACCGTCGAGATCGAGATCCCGCGCTTGCATCCGCTCGGCGTTCACGAGCTCGTCGTGCAGGACTCGGCCAATGCGGTGATCGGGTGGACAGACCTGCGTGTGCGGGCGCGTATCACCTGTCTCTTCCCCTGGCTGCCTCAGTGCAGCTGAACCTCGCACAGCCCACCGCTGCACGCCGAGGATCGGCGCTGTGCGGGGCCGACGGCTGAGACGGCGGTCGAGTGACCGCGCGCGAAGGCCACAAAGGGCCTTCGCCTACAGCGCGGTCACTCCCACTCGATCGTGCCCGGCGGCTTCGACGTGACGTCGAGGACGACGCGGTTGACCCCGGCGACCTCGTTGGTGATGCGGTTGGAGATCTTGGCGAGCAGCTCGTAGGGCAGACGCGTCCAGTCGGCGGTCATGGCGTCCTCCGACGACACGGGACGCAGCACGATCGGGTGCCCGTAGGTGCGGCCGTCGCCCATGACCCCGACGCTGCGCACATCCGCGAGCAGCACGACGGGGCACTGCCAGATCTCGCCGTCCATGCCGGCGGCACTCAGCTCGGCGCGGACGATCGCGTCGGCCTCGCGGAGCAGATCCAGGCGCTCACGGGTAACCTCCCCGACGATGCGGATCCCGAGTCCTGGCCCCGGAAAGGGCTGGCGCCCCACGATCGCCTCCGGCAGGCCGAGCTCGCGCCCGATCGCGCGCACCTCGTCCTTGAAGAGGGTGCGCAGCGGCTCGACGAGTTCGAACTGGAGGTCTTCCGGAAGCCCCCCGACGTTGTGGTGCGACTTGATGTTGGCGGTGCCCGATCCGCCGCCGGACTCGACGACGTCGGGGTAGAGCGTGCCCTGCACGAGGAACCGGATCGGCTCCCCGTCGGCGGCGGCCTCCGCGACGAGCTCGCGCTCCGCGGCCTCGAACGTGCGGATGAACTCGCGCCCGATGATCTTGCGCTTCTCCTCCGGGTCGCTCACGCCGGCGAGCGCCGTCAGGAACTGCTCGGCGGCATCCACCGTGACGAGCCGCACGCCGGTCGAGGCGACGTAGTCGTTCTCGACCTGCTCGCGCTCTCCTGCTCGCAGGAGGCCGTGGTCGACGAACACGCAGACGAGCTGATCGCCGACCGCCTCGTGCACGAGCGCGGCGGCGACGGCGGAGTCGACCCCGCCGGAGAGGGCGGCGAGCACGCGCCCGTTGCCGACCTGGGCGCGGATGCGGGCCACCTGCTCGGCGATGACGTTGCCGCTGTTCCAGTCGGCGGGGATGCCGGCGGCCTTGTGCAGGAAGTTCTCCAGCACCGCCTGGCCGTGCGCCGAATGCCGCACCTCGGGGTGCCACTGCACGCCGTAGAGCTTGAGGCGGTCGTTCGCGAACGCCGCGACCGGGGTCGCCTCCGACGACGCGAGCACCTCGAACCCGTCGGGCGCGCGCACGACCGAGTCGCCGTGCGACATCCAGGCGATCTGCTCAGCCGGTTGCCCGTCGAGGAAGACGCTCGGCGCTCCCGCGAGCCGCACCGCGGTCGAGCCGTACTCCCGGTTCCCCGTGCGAGCGACCTCGCCGCCGAGCTGCTGGGCCATCACCTGGAAGCCGTAGCAGATGCCCATCGTCGGGATGCCGAGCTCGAGGATGCCGGTGTCGAGGTCGGGCGAACCCTCCTCGTAGACGCTCGACGGGCCCCCGGACAGCACGATGCCGACGGGGTTCCGCGCGCGGATCTCCTCCGCCGTGACGGTGTGCGGCACGATCTCGCTGTAGACCCCGGCCTCCCGCACGCGGCGCGCGATGAGCTGCGCATACTGGGCGCCGAAGTCGACCACGAGCACCGGGCGCTGCGACGTCTCGTCGCTCATGCCGCCACCTCCGAGGGGTCCAGACGGGCGAGCTCCGCACGCACCCACGTGGGCACGCGGAACTCGAAGAAGAACGACAGCAGCGGGATGATGCCGCCGAGGGCGATGAACAGGAACCGCCCGAACGACCAGCGGGTGAACCGCCAGAGCAGGAAGTCGAAGGCGAGGTAGACGACGTACAGCCAGCCGTGCGTCGTGAGGATGATGAGCGACACGTTGAGGGTGCCGCGCTCCTCGATGAGGTCGCGCGGGGTGAACCCGAAGCCGTACGCCTCCGACCACTCGATGTCGACGAGGAACCCGTAGCGCGCGACCATCATCACGACGAGCAGCAGCAGGAAGACGCCGGTGACGATCGCCGAGATGCGGTAGAGCGTCAGCACGAGGCGGATGCGGGGGACGTCGGCGGCGCGAGGTCCGAGGGGCATGCCCTCAGTCTACGGTCGCGGCGACGGCCGCTCCGGCCTCGCGCTCCTCGTCCTCGCGCTCCACGGCATCCCGCACGAGGCGGTACCAGAGGTACACGGCGAAGCCCGCGAAGATCACCCACTCGACCGCGTAGAACAGGTTGAGCAGGTTGAGCGCCACCTCGCGCTCGGGGGCGCGCGCGTCGATCGCCTCCAGCCCCTCCGCCGGTTCGGCGGCTACCACGAAACCGCCGTACACCGGGCCCGGGTCGGCCCACAGGTTCACGAGTTCGGCGACCGAGAGGGCGCTGCGCTCCCCCTCCTCGAAGTCCGACGACTGCGGCTCCTCGCTCGGCAGGTAGCGCCCGACCCACTCGGCGCGGCCGCGCGGCGCGGGGATGTCGACATCCTCGGGTGCCCAGCCGAGCGCGACGGCGAGCGAGACGCCCTCGTCGGTGACGACGTGCGCGACGAGCCAGATGCCGGTGCGGCCGTCCTGGTTGCGCCCCGTGAGGGTCACGGTGTCGCCGGGCACGAGCTCCCCCGACGCGGTCACGACCCGGCCGACCTCGGTCTCGGTGAGCCCGCGGCCGGGCTCGGCGAGCTGCGCGAGCGGCACGGGGGTCTCGGTGTCGATCTCGACGACGTCGACGTTGTCGACGCTGCGCTCCAGCTGCCACTGGCCGAGCGCGGCGAACGACGCGGCGATGCCGAGGCACAGCACGAGGGCGGCGATCCACCGCGGTCGACGGGCCATCGCCCAGAAGCGCGAAGAGAGGGATGCGGGGGTGCTCAATACTCGGGATCCCGTTCTCGAGGGGGTTCGGCCTCGTCGGTGAGGGGGGCGGGTGCGACGTCGGCGGCGACCTCGAGCGCCACCTCCTCATCGGTCATGGCGGCTTCGGCGAGCGCGAACTCCCGGTCCCGCTCGGCGTCGGCCCGCCGCACGTGGCCGCGCCGCCGGAGGGCGCCGAGGCGTTCGGAGTTGACGGCGAGGATCGGCCCGATGATCGCCATCGCGAGCACGTACAGACCCGCGAAGGGCGTGAGACGAGCGTCGAGGCCCGCCGCGGCGGCGAGGGTCGCGAGGATGAGGGTGAACTCCCCGCGGTTGTGCAGCATCGTCGACACGTTGAGCCCCTGGGCCGCCGTCAGGCCGTTGAGCCGGGCGATGAGCTGGCCGCCCGCGGTGTTGACGACGAGCGTGAGCACGACGGCGGCGGCGACGGGGGCGACCACGCCGCCGAAGGTCGAGGGGTCGAGCGCGAGCCCGAAGTTGAGGAAGAAGAAGGCGGCGAAGACATCCCGCAACGGCAGCACGAGCTGCTCGATGCGGGCGCGGAACCGGGTGGCGCCGAGCACGAGCCCGATGAGGAAGGCGCCGATCGCGTCGGAGACGCCGAGCAGCTCCCCGAGGCCGCCGAACGCGAGCGCGAGCCCGAAGAACGCGATCGTGAAGAGCTCGTCGTCGCGGGCGCCGATGAGGCGTCCGATGAGGCGCCCGCCGTAGCGCGCGATCACGAACATCGCGATGAGGAAGGCGAACGCGGTCGCGAGTTGCAGCACGATCGGCCAGAGCTCGGTCTCGCCGCTCAGCACGACCGACACGATCGCGAGGTACACGGCGATGAAGACATCCTCGACGACCGCGATGCCGAGTACGACGGGGGTCTCGCGGTTCGCCAACCGGCGCAGCTCGATGAGCAGCTTCGTGATGATCGCGCTCGACGACATCGCCGTCATCCCCGCGATGATGAGGGCCTCGCGCGTGCCCCAGCCGACGAGCAGTCCGAACGCGAAACCCGTCGTCATGTTGATCGCGATGCGGGTGCCGCCCGAGATCAGCAACCGCCGGGCGTTGCCGAAGAACTCGTCGGTGTCGAACTCCAGCCCGAGCGAGAAGAGCAGGAAGAT
>CAMLMQ010000026.1 GCA_946481135.1 uncultured Microbacteriaceae bacterium
GAGCGCTTCGCTGATAACGAAGAGGTCCCAGGTTCAAGTCCTGGTAGCCCCACTCAAGCTCGGTGGTCGAGTAGCGTCGAAGACGCGCGTCGAGACCGACATCCGTCACGGGGCCTTAGCTCAATTGGTAGAGCGCCTGCTTTGCAAGCAGGAGGTCAGGGGTTCGATTCCCCTAGGCTCCACTCTCCTCCGGCAGCCGAGACGGGCACCGTCGGCCACCACCCGAGGTCGATGACGCGGCTCGGACCTCCGTCTCGCACAGAGGTGCACGCCCAGTGAGCTGGAGGTACGGGGTTCCACTCGGTGGTGTACCTCCCGTCCTCGGGGATCGTCAGCTGGCAGGCCAGAGCGGCTCGCTCCTGCCACAGCAGAGGGAGCGCCGAATAGACGACTCCGGCGACGACCACGGCCACCGCCGTCAGAGCGACGACGAGCTTCCGCGAAGCATTCATCGACCTTTCTCGCATCGAGGGTGACAGATCGATCTCAGCGCCGGGTTCGGCGGACGAGCACGACGGCGACGACAACGACGGCGATCAGTGCGATCGCCGCGATCGCGACGAGTCCGAAAGACAGCGGATCAGCGAAAACCACGGTGACCTCCTGAGGGCCGGAACGAAGAACTCGTTCTCATCCACCCTCGCACAGTCGACCGTCGCGCGCGACCGTCGCCGGTGCGGGCCGGCCGTCGGGCCGTCGCGTCCCCTCAGGATTCACGATCCCGCCCGCCACGGGTCGGCTGAGGTCTCGCGGGCGGTCTACTCGCGGCTCGTGCGAACGCGCGCCCGCACGGTCGCGGCACCGTCCGCCGCTTCGAGCTCAGCGTCACGTGCGCGCAGCGCCGACAACACGGCAGCCCGCACGACCAGGTAGAGCGCGTAGAAGAAGACGGCGCCCACGACGACGATCAGTGCGACTGAGGTGATGGGGTCCATCTGAGGCATGGTACCGATCGACCTTCTACGTCCTCACAGACCCCGGCGAAAGCTCCGCTCGGGAGGTCGCACCGCCCACTGCGGCCCTAGCCGCCGCGCAATTCGAGCCGGAGCCCCAACCAGCGGGCGAGGGCCGCGATCTCGGCATCCACGGCCTCGCGGATCTCGGCGTCGAACGGCACGTCCTCGTGGAGGGCGTTCACCCGCAGCACCACGGCGGCGCGGTCGGCCGTCGCGTCGAGTTTCCCGACGAGCCGGTCGCCGTGCAGGATCGGCAGCGCGAAGTAGCCCCATCGCCGTTTCGACTTCGCCGTGAACATCTCGAGCTTGAAGTCGAAGTCGAGAAGGGCGAGCGCGCGTTCCCGGTCGTACACGAGTCGGTCGAGGGGCGACAGCAGCGCGGTGCGGCCCTCGAAGTCGTCGTCGAGCCACGGCAGCACGTCGGGATGCACGCGCCAGTCGACCGCCGACCCCTCGATCCGCGCCGGGAGGCCGGGCAGGGGCAGTACCTTCGGCTGCTCGGGCGCGCGCGGCCACTTCGCCGGCGCGACACCGAGCGCGCGCAACTGCCGGTCGCGCCGCAGCAGCCACGCGTCGTCCCAGGAGACCTCGGGAAGCCCCTCCGGGTAGACCCGCTCGGCGAGATCCCACGTGCGGGCGCCGTTCTCGTGGCCCGAGATCGCGACGAGTCCGCGCATCATGAGCACCTCGAGCATCTGGGTGACGTTGCGGTTGTTCGTCCAGCCGCTCGACGGCCACGGGAACCGCGCTGTGTCCGGGATGTCGCGCGCGAGGAGGGGTCCGCGATCCTCCAACTCGCGCAGCACGTCGTCCCGGAACTCGCCGTTGAGCTCCAGCCACTCGCGCGGCTTCGCATACGCCGCGGGCCGAGCCATCTGCGCGCGGAAGAGGGCGAGATCCTCCATCGGCCGGATCATGCCGTCGAGTTCCAGCAGCGACCGCTCGACCTCGAGCTCGCGCTGCAGGTCGTCGGGCTCGTAGCGGTCGCCGAGGCGGCTCCACAGCACGAGGTCGGCGCTCGGTGCGACGTCGGCATACGGATACCGCTGTACGACACCGAGACCGCGCACGACCGCAACGACGCTCGACGGACGGTGCGCGTCGAGCAACTGCGCGCGCACCGCGAGGCGGCGGGCCTCGACCCGCGTCAGCTCGACCGGTGGCCCGTCGGCCGGAAACTCAGAGGTCGTCGTCGTCGCCGATGTCGGCACTGCCCGGGTCGCCGAGGTCTTCGATCCACAGGTCGTCGTCGGCGCGCAGCGTCTGCCACGCGGCGTAGGCGACACCCGCGACCGCGACGACGCCGAGACCGATGAGGATGTACTTGCCGGGGCCCGACGACTTCTTCGGCATCGTCACGATGCCCGCCTTCTGACCGGCCGACGAGACCTTGCGCACGACCTCGCGCACCTGCGGGTTCTTGGCCGCCTCGAGCACCGCGAGCGCCGAGCCGATCGTGCCCGAGATCGCGGGGAGCACGTCGTCGACGAAGCGGTCACGGGCCGAGCCGACCGCCCGTCGGGCGGACCCGACGCCCTCGCCGACGCGCGGCGCGATCTCTTCGCGGGCGTAGTTCGCGGCCTGGCGACGCGCATCCTTCAGCACGTCGGTCGCGTGCTCGAGCGCCTCGCGCTGTTCGTCCCACAGTCGCTCCGCGTCGCGCTTGAGTCGCTTCAGCTCCCGCTGTCGCTTCCGGGACAGTGCCATGAGGACCTCCGATGATCGGATGTGGACGTTGCGACCATCCTGCCATGCGGGGCGGATGCGTCGAAGGGCTTGCGGAGAGGGACGTCATGCGACAATGGCCCAATGCCTGCGCACACTCACGTCGCCACGATCCACACCAACCACGGCGACATCCGCGTCAACCTGTTCGGCTTCCACGCCCCGACGACGGTCGACAACTTCGTCGGACTCGCCACCGGCGAGAAGGAATGGCAGGACCCGGCGAGTGGCGAGACGAAGACCACGCCTCTCTACGACGGGGTGATCTTCCACCGCATCATCAAGCAGTTCATGCTGCAGGGCGGCGACCCGCTCGGCAAGGGCATCGGCGGCCCCGGCTACCAGTTCGACGACGAGATCCATCCCGAGCTGCACTTCAACGAGCCGTACTTGCTCGCGATGGCGAACGCCGGCATCCAGATGGGACGCGGCACGAACGGCTCCCAGTTCTTCATCACGACGGTGCCGACGCCGTGGCTCAACGGCAAGCACACGATCTTCGGCGAGGTCGCCGACGACGACTCCAAGCGCGTGGTCGACGCGATCGAGGCGGTCGACACCGACGGGCGCGACAAGCCGCTGCAGGATGTCGTCATCTCGTCGATCACCGTCGACAAGGCGTGATCCGGGCGTGAGCGGCGGGGCCACCGCGGCGGACGTCTGCTACCGCCACCCCACTCGGGAGAGCTGGGTGCTCTGCCAGCGCTGCGGTCGCACCATCTGCCCGGAGTGCCAGATCCTCACCCCCGCCGGAGTGCGCTGCCCCGACTGCGTGCAGGAGACCGGCGGCTCGGTGCAGTGGCGCAGCGCCGGCGAGTCGCGCCGCCCGGCGCCGAAGGCGCGGCCCGCGCGCGAGCGGCGCACGTCGTCGACATCCGGTTCCGCGTCCGGCTCGGCGTTCGGCCAGCAGCTCGGGCAGCTCTTCCGGCCTGGCGGGGATGCCCCCGTGCTCACGTGGGGCACGCTCGGCATCGTCGTCGTGCTCTTCGTCGCCAGCCTCGTGACCGGTGGGCTGCCGTTCTCGCTGCTCGCCGCCGACCCCACTGTCGGCATCCAGCTCTGGCGCTACGTCACCGCGCCCTTCGTCTACCCGCCCGCTCTCGTCGCGGTCATCAGCATCCTGCTCAACGGGCTCTTCCTCGCGCTCATCGCGCCCGCGGTCGAACGCAACCTCGGCCGACGCCGATTCGCGCTCGTCTTCGTCGCCGCGGCGATCGTCGGCAGCGCGGGAATGGTGCTCTCGGGCGCGACCGCCTACGGGCTCGTCGGCGTGCTGTTCGGGATGTTCGGCGCCTACCTGATCTTCGTGTGGCAGTACCCGCCGGCCCGCACCCAGGCGCTCATCATCATCGGCATCAACCTGCTCATCAGCCTCGCCTTCGGCGCGACGCTGCTGCCGCAACTGATCGGCGGACTCATCGCGGGCGCCGGCACGACGTATCTGCTGCAGCGCTACGAAGGTGAGCGCGCCCGCACCGGCCACCTGATCATCGGGTCGGTGCTCGCCGGGTTCGTGCTGTTCGCGATCATCCGTTCGCTCGCTTTCTGACGCCCCCGCCTGCCGGGCGGGCCCGGGTGCCGCGTGGCCCAGGGTGCGGGGCCTGGCCCGGGGTGCGAGCGGCGGCGTCGGCTTCATCCGCGACGTTTCGCGCGGATGAACGCCCGATGCGTGCGAAAAGTCGCGGATGGCGCGGATGGATTGAGCGGATGGACTGATGGCTCAGGCCGCGGGACGGGAGCGGACTGTCCACAGGCCTCTCCACAGTGTGGAGAGAATCACAACGGTGTGATTCAGCGCCACCGCGTGGTCATGAAGAACCCGATGATAAGGAAGCCGAAGCCGATCGCGATGTTGCCGACGTCGATGCCGGGGATCGGGGCGAGGCCCTTGCTGAGGTAGAACACGATGATCCACGCGAGGCCCAGCAGCATGAAGCCGAACATGATCGGCTTGAACCACACCGGGTTCGGGAGGTTCTCGCGGGATTCGGCCTCGCGCGTCTCGCGGCTCTCGGAGCCCTGGGCGGCGGGAGTCTTCTGGGGTCGGGCCATGCGGAGCAGTCTAACCGAGGGTGCTTCGGGCTCGACCGGGGGAAATCGGCGACGACACGTAGAATCGCAGGCATGACGCAGGAGCTCGGGAGCGCCGTCGCGGAGGCTCCGCGATCCGCCGGTCGCCGCCGCGCCCCGCGGGGCACCGCGGCTCCGCGCCGCCGGGTCTCGGTCGTCGGCGTACTGGGCGAACTGCTCATCACCGCCGGACTGCTCGTGCTCGCGTTCCTCGGGTGGCAGGTGTGGCTCGGCGACATCATCGTCGGCGGGCAGATGAGCGCCGAGGCGCAGGAACAGTCGCAGGAGTGGGGCGCCGACTACTCCGACGTGCCGCCGAGCGAGTCCGGTGACCCTGGGCTCAGCGCCGACCCACCCGTGATGGCAGTCGTCGGCAACGCCGAGACGTTCGCGAACCTCATTATCCCGCGCTTCGGCGGCGACTACTACCGCCCGATCGCGGAGGGCATCGGCACCCGGGATGTGCTCAACAAGGGGCTCATCGGCCGCTATCCGACGACGCAGATGCCGGGCGAGGTCGGCAACTTCGCGCTCGCGTCGCACCGCTCCAGCGGCGGCGGCAACTTCCACGACCTCCACCAGCTGCAGGTCGGCGACCACATCTACGTCGAAACGGTCGACGGGTGGTACCAGTACACGTTCCGCAACCTCGAGTACGTGCGTCCGACGGGCGTCGGGGTGCTCAACCCGGTGCCCCAGACGGACGGCCTCGAGGCCACCGAACGGTACATCACCCTCACCACGTGCAACCCGTTCTTCTCCACCGCCGAGCGACTCATCGCCTACGGCGTGTACGACGCGTTCTATCCGCGGGCGGGCGGCGTGCCCGCCGAGATCGCGACCAACGTGACGGGGGCCGGCTGATGTACGCGGCGCTGTGGCGCATCCTTCCCGGCCCGTGGTGGGTGCGGGTGCTCATCCTGCTCGTCGCCGTCGTCGCGCTGCTCGCGGCGCTCGTCATCTGGGTGTTCCCGTGGGTCGACACCCTCGTCGCCCCGTCCGACGTGGTGGTGACCGAATGACCCGCGTGCTCGTCGTCGACAACTACGACTCGTTCGTCTACACGCTCGACGGATACCTGCAGCAGCTCGGCGCCGAGACCGAGGTCGTGCGCAACGACTCCTTCACGGCCGCCGACGCGGGCTCCCGCATCGCGGAGTACGACGCCGTGCTCGTCTCCCCCGGTCCCGGCACGCCCGCGGCCGCCGGCGTCTCGATCCCGGTCGTGCACGCGGCGCTCCAGGCCGACATCCCGTTGCTCGGCGTGTGCCTCGGGCATCAGGCGATCGCCGAGGCGCTCGGGGCGACCGTCACCCACGCCGACGAGCTCATGCACGGCAAGACGTCGCTCATCCGCCACGACGACAGCGAGTTCTACGACGGCGTTCCGCAGCCGTTCCGCGCGACGCGCTACCACTCGCTCGCCGTCGTCGACGGCACCGTCCCGGCCGAGCTCGAGGTGACCGCACGCACCGATGGCGGAGTCATCATGGGGCTTCGGCACCGCTCGGCGCCCGTGTTCGGGGTGCAGTTCCACCCCGAGTCGGTGCTGACCGAGGGCGGCTATCGGATGCTCGGCAACTGGCTCGCGTCGAGCGGGCTTCCCGAGGCGGCCGAGCGGTCGACGGCGCTGAGCCCGCTCGTCAAGCTGGGCTGACCGGGGTCTCGACACGCCGCTGCGCGGCTACTCGACCACCGGGGATGGCGGGTCAGCCGTTGCAGAAGCGCAACGTGATGTTCGACTTCTGAGGCACGTCGCCGACGACCGACTGGGAGAGCACCGCTCCGCCCGAGCACGTGTTGTCGGGCTCGAGCTTGACGGCGAGCTGGAGGCCGGTGAGTTGGCTGCGGGCCTCGACGACCGGGCGGTTCGTGAAGTCGGGCACCTGCACGAGGCCGTTCGACACGACGAGATCGACGGTGGTTCCCCGGGGGACGGTCGTCGAGCCCGTGACCACCTCGGTGCTGCCGTCGATGACGACACCCATGACGACCCCGGCGGGAACGCTCGGCGAATAGTTGACGGTCGTCGCACCGTAGACGAGCCCGCGTTCCTCGAGGACGGCCCGCGCGGCATCCTCGGTCTGGAAGACGAGGTTCGGCAGGTCGACCGGCTGCGCCCCCGACGAGACGACGTAGCGGATGTTCTGACCGAGGCCCACCCGGGTGCCGGCGGCGGGGGTCTGCTCGATGACTTCGCCCTCGGGGACCTCTTCGCTCGACTGCGTCGTGAACGATCCCTCGAGACCGAGGTCGAGGAGCGTCTGCTCCGCCTGCTCGGCCGTCGTGCCGACGAGTTGCGGCACCTCGACGGCCGAGGCCGCGCCGAGGTTCTGCCCCTGGAGCGAGAAGATCCACACCCCCGCCGAGACGAGGATGACGACGAACACCGCGATGCCCGCCCAGATCCAGGCCACGGGGGGACGCGTCTGCGTGCGCGGGAGCCGGTCGTCGTCGCCGTCGTCGGCGATGCGGCGCAGAGCCGCCTCCGACGCAGCCGCCGAGCCGGGGTTCACACCGAACAGCGTCGTCGCGAAGTCGTCGCCGACGGGTGCGCGTTCGACGACCTTGCCGCTCGCCGCGGCCTCGAGGTCGCGGCGGAAGTCGGTGGCCGTCTGGAAGCGCTCGAATCGGTCCTTCGCGAGCGCGTGGAGCACGACCGCGTCGAGGGCCGGGGTGACGGCGGGGTTCACCCGGCTCGGCGGGGTGGGCGCCTCGCTCACGTGCTGATACGCGGTGGCGACGGCGGTCTCGCCCTGGAACGGCGGACGCCCGGTGAGCAGCTCGTAGAGCACGACCCCCGTCGAGTAGAGGTCGGTGCGGGCATCCACCGCCTCGCCGCGGGCCTGCTCGGGGGAGAAGTACTGCGCGGTGCCGAGGATCGCGCTCGTCTGCGCGACCGTCGCGGAGGAGTCGGAGATCGCGCGCGCGATGCCGAAGTCCATGACCTTCACCTGGCCGGTGGAGGTGACCATGACGTTGCCGGGCTTGATGTCGCGGTGCACGACGCCGGCGCGGTGCGAGTACTCGAGCGCGGTCAGGATGCCGAGCACGATCGGCACGGCCTCGTCGGCGGGCATCGCACCCTCGGCGATGATGTCCTTGAGCAGGCGGCCCTCGACGTGCTCCATGACGATGAACGGCACCTGCAGTTCGCGCCCGGCGGAGTCGCGCGCGATCTCCTCGCCGGCGTCGTAGACGCGCACGATCGTCGGATGCGCCATGCGGGCCGCGGCCTGCGCCTCCTGCCTGAAGCGCGTGCGGAAGGCGGGGTCGTTCGCGAGCGAGGGCTTCAGCAGCTTGATCGCCACGCGGCGCCCGAGACGCGCGTCGAGCCCGAGATGCACGTCGGCCATGCCACCGCGACCGAGCAGTTCGCCGATCTGATACCGGCCCGCGAGCATGCGGGGTCCCGCGGTGGTGTCGGTCACGCGATCAGTGTAACCGGGCCTCTGTCACGGTTCGCTGACGGTGATCGAAAGCGTCGACGACGCGTTCGACGGCGGCATGTCGGCTCCGCACAGCGCGACGTAGCTGAGGGTCGACGTGCCCTCGCTGCCGACCATGAAGTCGAGCGCGGTGACGCCCGGCGACACCTCGTTGCCGCCGGCGAGGTCGCCGTTGCTCGTCGTGAACCGGTAGCCGCTGAGCGACGTCCCGTCCGGACATCCCGTGTACTCGGGCCAGCTGATCTCGACGATGTCACCGGGCTCCGCCGGACCGGCGGGATCGGCGGTGAGCGCCCCCGGAGCGGGCGGGTTGCCGACCGCTCCGTACACCGACACCGTGATCTCCCGGCCGATCGTGACGTTGCCGCGCGGGTTGATGTCGCGCACGGTGTCGACCTGGTTCGGCGTCGTGGCGGCCCCGCCCTCGACGCGGTTCACGCCGAAGCCGAGTTCGATCAGCTCGGCTTCGACCTCATCGAAGGGCCGACCGACGTAGTCGGCCGGGTCGACGTTGATCGTGTCGCTCGACGGCGTCGCGGACGGCGTGTTCGAGGGCGTGCTGCTCGTGTTCGACGGCGCCGGGGTCTCGTTGCCGTCGCCGCCGGGCTGCACGACGAGCACGATGATGATCGCGATGAGCGCGACCGCGAGCACGGCGACCGCCGCGATGAGCGGCCAGGTCCACGGGCTGCGACGCGGGGTGGCCACCGGCTGTTCGGCCGTCGCCCCCCGGCCGTCGGCGGAGGGCAGCACGCGGGTCACGGCGCTCGTCGACGAACCCGTTGCCCCGAGCACGCTCGTGAAGGTCGGATCGGCGCCCGCGACGCCGGGAACGGCCGCGATCGCGCCCGCGACGTCGCCGCGCCGCAACGCCTGAGCCGCGCGGGCGAGGTGGGCGCCCGTCTGCGGACGGTCGGCGGGCTTCTTCGCGATGCACGCGTAGACGAGGTTGCGCACCGGCTCGGCGATCGTCACCGGCAGGTCGGGCGGAGCCTCGTTGATCTGCGCCATCGCGATCGCGACCTGCGACTCGCCCGTGAACGGACGTCGGCCCGCGAGGGCCTCGTAGGCGACGATACCGAGGCTGTAGACATCCGTCGTGGGGGATGCCGAGTGCCCCGACGCCTGCTCGGGCGACAGGTACTGCACGGTGCCCATCACCTGACCGGTCGCGGTGAGCGGCACCTGGTCGGCGATGCGCGCGATGCCGAAGTCGGTGATCTTGACCCGGCCCTCGGGCGTGATGAGCAGGTTGCCGGGCTTGATGTCGCGGTGCACGAGACCCGCCTGGTGCGCGGCGTGCAGCGCCGACGCGGTCTGCGCGACGATGTCGAGCACCTTGTCGGTGGGCAGCACACGCTCGCGTTCGAGGATCGTCGAGAGCGCCTCGCCCGGGACGAGCTCCATCACGAGGAAGGCGGAGCCGTCTTCCTCGCCGTAGTCGAAGACGTTGGCGATGCCCTCGTGGTTGACGAGCGCCGCGTGCCGCGCCTCGGCGCGGAACCGCTCGAGGAATCCGGGGTCGCCGAGGTACTCGTCCTTGAGGATCTTGATCGCGACCGTGCGGCCGATGACGAGGTCGGTCGCCTGCCACACCTCGCCCATGCCGCCGATCGCGACGCGCGACGACAGCTGGTAGCGGCCGCCGAAGGTGAGCCCGCTCGTGGGCCTCATCTGTTCACCACCGCCTCCATGACCTGCCTCGCGATCGGTGCCGCGATCAGGTTCCCGAATCCGCTTCCCCGATCCTCGATCACGACCGCGACAGCGACCCGGGGGTCGTTCGCGGGGGCGAAACCGGTGAACCAGAGGGTGTACGGCTCGCCCGGCCCGTTCTCGGCGGTTCCGGTCTTTCCCGCGACCTCGACACCGTCGATTCTGGCATTGTTCGCGACCCCGTTGGCGACACCGTCGACCATCATCTGCGTCATCGTCGCCGCGGTCTCGGGCGAGATCGGGGTCGAGAACGTCTCCGGCTGGAACTCCTGCAGCACCGAGAGGTCGGGCGCGACGATGCTCTCGACGACGGTGGGCTGCATGAGCACTCCGCCGTTCGCGATCGCCGCCGACACCATCGCCATCTGCAGGGGCGTGGTGCGCACGTTCGCCTGACCGAATCCGGTGAGCCACACCTGGGCCTCGTCGTTCGCCGGGATCTGCGGGTACTGGCTCGGCTCGACCCGCATCGGGATGCCGAACTCCTGCCCGAACCCGAACTGCTCGGCCTGCTCGCGGATGGCGTTCTGCCCGACCGCGTCGGCGAGCTGCGCGAACGTGACGTTGCACGACAGGCGCAGCGAGGTCGCGATCGTCGCCGTCTCGCCGCCGCCGCACGTGCCGTCGGCCGAGTTGGAGATCGGCGTCGTGGTGCCGGGGAGGTCGAGACGCGGCGGGTTCGGGAACTCGCTCTCGGGCGTGAACTCGCCGCTCTCGAGGGCCGCGGCGGTCACGACCAGCTTGAACACCGAACCGGGGGGGTTGAGGTCGCCCGCGATCCCGCGGTTCACGAGCGGCTCGTTCGGGTCGGCGTCGAGCGCCTCATACGCCGCCTCGACCGCGCTCGGGTCGAGCACGGCGAGGGCGTTCGGGTCGTAGGTGGGTTTCGAGACGAGGGCGAGGATGGCGCCCGTCGCCGGGTCGAGGGCGACGACGGCGCCGCGCTCGTCGCCGAGGGCATCCCAGGCCGCCTGCTGCACGACGGGGTCGATCGTGAGTTCGACCGCGGAGCCCTGCGGGTCCTGTCCGGTGAGGATGGCGTTGAGCCGCGCGAGGAACTGCGCGTCGGAGTCGCCCGAGAGGGACGAGTTGAGCTCGTGCTCGAGGCCGAAGGTCGACGGCAGCACCGTGAAGAATCCCGTGACGGTCGAGTAGAGCGGGCCGGAGGCGTAGACGCGCTGGTAGTTGTACCGGCTGTCGACGCGCTGCGACGACGCGATCGGCTGACCGTCGACGAGGATCGGCCCGCGCTGGCTGTCGAAGCTCGCGTAGAGCACGCGCGCGTTGCGGCCGTCGGACTTCAGGTTGTTCTGCTGGAACACCTGGATGACGCTCGACGACACGAAGAGCGCGAGGAACATCGCGACGACGAGCACCGAGACGCGGCGCAGTTCTCGGTTCACGGTTCGATCACCAACCTCGGCTGGGCGCGCACCGAGTCGGAGAGCCGCGCGAGCAGCGCGACGATGATCCAGTTCGCGACGAGTGACGATCCGCCGGCGGCGAGGAACGGCGTCGTGAGACCCGTGAGCGGGATGACGCGCGTGACGCCGCCGACGACGATGAAGACCTGCAGGGCGACGACGAATGACAGCCCGACGCCGAGGAGACGCCCGAAGTCGTCCTGCCCGGCGAAGCCGATGTGGAATCCCCGCGAGACGAAGACGAGGTAGAGCACGAGGATCGCGAAGAGGCCGATGAGCCCGAGCTCCTCGCCGAGCGCGGCGATGATGAAATCGCTCTCGGCGAGCGGGGTGATGTCGGGGTTGCCCCGCCCGAAGCCCGTGCCGGCGAGACCCCCGTCGGCGAGGCCGAACAGCCCCTGCGCGAGTTGGAAGCTCCCGCCGCCCTGCTCGTAGAGCTCGGGGTCGAAGGTGTTGAGCCAGCCGTAGAACCGGTTGCCGACGTAGTCGAGCGTGCGCGCGGCGACGAACGCGCCTCCGCCGATGAGCACGAGCCCGAGCACGATCCAGCCGGGTCGCCCGGTGGCGACGTAGATCATCACGAGGAAGAGGCCGAAGTAGAGCAGGCCCGATCCGAGGTCGCGCTGGAAGACGATGACGGCCATCGACAGCGCCCACACGACGACGATCGGGCCGAGGTCGCGCAGTCGGGGGAAGGTGATGCCGAGCACCTTGCGGCCGACGATGCTCAGCGAGTCGCGCGCCGTGACGAGGTAGCCGGCGAAGAACACCGCGAGGGCGATCTTCGCGATCTCGCCCGGCTGGAAGCTCGCGATGCCCAAGCCCACCCAGGCCTGCGCGCCGTTGACGTTGCGCCCGATCACGGGCAGGAAGGGCAGGATCAGCAGGGCGATCGCCGCGAAACCGGCGACGTAGCGGTAGCGCTGCAGCACCCGGTGGTTGCGGATGAGCAGCAGCACCGCCGCGGCCGCGACGATCGCGATCGCCGACCAGACGACCTGCCGCACGCCGAACGCATCCCACCCGACGTAGCCCTCGGCGATGTCGAGACGTGTGATCTCGGCGATGCCGATGAGGTTGAGCAGTGTCGCGATCGGCACGAGGAACGGGTCGGCGTCGGGCGCGACCACCCGCATCGCGACGTGCACGCCGAGCACGAGCACCGCGAGGCCGATGACGAGCCCGAGCACGCCCGGGTCGACGCGGCCGAGGGCGCCGAGCTCGACGAGCACGAGCGAGCCGATGCCGAGCCCGATCGCGCCGACGAGCAGCGCGAGCTCGAGGTTGCGGCGGCGGGCGGGCGCGCGCAACCGCACGCGGATGCTGCCCGTGAAGGTCTCGCGCGCGCCGACGTCGATCGGCGGATTGCTCACGAGCCGCCTCCGGACTCGGCGGCGCGACTCAACCGATCGAGGATGTCGTGGGCATCGCGCAGATCGTCGGCGTTGATGGTCGCCTCCACCTGGGCCCGCTGGAAGGCGGGGAGGTCGTCGACGCGCAGCTGCGAGGTCTGCTCGACGTGCGAGAGCGGAATCGGCCCGATGCTCTGCTGCACGCCCTGGTAGATGGCGACCCGGCCATCCCCGGTGGCGCCGACGTAGTAGTGCGTCTGGGTCCACTGGTAGGCGAGCACGACGGCGGTGACGATCGCGGCGATCGCGAGGGCCAGGGCGACGAGCCACGTGATGCGCCGCCGGCGGGCGCGTCGGCGGTCCTCCTCGATGAGCTGCTCGAGGAACTCCTCGCGCTCGGGCTCGAAGTGTGCGTCTTCGGGGGGCGATGCCTTGAGCGGGTGCAGCAGCAGGGTGGGCAGCCGGATGGGGCGCCGCTCGGCTTCCGCACCCTCGAACATGAGGGGCGCGGCCGCCGAACCCACGAAGCCGATCGGCTCGGGACCGTCGGCGTCGTCGCCGATGTCGGCGAGTACGACGGTGACGTTGTCGGGGGCGCCGTGGTCGAGGCTCTCCTTCACGAGCCGGTCGGCGGCGCCCTGGGCCGTCCGCACGGTGGCGAGGATCTGCGCGATCTTGTCTTCGCTCACGTAACTCGACAAGCCGTCGGAGCACAGCAGCCAGCGGTCGCCGGGCCGGGTGTCGAGGATGCGGGTGTCGATCTCGGGGGTCGCGTCGACATCCCCGAGCACGCGCATGAGCACGGAGCGACGGGGGTGCACCGCCGCCTCCTCGGGGGTGATGCGGCCGGAGTCGACGAGGCGCTGCACGAAGGTGTGGTCGGCGGTGACCTGCTCGAGCGACCCGTCTCGGAAGAGGTAGATGCGCGAATCGCCGATGTGGGCGAGCGCGATCTGGTCGCCGACCCGCACGATGCCCGAGACGGTCGTGCCCATGCCGGTCAGTTCGCTGTGCTCGAACACCGTCTCGGCGAGCAGCGAGTTGGCGGCGATGAGCGCCGACTGCAGAGCCGACTCCGCGTCCGCGGCGGCGGCGTAGGCCTCGTCGGCTTCGGCGATGCGCTTCGTCGCGATCGCGGAGGCGACATCCCCGCCCGCGTGCCCGCCCATCCCGTCGGCGACCACGAAGAGGTGCCGACCGGCGTAACCCGAGTCCTGGTTGTTGGACCGGATCTTGCCCACGTGGGAGACGGCGGCGCTCAGCGGGGTCGTCGCCACGTCTACCGCCGCAGCTCGAAGGTCGTCGTGCCGATCGTGACGGGAGTGCCGGGCGGCACCGCCGTGGGGAGGGTGACGCGGGCGCCGCCGAGGAACGTGCCGTTGGTGGAGTCGAGGTCTTGGATCACCCAGTTGGAGTCCCACAGCATGAGGCGCGCGTGGTGGGTCGAGGTGTAGTCGTCGCGGATGACGAGCCCCGACTCGCTCGAGCGCCCGATCGTGAGCTGCTCGGACGGGAGGTCGATCTCCATGCCCTCACGGGGCCCGGAGGTGATCACGAGGCGACGCGGGGTGCCCTCGTCGGCGGCGGGCTCGGCGCGCCGTACCGGTTCGGTGGCCGCCGCGACCGGCGCGGCCTCCGTGCGCGGGGCCGGCGCGGTCTCCATCGGTGCGGGGGCGGCGGTGGCCGGCATCCGCCGGGCGCGCTGCCCGAAGAGGTCGGAGCGCAGCGAGTAGATCACGAAGAAGACGAAGCCCCACAGCAGCAGCAGGAATCCCAGCTGCAGCACGAGGAGGGTGAGCTCGCTCATCGGGCCCTCACCTCAGATCCGCGAACTGGTCGACGTCGGCAGCCTGGGCGAGCACCCGGAACACGATACGGGTGCGACCGATCTCGATGACGGAATCGGCGGGAAGCGGGGCTTTCGTGAGCGGCTGGCCGTTGAGCTTGGAGCCGTTGGTCGACCCGAGGTCGTTCACCTGGCCGCGCTTTCCGTCCCAGAGGATCTCGATGTGCTTGCGCGAGGTGCCCGAGTCGTCGACGGTGATGTCGGCCTCCGAGCCGCGACCGATCACGGTGCGCGATTTCGTGAGCGGGTAGCGCTTGCCGCCGATGTCGAGCACCGGGTTCCAGGCGATCTCGCCCTTCACGTTCTGCGACTCCACGCGTACCGTGCCCTCGGTGACGCCGGCATCCTCGACGAGCTTGATCGAGATGCCGCCGGCGAACGCGTAGCTCTGCGCCGTCGCGTGCCGCTGCACCTGTTGGGTCAGCTCGTCGACGAGCGCCGGACCGAGCGCCGCCATCCTCGCGTGGTCGGCCCGCGAGAGGTGCACGACGAAGCTGTTGGGCGCGAGGATGCGGTCGCGGGCGACGACCGCGGCCCGGGTGTCGAGCTCGCGGCGCAGTGCCGCGGTGATCTCGAGGGGCTCGAGACCGCTCTTGAAGGCCTTCGCGAACGCGCCGTTGACGACACGATCGAGGCCCTTCTCGAAGCTGTCGAGGATCCCCACGCGGCCCCTTCGGATAGCGGACGGCACCCTCGTGGGGGCCGTGGCGGTCAGAACGATGTTAGTCGCGGAGGCCGGGGAACCGGATGTGAGCCCGTCGTGATACCGTTGCGGTCGCGCGCGCGAGTGGCGGAATGGCAGACGCGCTGGCTTCAGGTGCCAGTACTCGAAAGGGTGTGGGGGTTCAAGTCCCCCCTCGCGCACCACCTCGACGGGCCCCGGCTCTGGCAACAGAGTCCGGGGTCTTCTGTCGTTCAGGCGACCAGTACGCGGGGCCCGACGACGCTCGGCTGATCCGCGAGGTAGGCGGCGCCGCGCGCGGACGTGACGACCGTGGCGAACTGGTCGAGCGACCCGATGCGGCCGAGGTGCCGCTGCCCGAACTTCGACCCGTCGGCGACGAGCATCGCGGTCGTGGCGCTGCGCAGCATCGCGCGCTTCACCTCCGCCTCGGGGAGGTTGACGTTCGTGACGTCGCCGGTGCGGTCGATGCCGTTGCAGCCGATGATCGCGAGGTCGACGTGCAGGTCGGCGAGGGTCGCCGACGCGACGGGGTCGACGAGGGAGTGCTGCAGGGGGCGCAGGGTGCCGCCGGTCACGACGACGGTGAACCGGGGGATGGCGGGCTCGAGCGCGAGGGCGATACCGAGCCCGTTGGTGACGACGACGAGCTCGGTGAGGTCGACGCGGTCGACGAGGGCCTGGGCGACCGCATGCGTGGTCGAGCCGACATCCAGCAGGACGCTGCTGCCGTTCGCGACCTCGGCGGCGGCCCGGCGGCCGATCGCGCGCTTGAGCTCCGCGTCGCGGCGGGAGGCGGCCTCGACGCTCGCCTCGCGCTGCTCGCCGCGCAGGGAGAGCGCGCCACCGTGCACGCGGCGCACGCGTCCGGCATCCGCGAGTTCGCGCAGGTCGGCGCGCACCGTGACCTCGCTCACCCCGAGCCGGGCGGCGGCGTCGGCGACGCGCACGAAGCCGTCGGCGGCGACGAGCGCGTCGAGCCGGTCGCGTCGGGCGCTCGGCAGCTCGTCCATCGATGCCTTTCGAAACCGTAAGCGGGTCGTCGCTACCGTAATGCGCGTGAGCCCCATCGTCCAGCGCCCGGCCCGCCTCGCCGACGGGCGCGACCTCATCTACTTCGACGACGCCGACACGACCCTCGGCCCCGAGCGCCGCATCGACGAGCGCGCCCTCGACGCGCGCCCCGCGACCGCGACCATGCGGCAGGACGTGCTGACCGGCGACTGGATCTCGATCGCCGCCGCCCGGCAGAACCGGGTCTTCCTGCCGCCGGCCGAGGCCGACCCGCTCGCCCCGCAGTCGCCCGGCAACCCGTCGGAGATCCCGGATGTCTACGACGTCGCCGTCTTCGAGAACCGCTCCCCCTCGTTCGGCCCCGACCTCGGCCCCGTCGACACCGAGGGCTACGGGTTCGAGCGCACCGCGCCGTCGCACGGCCGTTGCGAGGTCGTGTGCTTCGCGCCCGAGTCCACCGGATCGCTCGGCGCGCAGACGGTGAGCCGCGTGCGAACCGTCGTCGAGGCGTGGGCCGAGCGCACCGCGGCGCTCTCGGCGTTGCCCGGCGTCGCGCAGGTCTTCCCGTTCGAGAACCGCGGCGAGGCCATCGGCGTGACGCTGCACCACCCGCACGGGCAGATCTACTCCTACCCCTACGTCACGCCGCGCACGCAGAGGATGCTCGACGCCGCCGACGCGGTCGGACCCGACCTCTTCGCGCGCATCCTCGACACCGAGACGGCGGGACCGCGGATGGTGCTCGACGGCGAGCACTGGGCCGCGTTCGTGCCGTTCGCCGCGCGCTGGCCGCTCGAGGTGCACCTCCTCCCCCGGCGTCACGTGCCCGACCTCGCGGCGACGACCGACGCCGAGCGCGACGAGCTCGCGGTGCTGCACCGCCGGCTGCTGCGCGGCGTCGACGCGCTCTACGACTCCCCCACGCCGTACATCGCGGCGTGGCACCAGGCACCCGTGCACGTCGGCCGTCAGGCTCTGCGCGTGCACCTGCAGCTCACCTCCCCGCGTCGCGCGGCCGACCGGCTCAAGTACCTCGCCGGGTCGGAGGCCGCGATGGGCGCCTGGATCGGCGACGTCGTGCCGGAGGCGCAGGCCGAGCGGCTGCGGGCCGCGATCGCGACGGTGGACGCATGAGCGCCGTCGCGCTGTTCCGCGAGATCGCGGGCCGGGCGCCCGACGGCGTCTGGTCGGCGCCGGGCCGGGTCAACCTCATCGGCGAGCACACCGACTACAACGAGGGCTTCGTGCTGCCGTTCGCGATCGACCGGCGCACGACGGCGGCGGTCGGGCTGCGCAGCGACGGGATCGTGCGGGTCGCGTCGGCCTTCGCGCCCGACGACGGGGTCGTGGAGGTGCCCGTCGCGACCTTCGCCGAGGAGGATGCCGCCGCCCTCGCCGCGGGAGTGCCCGGCTGGGCGCGCTACCCGCTCGGCGTCGTCTGGGCGCTCGGGCGCGAGCATCCTCTTCCGGCGGGGGGCCTCGACGTCGCGATCGACTCGGCCGTGCCCGTCGGCGCGGGCCTGTCGTCGTCGGCGGCGATCGAATGCGCCGTCGCCGTCGCGCTCGACGAGCTGTGGGGCCTCGGCTACGACCGCGTACGGCTCGCCCGCATCGGGCAGCGCGCCGAGAACGACTTCGTCGGGGCGCCCACGGGCATCCTCGACCAGTCGGCGTCGCTGCTCGCGCGGGCCGACGCGGCCGTCTTCCTCGACTGCCGCACGATCGAGTCGGAGCTCATCCCGCTCCCCCTCTCGACCGAAGGTCTCAGCATCCTCGTCATCGACACGCGCGTGAGCCACCACCACGGCACCGGCGGCTACCGCGAGCGGCGCGAGGCGTGCGAGCGCGGCGCGGCCGCCATGGGAGTGCTGGCGCTACGTGACCTCGAACCCCCCGACCTCGACCGGGCGCGCGAGCTGCTCGACGACGTCACGTTCCGCCGCGTGCGGCACGTCGTCACCGAGGATGAGCGCGTGCTCGACACCGTCGCGGCGCTGCGGGCCGACGGTCCGCGGGCGATCGGTGCGCTGCTCGACGCCTCGCACGTGTCGATGCGCGACGACTTCGAGATCTCGGTGGCCGAGCTCGACACGGCCGTCGACGCCGCGCGCGACGCCGGGGCCCTCGGCGCGCGGATGACGGGGGGCGGCTTCGGCGGGTCGGCGATCGCGCTCGTCGAGACCGCGGCGCTCGCCGACGTCGAGGCGGCCGTGCGGGAGGCGTTCGCGGCGCGCGGGTTCGCCGCACCCGATACGTTCGCCGTGCGGCCCTCCGACGGGGCCGGGAGGGACGACGCATGAGCTGGCTCGTGACGGGAGGCGCCGGCTACATCGGCGCGCACGTGGTCGCCGCGCTGCGGGAGGCCGGGATGCCGGTCGTCGTGCTCGACGACCTCTCGACCGGACGGCGGACGTTCGTGCCCGAGGGCGTGCCGTTCGTGCACGGCACGCTGCTCGACGGCGCGCTGCTCGAACGCGCGTTCGGCGAGCACGACGTGCACGGCGTCATCCACGTCGCGGGATTCAAGTACGCGGGGGTCTCGGTGCAGCAGCCGCTGCACACGTACGCCCAGAACGTCGAGGGCACGCGGATGCTGCTGGCCGCGATGCAGGACCGCGGTGTCGACCGCATCGTGTTCTCGTCGAGTGCGGCCGTGTACGGCACGCCCGACGTCGATCTCGTGACCGAAGACACCCCGAAGAACCCCGAGTCGCCCTACGGCGAGTCGAAGCTCATCGGCGAGTGGCTGCTGCGCGACCAGGAGATCGCGACCGGGTTGCGGCACACGTCGCTGCGCTACTTCAACGTCGTCGGCTCGGGCGCCGCCGGGGTCTACGACGTGAGCCCGCACAACCTGCTGCCGAAGGTGTTCGAGGCGCTGCTCGAGGGTCGCGTTCCCGTGATCAACGGCACCGACTACCCGACCCCCGACGGCACGAACGTGCGCGACTACCTCCATGTCGACGACCTCGCCCTCGCCCACGTCGCGGCCGCCCGCCGACTCGACGCCGGCGAACCCGTCGAGCGGGCCTACAACCTCGGGTCGGGCGACGGTGCGTCGGTGCGGGCGATCATGGACGCCATCCGCCGGGCGACCGGGATCGACTTCGAGCCCGAGGAGGGGCCGCGGCGGCCCGGCGACCCGGCGCGCATCGTCGCGTCGGGCGAACTCGCGGCACGCGACCTCGACTGGCGCATGCGGCACTCGCTCGACGAGATGGTCGCGAGCGCGTGGGCGGCCCGCCGCGCGGCGGACTGACCGAGCGGTCACGTCTCGAGCGTGTCCGGCCCGTTGGGGCCGTGGGGACGGATCGGTTCGCGCCGGTAGCCGTCGCGTCGCACGGCGGCGACCGTGCCGACGACGCCGGCGACCGCGAGGCCGATGACGAGGACGAGGATGACCATGGTGCTCCCGAATTGTACGATCGTATAAGGTGCTCGACAGTAGCAACCGCGCCGTACGAAGGGACACGTCGATGACTGCCGAACCCCGCCCGATTCCCGCCACCCCGAAGTCCGACCCGATCTACGGCACCGGCTCGACGCTCGCCGAGCGCAACCTCGCCCGCATCTCCGCTGTCGTCGGAACGGCGGGAGTGCTCGCGGCCGTCGCCCTGACCTCCCCCGACGTGTGGGCCCTCTGGCAGTACGCCGTCGCCGCCGTCGTCGCGTTCGACCTGATCGGCGGCGTCGTCGCCAACGCCCTCGCGTCTGCGCAACGCGAGCACGAACGCCCCGACCGTCCCGGCGACGGCCCGCTGCTGCGGCTCGTGCGTCGTCCCGTGCTCTTCAGCGCCCTTCACGTGCAGCCGATCCTCGTCGGGCTGCTGTTCCCCGGCGCCCCCTGGTGGTGGGGGCCGGCGTGGTACGCCGTCGTGCTCGGCGCCGTGATCGTCGTGCGCCGCGTGCCCCGTCACCTCGCCCGGCCCGTCGCGCTCGCCGTCGCAGCCGGGGTCGCCGTGGCCAGTCCTCTCGTGGTGGCCCCTGTCGGGTTCGCGTGGCTGCCGGTGATCATGGTGCTGAAGCTCGTCGTCGCCCACGCCGTCCCGCGCGACCTCGAGCCGCATCCGGAGGGAGCCGCACGTGTCGCCGACTGAGCCCGGGCGCTTCCTGCCCGCCATGTGGGCGGCGCTGGGCGAGACCGGCTCGCCGCCCGCGGTGCACGGCGGGATCCCGCCGCTGCCGTCTCGGCTGCACGCGGCGGAGCTCGTGCGGGACGCGATCGCGACCGCGAGCCTCGCCGCCGCACGGCTCGCGGCGGTGGAGCCCGACATCCACCTCGACACCGATCGCGTCGCCACGGCGGTCACGAGCGACCGCCACCTGCGCCTCGACGGCGCGGCCCCCGACGTGTGGTCGCCGACATCCGGGTTCTTCGCGGCCCGCGACGGCTGGGTGCGCACGCACACCAACTACCCCCACCACCGCACGCGACTGCTCGCTGCCCTCGAGCTGCCCGCCGACGCGACCCCGGAGACCTTCGCCGCGCGGGTCGCCGAGCTCGACGCCGGCGACCTCGAGCGGCGGGCCCTGGCGGCCGACGCCCTCGCCGTCGCGGTGCGCGACCCCGACGGCTGGGCGCGGGAGCCCGCCTCCGAGGCGCTCGCCGGAGAACCCGTCGTGAGGATGCGGACCCGCACCCGGAGGAACGCCCGCCCGCCCCGCCCCGGCCCAACTCCCTCGGCCGCGGGGCCGCTCGCG
>CAMLMQ010000027.1 GCA_946481135.1 uncultured Microbacteriaceae bacterium
GGTCGAGCCCGAAGGTCTCGCGCACCTCCTGCCGTTGCGCCTCGTCCGCCAGCGGACCGAGGATCAGCTGGGCGAAGTCGCCCGGCATGCTGCGCAGCGCGAGGAAGATCAGCGCGGAGGCGCCGATCAGAACCACCGCGGCACTGAGCAGCCGTCCCGGAAGCCAGCGGACGAGGCGCATCGGATCAGCCGATCATCCGGAACTGAGCGAGGTACCGCAGGATGTCGCCATACCCCTCGTCCGTGTTGATGGTCGGGCTCACCATGTCGGAACGGTACGCGATGACGCCCGGCCGGTTGATCAGCGGCACCATCTCCGACGACTCGTCGACCATCGCGCAGAGCTCGGTGAAGGCCTGCGCCCGTTCGTCACCGGCCGGAGCCTGTGCGGCGGCGTCGATCAGTGCATCCTGCTCGGCGGAGCCGCTCATGTAGCGACCGGTGAAGCCGGCCGTCGTCCGCCACCAGTTGGTGACGATCGACGCGTCGCCGTAGCCGGCGAACCAGCTGAGGCTGAGGTCGGAGGTCATCGGCACCGCGGGGTCGCCGTAGACGCCTTCGGCCCATACCCCGTCGTCGAGGATCTCGATGTCGAGGGTGATGTCGAACTCGGCGAGCTGCTGTTGGATGACCTGGGCGATCTGGCCCGGACCGGTCTCGGAGTTCCACGTCTTCAGCGACAGCTCGATGCCTTCGGCTCCGGCCTCCGCGAGAAGCGCCCGGATGTCGTCGTCGGACAGCTGCTGCGAGGGCAACGCGTCGGGCGCGCAGGCGTCCGGAAGCGAGTACGGAGCCACGCCCGTCGCCTGCGCCGTCCCGGCCGTCGCCAGGTCGGACAGCTGGGCGCGGTCGACGATCGCGTTGACTGCGAACCTGACGCGCTCGTCGGCCAACGGCGACTCCGGATCCTTGGAGTTGAGCTGCAGGTAGAAGAAGTCGGTGTTCTGCTGATTCACGACCGTCGCGTCGGCGGTGCCGGCGAGCAGGTCGATCGCGTCGGCGTTGTTGAAGAAGGCGTACTGGGCGCTGCCGTCACGGATGGACGCCAACCGGCTGGACTCGTCGGAGACGATCCGCAGCTCGAGCGTCTCGATTCCGAGGGCGGCGCGGTCGTAGTAGTGCTCGTTCGCCTCGAAGGTCCACGACTCGTCCTGCACGTGGTCGATCGCGACGTAGGCACCCGATCCGACCATCTCGGTGACCGGGTCGATCTCGCCTGCCTCGATCTCGGCCATGGGGAGAATGGAGGCCGAGGTGTGCGCGAGCACTCCGAGCAACGGCGTGTACGGCTCGGCGAGTTCGATGGTCACCTCGTTCTCGGCCGAGACCTCGATCGCCGAGATGACGGCGACCTGACCCGACCACGCGCCGCCGGACGCCTGGAGGCGCTCGAGGCTGCCCTTGACGTCGTCGGCGGTGACCGCGCGACCGTTGGAGAAGACGGCGTCCTCTCGCAGCGTGAAGCGGTACTCGGTGGGACTGACCTGCTCCCACTCGCTCGCGATCTGCGGGGTGGGTTCGAAGTCGGGTCCGATGCCCACGAGGGTGTCGTAGGCGAGACCCATGATCATCCACGACCGTGCCGTGTCGGCCGTCGCGGGGTCGAGGCCGTTGACCTCGACGGTGTCGTAGTCGAGGTCGACGCGCAGCGTTCCGCCTGCGTCGAGCGAGTCGTCGGCGACGGCGAGGAAGCCGGGCGCGACCTCCTCGGGTGCGCCACCGGGCGTGGGGCTGTCGGCGGTGCATCCCGCCAGGGCGAGGGCGCTGACGGCGAGGGCGCCGGCGGCCAGGTGAAGTCGTCTCATGGTGCTGTGAACTCCTCGTGCATCGGTGGGCCTGTCGGCCCGTGGGGTGCCGGGCTCCGTCGACCGGCGTCAAGTGAGGTGGAGCACTCTCCAGGCCGGCCCCGCCGGCTGTGGAGTCGGGGCGTCAGTCCCTCCCATCCTGTCGATCGTCGGTCATCAGATCTCCTCCCACCCGCGCTCGCGCGCGACGGCGGGCGAGCCGACCGCGTAGCGCAGCCGGTGGCTCTCGAGGTCGAGTGAGAAGGTCGCCTTCGTCTCCCACCCCAGGTCGGGCACGAGCTGGTCGACCTCGTAGACGCAGATCGGACCGCCGTCGGGCAGTCCTGCGACGAGCGCGTCGGCGCGCACTTCGGGATCGGCTTCGGCGATCGCGCCCACGCGGCTCTGGAGCGCGGCGAAGCGGTCGAGGGTGTCGGACATGTGCGGGTTCGCCTCACCGGCCGCGAGCTCGGGATCGAGGAAGTGATTGGTGTGCACCAGGGTGCGACCGGCGTCGACGGGCAGCACCGCGACA
The DNA here is from genome assembly GCA_946481135.1 of uncultured Microbacteriaceae bacterium. Next base: position 2,320 of record CAMLMQ010000027.1, read on the forward strand.
CCCGCGGGACTCAGTTCGACGATCGCGGCACGCCCGCGCGTGCCGTCCCACGACGCGATGCTGATGGTCGACGACGACGAGAGCGGCGTGCGGCGGATGATGTCGACCGCCTCGTCGAGACTCGTCGCCTCGTCGTGAATCCGGCGCGCGATGAGGTGAATCGGGATGCCCGCACCGCGCCCGTCCGAGGCGTGGTTGAGGATGTTGAGGTGGGTGCCGAGTCCCGCGTCGTTGACCCCGATCTTGCCGAGGATGCCGAACTCGGTGAATCCGTGGACGCCCCGACCCGAGTCGGTGACATACGACCACACGAGGCCTTCCGTCGCGAGATGCAGATACCAATCCCAGGTCTGCAGCGTGCGGGGGGCTCCGCCGTCGGCGGGCACGTGCACGCCTGTCGAGCACTCCCCGTGCCCGCTCGGCGGGGCGAGGGCGACGATCTCCGTCCGGGCGTTGAGCAGCGCGGCCTCCCAGGGGTCGAGTCCGGCTCCGATCGCGAGCCCGGCGAGCTCGGCGCCGAGTGACGGCGACCACGCGGCGACGTCGTCGAGCGCCCGGCGCGCGGTGTCCTCAGCACGCGCGACCTCGATCCCCTTGGCGGCGAACAGCCGCCAGTACCCCTCGAGCGTGTCGCCGATCTGGCGCGCGAAGAGCGTGCCGATCTCGCGACCGCGGGTCTGCGGGTCGCGGGTCGTCGACTCGTGACGCTGAATGTGCATCGACACCCTCTCTGCGCCGGAACGTTCCGGTTGAAGAGGACCGTAACGTTCCGGCACGGCGAGCGCAACTGCTACCTTCGGAACGTTCCGGCGCGTGGAGGCGCCGAGTCCCCGACCGTCCGGAGGTGCCCGTGCCCGCGATCGACGTGCTGCTGAGCGGCGGCCGCGTGTTCACGGGCCTCGCCGCGTCGCGGCCCGCGCACGCGGTGGGGGTCCGCGGGGGTCGCATCCTCGCCGTCGGCGGAGATGACGTCGTCGAACTGGCCGACTCGCGCACGACACGCATCGATCTCGCCGGCCGGATGCTCGTGCCGGGGTTCCAGGACGCGCACATCCACCCGGTGTGGGGCGCGCTCGAGCTGACACGCTGCGACCTCGCGGGCCTGGGCTCGCGGCACGCGCACCTCGCAGCCGTCCAGCGGTACGCCGCCGAGCACCCGGACGCGCCCTGGATCCTCGGCGGGGGCTGGAACACGGCCGACTTCCCCGACGGGGGACCCACGGCCGCCGACCTCGACGCCGTGGTCGGCGACCGCCCCGTGGTGCTGCTGTCGAACGACAAGCACAGCTCGTGGGTCAGCGGTGCCGCCTTGCGGCGTGCCGGGATCGACGCGTCGACCCCCGACCCCGCCGACGGCCGGATCGTACGCGGTCCCGACGGCGCCCCGACGGGCCTCCTGCACGAGGGCGCCGCCGACCTCGTCGGGCGTCTCCTGCCCGCGGTCGGGCAGGACGAGCTCGAGCATGCACTCCTGCTCGCCCAGGAGCGACTCCACGCGCACGGCATCACGGCGTGGCACGATGCGATCCTGCGTCGGCCGCGAGAGGAGGGCGAGCCCGCCGAGGCCTACCTCGCGCTGCTCGAGCGCGGACTCCTCACGGCGAAGGTCTCGGGCGCGCTCTGGTGGGATCGCGAACGCGGGCTGGAGCAGATCCCCGACCTCCTCGCCTGGCGGGAGCACTACGGGCGCGGACGCTTCGCCACACCCGCCGTGAAGTTCATGCAGGACGGCATCATCGAGAGCCGTACTGCAGCGCTGCTCGAGCCGTACCGCGACCCGCACGGCCACGGGCACCGCGACCGGGGCCCGTCGTTCCTCCCCCCGGACGCGCTCCAGGCCGCCGCGGTCGCGGTCGACGCCGCCGGGTTCCAGCTGCACTTCCACGGCATCGGCGATCGTGCCGTGCGGGAGTGCCTCGACGCCGCCGAGGCCGCCCGCCTCGCGAACGGCCCGAGCTCCGGGCGTCACCAGCTCTCCCACGCGCAACTCGTCGACGCCGCCGACATCCCGCGCTTCGCCGCGCTCGACGTCGCCGTGAACTACCAGAGCCTCTGGGCCGCCCACGAGCCCCTGATGGACGTCCACACGAGCCCCCTCCTCGGCGAGGAACGTGCCGGCCGTCAGTACCCGTTCGGCGACCTCCACCGGGCGGGCGCGCGTCTCGCGGCCGGCTCCGACTGGCCCGTCACCTCCGCCGACCCGCTCGCCGGCATCCACGTCGCCGTGACCCGGCGCCTGCCGCCGGGTCATCCCGATCGCGCCGACGAGCCGTTCCTGCCCGAACAGGCACTCGATCTCGCGACGGCGCTCGCCGCGTACACGTCGGGGGCGGCCTACGTGAACCACCTCGACGACACCGGGAGGATCGCGCCGGGATATGCCGCCGACCTCGCCGTGCTCGACCGCGACCTGTTCGCCGTCGACGCCGACGAGATCGGGTCGGCCCGCGTCACGGCGACCCTCGTGGACGGGAGGGTGGTACATGGTCACGCATGACCCCCGGCTCGTCGGTCTCGTGCGGTATCCGGTGAAGGGACTCCCGGGCGTGCCGGGCGACACCGCCCGGGTGGATCCCGGACGGGGCCTCCGGCACGACCGTGGGCTCGCCGTCGATCGCGGTACCGTCCCCGCACGGGATCCGGCGGGCTGGAACCCGCGCGAGACCTACTTCCACCTCGCGATGACCGAGCAGGTGGCGCTGCTCGGCACGGCACTCCACGACCCCGAGTCGGAGGGTGCGGTGCTTGAGCTCCGGGCGGGCGACCGTGTCGCCACCGTGCGGCTCGACCCCGAGGGGTACGACACCGACCGGCCGGCGGCCGATGCGCTCCTCGCCGCCACGCTTCCGGCGGGGCCCCTGGGGCCCCCGGCGTTGCGCCGCACCGGCGTGCCGCTCTGGGATTGGCCCGCCGCCCCGCTCTCGCTCGTCAACCACGCGACTCTCCGCGCTCTCGCGGATGCCGCAGGCGCCGAGATCGATCCCCGTCGGTTCCGCGGCAACCTCTATCTCGACGGACTCGAGCCGTGGGAGGAGCTGTCGATGCTCGGGCGCCGGCTGAGGATCGGGGATGTCGAGTTCGAGGTGTTCCAGCCCACCGACCGATGCCGCGCCACGACGATCGACCCCGACCGCGGCGTCTCCGACCTCAACGTCCCGGCACTCCTCGCCGGACGGTTCGGACACATGTTCTGCGGCGTCTACGCACGCCCGGTCGCGGCGGGGGCGATCCGGGTCGGTGATGCGATCTCGCTCGTCGACCGCGCCACGCCGCCGATCGCCCGTGCCGCCCCGAGCTGGCCTCGGCGCGGCACCGTGCTCGAGACGGCGCCTTCCGGGGCGACCGTGCGGAGCCTGTGGATCGAGGATGCGGCGGGACTCGCACCGCACGCCCTCGCGGGGCAGCACATCCGTCTCCACCTCCCCGACGAGTCGGCCCCCGCGTGGCGCTGCTACACGATCTCGGGCGTGCGGGACGGGGCCTTCCGCGTGAGCGTCAAGCGGGACGGACGCATCTCGGCCGCCCTGCACGATCGCCTCACGGCGGGTGACGGGATCCTGATCAGCGGTCCGTTCGGCGACGTGACCCTCGACGCTGCGGGCGACCGCGACGTCGTGTTCATCAGCGCGGGCGTCGGGATCACGCCGACCGCGGCGATGTTGAGGGGGCTGCGCGGCGCCGCGGAGACCGGACGCCGGGTACGCGTGCTGCACGTCGATCGGGATGCCGCGTCCGTCGCGCTGTGGGACGAGGTCCGCGCGGCCGCGGCCGCCGTGCGAGCGGACGTGCGGCTCCACCTCACGCGCGCGGACGAGGTCGACATCGCTGCTCTGGGCGCGGTCCCGGGCCGGCCGGGGGCCGACGCGCTGTCCGCCGTGCTCGACGGTCTGGACCCCGATCGGGTCTCCGTGTACGCATGCGGCCCGGCGGCGTTCACCGACCGGGTGCGCCGGGAGCTGGCCGTGCTCGGCGTCTCCGACGACGACGTCCACGTCGAGGTGTTCTTCTCGCCGAGCACCGCCGATCTCGCCGAGCCGCGCCGACCCTCGACGACCGGGCCGCACGTCATCCGCGTGGGCGACGAGGCGATCACCTGGCGAGGTGCCGGCAGTGTCCTGGACGCGGTCGAGGGTGCGGGCATCCCCTGGCCGTCGGGGTGCCGCGTCGGCGCGTGCGGCACGTGCGCCCGACCCCTCCGCGCGGGCCGCGTCGAGTACCTGACCGACCCGGTGGCGCCGCCACGGCCCGGGCACGTGCTCGTGTGCTGCGTCGCGCCGACCTCGGACGTCGACTTCGACTGACGGAGCTCAGCCCCGCAGGTAGACGGTCGTCGTCTCGGTGAAGAATTCGCGCGCCGCCGAGCCCTGCTCCTTCGGGCCGCGACCCGAGGTGCCCACGCCACCGAAGGGCACGTGCGGATCGGCGCCGCCGGACTCCGAATTGACGTGGAGCACGCCCACGTGGAGGTCGTCGATCGCGGCGAGCGCTCGGCCGAGATCGCGCGTGAAGACGGCGGCGGAAAGGCCGAACTCGCCGTCGCCCGCGAGGGCGAACGCCTCATCGGCGTCACGGGCGCGACGCACGGCGAGGACGGGGCCGAAGAGCTCCTCGCGCCAGAGCACGCGGGCGACGCCGCTCTCCTCCTCGGGCAGCTCGAACACCGCCGGGGCCACGAAGTAGCCCTCGCGAGGAGCATCGCCGGAGTGCCGACCGGGCTCGGCGATGCCCGTCCCGCGCGCGTCGCCGACGACCGTCGCGACGCGGTCCCGCGCTCGGTCGTCGACGAGCGGTCCGAGATCGGTCGCCGGGTCGAGCGGATCGCCGAGCGACAGCGTCGCGATCCGTGTCCCGAGCCGCTCGAGGAACTCGTCGGCGACGCCGGACGTCACGACGAGGCGTGATGTCGCGGTGCACCGCTGCCCCGAGCCCCGGAACGCGCCGGCCACCACCTGGTCGACCGCGAGTTCGAGGTCGGCGTCGTCGAGCACGATGGAGGCGTTCTTGCCGCCGAGCTCCGCCTGGAACGGCACCCCCGCCGTCGCCAACCGCACGGCGAGGTCGCGCCCGACCCCCGTCGAGCCGGTGAACGTGTAGCCGTCGACATCCGATGTCGCGAGCCGGGCGCCGAGCGGCCCCGGTCCGACGACCAGGTTCAGCACCCCCGCCGGCAGCCCGGCGTCGTCGAGGGCCTCGGCGAGACGCTGCGCGAGGAGCGGCACGGTGCTCGCCGGCTTCCAGACCACCGTGTTGCCGTGCACGAGCGCGGGAGCGATCTTCCACGCGGGGATCGCGATCGGGAAGTTGAAGGGCGTCACCACCGCGACCACCCCCCGCGGGCGTCGCGTGACGAGGATGCGTTCGCCCGCCCGCGGCGAGGCGTAGAGCTCGCCGGCGTCGCGGTCGCCCGCGTCGCCGTGATACCGCAGGATCTGCGCCGCCCGGAGCACCTCCCCGTGCCCCTCGGCGAGAGGCTTGCCCTCCTCGCGGGAGAGCTCACGACCGAGGTGGTCGGCATCGCGCTCCAGCCGGTCGGCCGCCCGGCCCAGCACCTTCCCCCGCTCGGCCATCGGCGTGGCCGCCCACTCCCGGGATGCGCGACGGGCGGCCAGGACGGCGCGATCGACGTCCGCGACGTCGGCGGTCGCCCCCTCCCCGACGACGACTCCCGGATGCGCGGGCTCGACGCTGTGCAGCACGGGGCCCGATCCTTCGACCCACGCGCCGTCGATGAGCAGCCGCAGAGGGGCGGGCGCGGCGCTCATCCGCGGAACGCCGAGAGGCCGGTGATCGCCTGTCCGACGACGAGGGCGTGCACTTCGTCGGTGCCCTCGTAGGTGCGCACCGACTCGAGATTCGCGGCGTGACGCATCGGGGAGTGCTCGAGCGTGATGCCGTTCCCGCCGAGCATGGCTCGCGCCTCGCGCGCGATGCGGATCGCCGCGCGTGTGTTCGACAGCTTCGCCATCGAGATCTGGTGCGGCTGCAGACGCCCGGCGTCCTTCATCCGACCCAGATGCAGGGCCAGCAGCTGTCCGTTGCCGATCTCCACGGCCATGTCCGCGAGCCGCGCCTGGGTGAGCTGGAAGCCCGCGAGCGGTCGGTCGAACTGGAGACGTCGCTGCGAGTACTCCACAACGGCCCGGTAGGAATCCAGCGCCGCGCCCATGACCCCCCAGGCGATGCCGTAGCGCGCCTCGTTGAGGCACGCGAAAGGTCCGCGCAGGCCTTCGGCGCCGGGGAGTCGCGCCGCGTCGGGCACGCGGACGTCGGCGAGCTCGATGTCGCACTGGATGCTCGCGCGCATCGAGAGCTTCGGCGTGATCGGGGTCGCGGTGAAGCCGGGCGCATCGGTCGGGACGAGGAATCCGCGCACGCCGTGCTCGGTGCGCGCCCAGACGACCGCGACCTGGGCGATCGAGGCGAGACCGATCCAGCGTTTGGCCCCGTTGATGACCCAGTCGTCGCCGTCGCGGCGGGCGAAGGTCGTCATGCTCCCCGGGTCGGACCCCGCGCCCGGCTCGGTGAGGGCGAAGCAGCCGACGATCTCGCCGGTCGCCATGCGCGGCAGCAGGTTCGTCTTCTGCTCCTCGGACCCGTGCTTCGCGATCGCGCTCATCGCGAGCGATCCCTGCACCGAGACGAAGGTGCGCAGGCCCGAGTCGCCCGCCTCGAGCTCGGCGGCCGCGAGCCCGTACTCGACGGCGGAACGGCCGGCGCAGCCGTACCCCTCGAGGTGCATGCCGAGGACGCCGAGCCGACCGAGTTCGGGCACGAGGTCTCGGGGGAACCGGGCGCTCTCGAACCACTCCGCGATCCGTGGCCGCACGGACTGGTCGACGAACGTCCGCACCCGGGTGCGGATCGCCTTCTCGTCGTCGGTGAGGAGCGCGTCGAGGTCGAGGAGGTCATAGGGGTCCGGCATGCGGCCACCCTAGGGAGCCGCGGCCGGGAGAGAGCGGGACGAAGAGCACAGTCGAGCGGCCTCTATGATCGGATCGTCCAAGGAGGATCGTGGTCACGCTCTCGCGTCTGGTCGGCAGCATCCCGTCGGCGCTCGTCCCGCTGACCGCCGAGGCCCGCACCCCGGTGCCGATCACCGGCATCCACATCTCCGAGTTGCGCGACCCGACGCCGTTCCTGGAGGGCGGGGAGCTCCTCCTGACCACCGGGATGCCCTTCGTCGACTCGCCCGGCATCATTCCGGACTATGTCGACCGCCTCCGCGCCCACGGGATCGCGGCGCTCGCGGTCGGCGTCGGCCCCGCCCTCGACGAGCCCCCGCCCCGACTGGCCGCTCACTGCGCCGAGGTCGGCTTCCCACTCCTGACGGTTCCGCGCGACGCCCCCTTCCTGAGCGTCACGCGCGCGTTCTGGGAGCTCGTCGGCGCATCGGACCGCGCCGGCCTGGTCGCCCAGCTCGGCACCCAGACGGCGATCGTGCGCGAGGCGTCCAAGCCCGACGGCGCGGCCGGCGTCGCCACACTCGTGGCGCAAGCGCTCGGCGGGTGGGCGGCCTACGTGCCCCTCCACGACGCGGAGCCGGTCGTCTGGCCGAGCACCCTCACCGGGGTGCTGTCGAGCCTCGCCGTCGAGGTTCGGCGCTTCGCCGCGGGGGGCAATGTCGGCGCGGCGACGTTCCCCCTGCACGGGTACGACGTGATCGCCCACCCGGTCGGAGCGGGTGACGTCGTGCGGGGCGCCCTCGCCGTCGGCGTCGGACGTCGGCTGACGGGGGCCGACCGACAGCTCATCCTCACGGCGACCGCGGCGATCGGGCTCTGGGAGCGCGTCCGCCTGAGCGCGCGTGCCGCGGAGCACACGGTCAGCGAGGCGATCGCGATGCTCGTCGTGTACGGCGACACCCGGGCGGCGGAGGTGCTGGCGTCGGTGTCGGGCGGACTGCCCCTTCCCTCGACGGTGCGCCTCTTCGCCAGCCCCGCGCCGACCGGCGACGGCGACCCGACGCGCGCCGAGGCGGACCTCGCCGAGCTCGTCGCCCGCGGGCTCGTCAGCCCGGACGCCGCCGAGCGGTCGCGGCCCGTCCGCTCGGTGGTGCTCGACGGCGTTCGAGTACTGCTCGTCGCCGGTCCGCTCCCCGGCGACCGCCGGACGACCTCCGCCGGAGGGGAGGACGGTGAGCTCACGGGAGCGCTCGGCGATGCGGTGCGCCCGCAGGAGGTGTCGGCGACCGTCGCGCGGGTGCTGCGACGCGCGCGCGAGGCGGGCCGGGGCGACGTGCTCACCGGGGCGGCCCCGACCGGACGCCGGGCCGGCGAAGCGGCCGTCGCCCGCCTCGCCGCCTACGAGCGCGCTCCCCTCGTGGCGACCGTGCGGAGCTTCCTCCGACACCGCGGCAGTTGGGAGGCCGCCGCCCGCGAACTCGGGGTGCACCGCAACACCATCCGCAATCGCGTCCGCATCATCACGGAAGAACTCGCCGTGGACTTGGACGATCCCGACCTGTGCGCGGAACTCTGGCTCGAGCTCCGGGACCAGCCCGACCATCTCCCGCACTAGCTCGTTCGGCTACCGTGGCGCTCCTGCTGTGCGGATCGCACCATCTCGGGCGTCGGCGTTGCCCGTAGCCTCCCCGCATGAGCGCAACCACCGGCATCCCCGTCCGCCCCGTGGACCGACGGGTCGCCGGCCCGATCCCGGGGGCGCGCTCGCTCGAGCTGCAGGCGCGACGCGACACGGAGCTGCCCCGAGGTCTCGGACGAACGCTGCCGATCTTCGTCGAGTCCGCCGGCGACGGGGTGCTGCGCGACGTCGACGGCAACCAGGTGATCGACTTCGCCTCGGGCATCGCCGTCACGAGTGTCGGCGCCGCACATCCCGAGGTCGCCGCACGCATCGCGGAGCAGGCGGCGCTGCTCACCCACTCGTGCTTCATGGTCACCCAGTACCCCGGATACGTCGAGGTGGCCTCGCGGCTGAACCGGCTCGCTCCGGGAAGCCACGCCAAGAAGACCGCGCTCTTCACGACCGGGGCGGAAGCGGTGGAGAACGCGGTGCGCATCGCCCGCGCGCACACCGGACGCCCCGCGATCGTGACGCTCGAGCACGCCTTCCACGGCCGCACCCAGCTCACGATGACGATGACGGCGAAGAACAAGCCCTATCGCGACGGTCTCGGACCCGTCGCGGGCGACGTGTATCGGGCGCCGGCGCCCTACCCGTTCCGCTGGCCCGGCGGCGCCGAGAGGAGCGCGGAGCAGGCCGCGACCAAACTCGCGGAGATCGTCGAGACGCAGATCGGGCCGACGAACGTTGCGGCGATCGTCGTCGAGCCCGTGCAGGGCGAGGGCGGGTTCATCGTGCCCCCTCCGGGCTACCTCGCCCGCGTTCGCGAACTCTGCGACCGCCACGGCATCGTCATGATCGCCGACGAGATCCAGTGCGGACTCGGTCGCACGGGGGCGATGTTCGCGATCGACCACGAGGGCGTCGTGCCCGACCTCATCACGCTCGCCAAGGCACTCGGCGGGGGGATGCCGATCTCGGCGGTGGTCGGCCGCGCCGAGATCATGGATGCGGTCGCGCCGGGCGGCCTCGGTGGCACCTACGCGGGGAACCCGGTGGCGTGCGCCGCCGCGCTCGCGGTGCTCGACCTGATGGAACGCGACGACCTTCCTGGCCGCGCGCGGGCGATCGAGGCGATCGTCCGTCCGGAGCTCGACGAGCTCGCCGCCGCGTCGGCGCTCGTCGGCGAAGTGCGTGGTCGCGGCGCGATGCTCGCGATCGAGTTCGTCGCCGAGGACGGCCACACGCCCAACCCGGAGGCGGCGGCGCGCATCTCGTCCGCATGCCATGCGCGCGGTCTCCTCACCCTCGTCTGCGGGACGTTCGGGAACGTCATCCGCCTGCTGCCGCCCCTCGTGATCGGCGACGACCTGTTGCGTGAGGGCCTCGCGATCCTGACCGACGAGGTGCGAGCCGCCTCGTGACTCGGCCACCGCTCGACGGGCTGCTCGTCGCCGATCTGAGCCGCATCCTGGCCGGCCCGACCGCGACGACGATGCTCGCCGACCTCGGCGCCCGGGTGATCAAGGTCGAGCGTCCGGGAAGCGGCGACGACACGCGCTCATGGGGTCCGCCGTGGGCCGGGTCGACGAGCTCGTACTTCGAGAGCGCGAACCGCTCGAAGGAGTCGGTCGCGCTCGACTTCGAGGACGCCGCGGACCTCGCGGTCGTGCGGACCCTCGTCGCCCGGGCCGACATCGTCGTCCAGAACTACCGGGTCGGCGCGCTCGCACGGTTCGGCCTCGACGCCGCCTCCGTCAGAGCTCGCAACCCGCGGGCGGTCTACGTCTCGATCACCGGGTTCGGCACCGGGCCGGGTGCCGGTCTGCCCGGCTACGATCTGCTCGCCCAAGCGCTCAGCGGTCTCATGAGCATCACCGGCGATCTCGACGGCGCACCCACCAAGACGGGGGTCGCCATCGTCGACCTGCTCACCGCGAAGGATGCCGTGATGGGCGTGCTCGCGGCGCTGCGGCATCGTGACCGCACGGGCGAGGGGCAGGAGATCGAAGTCGACCTGCTCACCTCCGCGGTGACGTCCCTCGCGAACCAGGCCTCGGCCTATCTCGCGACGGGGATCCCTCCGGCACGGATGGGCAACCGGCATCCCTCGATCGCCCCCTATGAGACCCTGCGCTGCCGAGACGGCCATCTCGCGCTCGCCGTCGGCACCGATCGCCAGTTCGCGGCGACCGCCGAGGTGCTCGGCGACCCCGGGCTCGCCGTCGACCCCCGCTTCCGGACGAACGCCGACCGCGTCGGCCACCGCGACGCGCTGGCCGGACTGCTGGAGGCGCGTCTCAGCACCGAGGACGTCGCGACCTGGGTCGCACGCCTCTCGGAGCGCGGAGTTCCCGCCGGCAAGGTCAACGACCTCCGCGACGCGCTCACGTTCGCCGCCCGCCTCGACCCGGATGTGCTGGTGGATGTCGGCGCCGCCCATCCGCCGCAGCTCCGGCACCCCGTGCGCTACTCGGGCTTCGCGCCCACCCCTCCCGCTCCGCCGCCGGCGCTCGACGAGCACGGTGCGCGGGTGCGGTCCTGGTTGACCGTCTGACCCACGAAAGGAAGAACACCCATGGCTCCGCGCATCCTGAAGAACTTCGTCGACGGCGCGTACGTCGACCCGACGAGCGACTCGACGCTCGACATCGTCAATCCGGCGACCGAGGAGGTCTTCGCGACGTCCCCCGCGTCGAGCGAAGCCGACGTCGACGCCGCCTACCGCGCGGCGTCCCGGGCGTTCGAGACCTGGGGGGAGGCGACGCCCGCCGAGCGCTCGCGGGCGCTGCTGCGGTTCGCGGATGCCGTCGAGGCCCGCGCCGACGAACTCGCCGACCTCGAGAGCGAGAACACGGGCAAGCCGCGGGCGGGTCTCGTGGGCGACGAGATCGACGTCATGGTCGACCAGATCCGGTTCTTCGCCGGCGCCGCCCGCAACCTCGAGGGCCGCGCCACCGCCGAGTACATGAAGGACCACACGTCGTCGATCCGACGCGAGCCGATCGGCGTGATCGGGCAGGTCACTCCCTGGAATTACCCGATGATGATGGCAATCTGGAAGATCGCGCCCGCGATCGCGGCCGGCAACACCGTCGTGCTGAAGCCGTCGGACACGACCCCGGTGTCGAGTCTCTTCCTCGCCGAGCTGATGTCGGAGTTCGTCCCGGCCGGCGTGCTCAACGTCGTCACCGGGGATCGCGACACGGGCCGCGCGATCGTCGCGAACCGCATCCCGCAGATGGTCTCGATCACCGGGTCGGTGCGGGCGGGCATGGAAGTCGCCGGTTCGGCGGCGCTCGACCTCAAGCGTGTGCATCTGGAACTCGGCGGCAAGGCTCCCGTGGTCGTCTTCGACGACGCCGACATCGAGGCCGCCGTCGAGGGCATCGCCGTCGCCGGCTACTACAACGCGGGGCAGGACTGCACCGCGGCGACCCGAGTACTCGTTCAGCAGGGCGTCCACGACGAGTTCGTCGCCGCCCTCGCCGAGTACGCGACGGCGAACGCGCTCACGGGCACTCCCGACCGAGCGGACATCCTCTTCGGCGCGCTGGCGTCGCGCGCGCAGCTCGAGCGGGTGCAGGGCTTCGTCGAGCGCCTGCCCGACCACGCCGAGGTCGCGGCGGGCGGCTCGCGCGAAGGGACGTCGGGATTCTTCCACCAGGCGACGGTCATCGCCGGCCTGCGCCAAGACGACGAGGTCGTGCAGAGCGAGATCTTCGGCCCCGTGATCACGACGCAGGCGTTCACCGACGAGTCACAGGCGCTGAAGTGGGCGAACGGCGTGCAGTACGGCCTCGCCTCGAGCGTCTGGACCCGCGACCACGGTCGTGCGATGCGGATGGCGAAGGGTCTCGACTTCGGCTGCGTGTGGATCAACACCCACATCCCGCTCGTCGCCGAGATGCCGCACGGCGGGTTCAAGCACTCCGGCTACGGCAAGGACCTGTCGATGTACGGCTTCGAGGACTACACGCGCATCAAGCACGTGATGTCGTACATCGGAGACTGATCCCGCACCCGCCCTACCGCGGGCCCCAGATGAAGCGGTGGGTGTGGATGGCGTGGTAGTCGAAGGTCTGCACGCTCACGACGCCGGGCACGCTCCGAACTCCGTCGTTCACGATGGCGAAGAGCGTCTCCGGCGTCGGCGCGAGCACTTCGACGAGCAGGTCGAACGGCCCCGAGCCGATCACGAGGTAGATGACGCCGTCGAGCGCACCGATGCGATCGGCGACCGCGCGCGCGTCGCCCTGCACGGTGACGCCGAGCATGGCCATCCGCTCGTAGCCGAGCTTGAGGGGATCCGTCACGCCGACGACGTGGAGGATGCCACGCTCTTCCAGCCGCAGGACGCGGAGGCGCGCGCCGCCCGCCGACAATCCGACGCGCTCGCCGAGTTCGGCATAGGTGAGGCGTCCGTCGAGCTGCAGGGCCACGATCAGTTCGCGGTCGATCTCGTCGAGTTCGATCTCCATCGACGGAAGCCTACGCGAATGACACTTGCGTAGCACTGTGCAGGTTGCTCTGACGTTTCGTTACTCCTAGGCTCTGAGGAGTGAGCGTCTTTGATTTCCGTGCGCATCCGTCGTTGCCGCGGCCCCGCGTCACCGTGGCCGAGGCTCGAGAGGTCGTGCGCGAGCACTACGGGATCTCGAGCTCCGTCGTCGAGCTCGGCAGCAACCAGGACCGCAATTTCCGGCTGGACGGCGACGGGCGGCGGTTCCTGCTGAAGTTCTCCAACTCGGCCTTCGGCGCGGCCGAGCTCCGGGCGCAGAACCTCGCCGCCGCGGCCGTCGCCGCCGCCGGCATCCCGGCCCCGCGCGTCGTCCCCGTGCGTGATGGCGCGGAGCTGATCGAAGTCGAGCTCGACGGGGAGACCCTCCTCGTGCGGCTGCTGGAGTACGTCGAGGGCGATGCGCTGAGCGACCACGGGCCGTTCAGCGCCGACGAGGCGCGGCGGCTCGGGACGGTCGCCGGCCGGGTGGCCTCCGCACTCGACGGGCTCACGCATCCCGGACTCGAGCAGCGCACCCAGTGGAACCTGCGCGACGCCCCCGAAGTCGTGCGTCTCCTCGCCGGGAGCATCCCCGATCGCGAGCGTCGGCACCGCGTGCTCGACGTCACGGCCGCCGCCGAGAGGGCGCTCGCCCCGCTCGTCGACGGGCTGCGGACGCAGGCCGTCCACGGCGACCTCACCGACGACAACCTGGTCGTCGTCCCGGGCTCGCGCGACTGGGGGGTCATCGATTTCGGCGATGTCGCGACCAGTTGGACCGTCGCCGAGCTGGCCGTGACGTGCGCCGCGATCCTCCATCACAACTCCCGGGATCCGCTCGTGGTGCTCGACACCGTGGCGGGGTTCCACGGGGTCGTGCCCCTTCGCGACGCCGAGATCGCCGCGCTCTGGCCCCTCGTGCTGCTCCGGGCCGCGACGCTCGTCGCGAGCGGCGAGCACCAGGTCTCGCTCGAGGCCGACAACGACTACGCCGCACAGAACCGCCGCCACGAGTGGCGCTCGTTCGCGGTCGCGGCGTCACTGGATCCGTCGACGATGGAGACGCTGCTGCGACACCGCCTCACCGACGGCCGCCCGCTGACCCTCACCGGGACACTCGTGGACGCCTCCGCCGCGACATCGCTCGACCTGTCGACGACCTCCCCGTTCCTCGACGGCGGCGCGTGGCTCGACTCCGGCATCGAAGCGCGACTCTCGGGGGCGCACGCTCCCAGCGTGACGGTGTGGGGGTCGGCGCGACTGACGCGCGCCCGGGTGCGCGGGTCGCGCGGAACGGCGACGATCCCGCTCGGCATCGAACTCACGGTGGCGGACTCGACGCCGGTGACTGCTCCCGCGACCGGGACGGTGCGACGCTCCGACGGCGCCCTCGTGCTGCAGACCGCCGACTACGACCTCTGGCTCGAGGGCCTCGTCGGCATCCCGGCCGACCTCGCGGGCGACATCCCGGCCGGAGCGCTGCTGGGCCGGGTCGCGGCGGGAGGGCGCCTCGCGGTGCAGCTCTCCCGCGTGCGCGGCGCGCGCCTCCCCTTCTTCGTCCCGCCGGTCGTCGCCTCCGCGGCCCGGCAGGTGAGCCCCGACCCGTCGCCGCTGCTCCGACGCGCGTCGACCGACGACGACATCGCGGCGACGGAACTCCTCGCCCGCCGCGACGCGCACTTCGCCCGCGTGCAGGAGCACTACTTCGCCGCGCCACCGCGCATCGAGCGGGGATGGCGCGAGCACTTCGTCGACACGGACGGCCAGGCCTATCTCGACATGGTCAACAACGTCGCGACCGTGGGCCACGCCCACCCGCGCCTCGTGGGCGCCGTCGCCCGGCAGTGGGCCCTGCACAACACCAACTCGCGGTTCCACTACGCCGCCGTCGCGGAGTTCAGCGCCCGCCTGTCGCACCTCGCACCCCCCGGCCTGGAGGCCGTGTTCCTCGTCAACAGCGGCTCCGAGGCGGTCGACCTCGCCATCCGTCTCGCCACGACGGCGACCGGTCGCGACACGATCGTCGCGATGCGCGAGGCGTACCACGGATGGACGGTCGGGTCGGATGCCGTCTCCTCCTCGATCGGCGACAACCCGCGCGCGCTCGAGACCCGGCCGTCCTGGGTGCGCCTCGTCGATGCGCCGAACACCTACCGCGGCACCCACCGGGGTCCCGACGCCGGGACGCGCTATCTCGCCGACCTCGAGGCCGACCTGCGGCGCTGGGACGCGGAGGGCGTGCGCATCGCCGGATTCCTCGCCGAGCCGGTCTACGGCAACGCGGGAGGGGTCTTCCTCCCAGACGGCTACCTCGAGGGCGTGTACCGCGCCATCCGGGAGCGCGGGGGGCTCTGCATCGCCGACGAAGTGCAGGTGGGGTACGGCCGACTCGGCGAGTACTTCTGGGGTCACGAGCAGCAGGGCGTCACGCCCGACATCCTCACGATCGCGAAGGCGATGGGCAACGGGCATCCGCTGGGCGCCGTGCTCACGACCCGCGCGATCGCCGAGGCCTTCGCCGCGGAGGGCTCGATGTTCTCCTCGGCGGGCGGGAGTCCCGTGAGCTGCGTCGTCGGATCGACCGTGCTCGACATCATGCGCGACGAGGGGCTCGTCGAGAACGCCCGCGTCGTCGGCGAACGGCTCCGCGCCGGACTCGACGACCTCGGGCGTCGGCACGCGATCATCGGAGCGGTGCACGGAGTGGGTCTCTACCTCGGCGTCGAACTGGTGCGATCACGCGACACCCTCGAACCGGCGACCGTCGAAGCCGAGGAGATCTGCGAGGCGATGCTCGACGAGGGCTGCATCGTGCAGCCCACCGGCGATCACCGCAACATCCTCAAGATCAAGCCGCCGCTCGTGATCGAGGAGGCGAGCGTCGACTACTTCGTCGCGGCGCTGGACCGGGTGCTCGCCGCGCGGACGGGCTGACTCAGCGGAACGACGCGGCGACCGCGTTGCGGTGATAGTCGAAGACGACGCTCGTGCGCGTGGACGCGACCGACGGCTGCGCCGACAGGTGATCGACGACGAATCGGCGCAGCGCCGAGGAGTCGACGACCGCGACGTGCACCATGAAGTCGTCCACCCCGCCGAGGAAGAAGAGCTGTAGCACCTCGGGCAGGGCGCGCACGCGTTCGGCGAAGGCCTCGATGCTCTCCTGGCGCGCTCCCGGGCGCAGCGTCACGCCGATCATGGCCTGCAATCCGAGGCCGAGGCTGCGCTGATCGACGCTCGCGTGGAATCCGGTGACGACTCCGCGCTCGCGCAACGCGCGGAGGCGCTGATGCACCGTCGACGGAGCGAGGCCGATCTCGTCCGCCAACTGTGCGTTCGAGATACGGCCGCGCTCGGCGACGATCCGCAGAATCGACCGGTCGGCCGCATCCAGAGGGCTCGGGAGGGTCTTCGCCGCGGGGGCCTGAACAGACGGGCTCACGTGAAGAATCTACTGCACCACATGCCTATGCCGATGATTCTTCTCCCGATAGATCGCTTGAGAGAAGAATCTGTCACTCTGGGTGCCGCCGCGTGAAGAGGATGAGCAAAGGAGCGCGAGATGCGTATCGGCGTCCCGACGGAGATCAAGAACACCGAGGGCCGAGTCGGCCTCACGCCCGCGGGGGTCGACGCACTCGTCGACCGAGGCCACCAGGTCCTCGTCCAGGCGGGGGCCGGTCGGGGATCGCGCATCCCCGACGAGGCCTACCGCGCCGCCGGAGCGACGGTGGTCGACGACGCCGGTGACGTCTGGACGGAGGCGGAGCTGCTCGTCAAGGTCAAGGAGCCGACTCCGGACGAGTACCCGTACCTGCGCGAAGACCTGCTGCTGTTCGCCTACCTCCACCTCGCCGCCGACCGTCCCCTCACCGACGCGCTCGTGCACTCGGGCACGACAGCCGTCGCCTACGAGACGGTGCAGCTCGCCGACGGCTCGCTCCCCCTGCTCGCCCCGATGAGCGAGGTGGCCGGGCGACTCTCCATCGCGGCCGGCGCCCATGCCCTCCTCGCCGGATCCGGGGGTCGCGGACTGCTCCTCGGTGGGATCCCCGGCACCTCACCGGCGCACGTCGTCGTCATCGGCGGCGGAGTCGCGGGCGAGCACGCGGCCGCGAACGCACGGGGCCTCGGCGCCCGGGTCACGGTCGTCGATCGCTCGCTCCCCCGCCTGCGCGCGCTCGAGGCGCGCTTCGACGGCAGCGTCGCGACGCGGATGTCGACGCGTCTCGACCTCGCCGAACTCGTCGCCGACGCCGACCTCGTCATCGGATCGGTGCTCATCCCGGGCGCCGCCGCCCCCAAACTCGTCACCGACGAGATGGTGCGCGGCATGCGCGAGGGGTCGGTGCTGGTCGACATCGCGATCGACCAGGGCGGCTGCTTCGAGCACTCGCGTCCGACGACGCACGCCGATCCGACCTTCGAGGTGCACGGCACGCGCTACTACTGCGTCGCGAACATGCCCGGTGCAGTGCCGCAGACCTCGACGCGCGCACTCACCAACGCGACACTGCCGTACGTGCAGGCGATCGCCGATCGGGGCTGGGAGGTCGCCGCCGCATCCGACGTCGCCCTCAGCCGCGGGCTGAACGTCGCAGCGGGCGAGATCACGTCCGCGCCCGTCGCCGCCGCTCACGCCGTGCTCGCCGGTTGACCTACAGAACGCGCTCCAGCACGTAGTCGTCTTCGTAGCGGTCGCCGACGAGGAACCGCTTCACGCCGACACGGGCGAACCCGGACTTCTCGTAGAAGCGCTGCGCCTTCGCGTTCTCCTGGTTGACGCCGAGCCACACCGCCGCCGCCCCGCGCTCCGCCGCAGCCTCGAGGGTCGCTGCCATGAGGCGGGAGGCCAGCCCCGCACCGTGGTGCCCGGGGTCGACATAGCACTTGCTGAGCTCCGCCGTCGGGCGGGTCGTGATCGCGGAGGCGACGTCGGCATCCGTCGGTTCGCCCACGATGAGCATCGTGTACCCGATCGCCCCGCCGCCGTCCTCGGCGAGGAAGAGCACGCGCGCGGGGTCGGCGAGGTAGGCGTCGAAGTGCACGGGCAGGAGGTTGCCGGCGATGAACGCCGCCTTCGCCGCGTCGGTGGTGTGCGGCGGGCAGGCGAGCGGGAAGGTGAGCGCCGCGACGGCAGCGAGCGCCGCGGAATCCGCGGCGCTCGCCTGTCGAACCTGAGGGTTCAGGGTCAGATCACGGTGACGTCGAGCGGCACACCCGGTCCGAAGGTGGTCGAGAGCGACCCCTTCTGGATGTAGCGGCCCTTCGACGAACCGGGCTTCGCGCGGTTGATCTCGTCGAGCGCGGCCTTGAGGTTCTCGCCGAGCTGCTCGGACGAGAACCCGGCCTTGCCGATCACGAAGTGCACGTTGGCGTGCTTGTCGACGCGGAACTCGATCTTGCCGCCCTTGAT
>CAMLMQ010000028.1 GCA_946481135.1 uncultured Microbacteriaceae bacterium
CCCTTGTTCATCACCGCGATCGTGTCGGCCATCGTCATGGCCTCCTCCTGGTCGTGGGTGACGTGGAGGAAGGTGATGCCGACGTCGTCCTGGATGTCCTTCAGCTCGACCTGCATCTGGCGCCGGAGCTTGAGATCGAGCGCGCCGAGCGGCTCGTCGAGCAGCAGCAGCGCCGGCCGATTGACGACGGCACGGGCGAGAGCCACGCGCTGCTGCTGGCCGCCCGACAGCTGGGCGGGCTTGCGCGCCGACACGTGGTCGAGCTCCACCATCCGCAGCGCCTCGTGCGCGCGCGCCACGGCATCCTTCGCGCCCGTGCGGCGCAGCCCGAACGCGACGTTCTCCAGGATCGTCATGTGCGGGAAGAGCGCGTAGCTCTGGAACACCGTGTTCACCGGCCGCTTGTGCGGCGGCACGCGCGTGACGTCGTCCGTGCCGATCATCACGCGACCCGACGTGGGCGACTCCAGCCCCGCGACGATCCGCAGCGTCGTCGTCTTGCCGCACCCCGACGGGCCGAGCAGTGCGAAGAACGACCCCGCCGGGATGGTGAGGTTCAGCTCTTGGAGCGCGGTGAAGCCGGGGAACCGCTTCGTCACCCCGTCGAGCTCGAGGTCGGCCCCGGAGGAGGCCGTCCCGGTCTCAGGCACCGACCAGGACGGCCTGGAAGGCCGTGCTGAAGGACTGCTCCTCGGCTCCCGTGAGCGGACGGAAGGTCTTCACCTGCGACAGCGTCTCCTCGTTGGGGAAGATCAGCTGGTTCTCGGCGGCCTCCGGGTCGATCGCGACGGCCGCCTCCTTGGCGCCCACGACCGGGGTGATGTAGTTCACCCAGAGCGCGACCTCGGCGGCGACCTCCGGCTCGTAGTAGTAGTTGATGAGCGTCTCGGCGTTCTTCTTGCGCGGCGACCCGATGGGGATCATCAGGTTGTCGTTCCACAGCGTGCCGCCGGACTCGGGGATCGCGAACTCGAACAGGTCGCTGCCGAGCTCGGAGTTGACGAGCGTGATGTCGCCCGACCACACGATGCCGGCGATCGCGTCGCCGTTGATGAGGTCCTGCGTGTACGAGTTGCCGCGCACACCGCCGATCTGCCCACTCGTGACCTGCTCGCGGAAGACGTCGAGCGCGGCGTTGAACTCGTCCTCGCCGAAGTCGCCCGAGATGTCGACGCCCTGGCTCATGAGGATGAGCCCCATCGTGTCGCGCATCTCGCTCAGCACCACGATGCGACCGGCGAGCTCGGGGTTCCAGAGGTCGTCGAGGGTGCGCAGACCGTTCGGCAGCGCCTCCTTGTTCCAGCACAGGCCGGCGAACCCGCCCTGCCAGGGCAGCGAGTGCACGCGGCCCGGGTCGAAGCCGACGTCGCGCAGGTCGGGCACGAGGTTCGCCTTGTTCGGGATGTTGGCCTCGTCGAGCTCCTGCGTGTAGCCGAGCCGGATGAGACGACCCGCCATCCAGTCGGTGAGGGTGATGAGGTCGGCGCCGATGTCCTGACCGAGCGCGAGCTGGTCGCGGATCTTCGCGTAGTACTCGTTGTTGTCGTTGATGTCGACGAGATAGTCGACCTCGATACCGGTCTCGGCCGTGAAGGCCTCGAGCGTCGGGTAGCTGCCGTCGTCGGCTTCGTCGAGGTAGGCCGGCCAGTTGGCCCAGGACACCGACTTGTCGGTGTCGGACTGGTCGGTGGCGGGGCTCGGGGCGCCCGATCCTCCGGGCGAACAGGCGGCGAGCGCGAGGGCGGCGGCGCCGCCGACCCCTCCTGCGAGCACCGAGCGGCGGGTGACCTGCGAGGCGCGGGCCTGCTGGACGAGACGACGGATCAGCGGATCCTCGGGAAGCGACCTGGGCATGAACGACTCCTTCCGGGGTTGCTCGATCCTGGCACAGGGAGGTCGTCCGACGGAACTATTCGCCACTTCTGTCACAGAGATTTTACGTAATCCGCCGTTCCGAAGCCCGGGAACTGCGGAATCCATAGCCCCCTGCCCCGTCGCGCGCCTACACTGACCGCCATGAGGGTAGGCGTGCCGGCCGAGGTCAAGAACAACGAGTTCCGCGTGGCGATCACCCCGTCGGGGGTGCACGACCTCGCGGCGGCGGGCCACGAGGTGCTCATCGAGGCGGGCGCGGGACTCGGCTCGTCGATCACCGACGACGACTACCGGGAGGCCGGCGCGACGATCGTGCCGACCGCGGCGGAGGTCTGGGCCGCGGCCGAGCTGCTGCTCAAGGTCAAGGAGCCGGTCGCGAGCGAATACGGTCACTTCCGCGACGGGCTCGTGCTCTTCACGTTCCTGCACCTCGCGGCGGAGCCCGAACTCACGGCGCGCCTCGCCGCCTCCGGGGTCACCGCGATCGCCTACGAGACCGTGCAGCTCCCCAACCGGGCTCTACCGCTCCTCGCGCCGATGAGCGAAGTGGCCGGACGCCTCGCGCCGATCGTCGGTGCGAACGCGATGCTGCGTCCGCACGGCGGGCCCGGCCTCCTCGTGCCGGGCGTCGCGGGCACGCGCCCGGCGAACGTCGTCGTGATCGGCGCGGGGGTGGCCGGCACGAGCGCCGTCGCCCTGAGCGTCGGCCTCGGCGCGCAGGTGACGGTGCTCGACACCAACATCCAGCGGCTGCGCGAGCTCGACGACGACTACGCCGGGCGGATCGTGACGATCGCCTCCAACTCCCTGGAGATCGAACGCGCCGTGCTCGCCGCCGACCTCGTCATCGGAGCCGTGCTCGTCCCGGGCGCGAAGGCGCCGAAGCTCGTGAGCAACGCCCTCGTCGCGCGGATGAAGCCCGGCAGCGTGCTCGTCGACATCGCGGTCGATCAGGGCGGGTGCTTCGAGGACACCCGTCCGACGACACACGCCGACCCGACCTACGCCGTGCACGGCTCGATCTTCTACTGCGTCGCGAACATGCCGGGCGCCGTCGCCCACACCTCGACGTACGCACTCACCAACGCGACCCTGCCGTACGCGCGCTCGATCGCGAACTCCGGCTGGCGCGACGCGCTGCGCGCCGACCCGGCGCTCGCGCTCGGCCTCAACGTACACGCCGGGTCGGTCGTGAACGCGGCCGTCGCGACGGCCCACGGACTCGACGCCGTTCCGCTCGAGGCCGCGCTCGCCTGAGCCCCGCGCTCACGCGGCGCGCGGCCTGAGCCCCGCGCTCACGCGGCGCGCGGTTCGTCGAGCACGGCGCGCCGTACCTCGCCGCCCTCGACGAGCCAGACCTCTCCCGGCTTGAGCGGCGGAGGGACCTCACGGGAGCGGGTGACGGCGCGCAGCTCCGCCACCCCGCATCCGACGACGACGATCGGCAGCTCACGCCGCGCACGCGTCAGCTCGGACCAGTCCGCCTGCCAGGCATCCGGGTCCCCGAGCACGACCGCGGTCGCCGGATCGACCTCGAGGCCGCCGACGGCGCCGAGGACGCGCACCGACACGCCCGCGGCCTCCCAGCGCTGCGCGAGCTCGCGCGGTCGGGCGGCGACGACGGCGAGCCCGCCCCGCCCCGCGACCGGCGACCGCGTCGGCGCAGGCACGGCGAGAGCCGGGCACGATCCCGTCTCGGCGAGGGCGACCTGCACGACGGCGCCACGCCAGAGCCCCGCCCCCGGCGTCGCGCGCGGGTCGAAGCCCGATCCGTCACCGCCCGCGAGCACGTGCTCCTCACGCGAGGCGAGACGCAGCAGCAGCCGCGACTCGAAGGCCGGGGCGAGTCCGCCCAGCGCTCCCGCGAGACGACGCGCCCCCGCGACGAGCCGGACACCGCGGGCCGGCCCGTCTCGCAGCAGCCGCGCGAGGAGCTCCGCGAGCTCGGGGGCGTGATCGGGCCCCGTGCGCGCGAGGACGAGGTCGAGATCGTCGACGAGCAGGAGCGTGCCGTCGGGGACGGCGTGCCGCTCGGCGAGTACCGCCCACAGGTCGACGGGGTCGGACGGCAGCATCCGCGCGGTTCCCCCCGACCCGGCCGCGATCGCCGCGAGCGCCGTCGAGACCCCCGCACCGTGCGCGCCCAGGACGAGGACGTGTCCGTCGGCGGGACGGAGCACGGCGACCGGCTGGCGCTGCTCCGCGGGAAGGTCGAGGAGGCCGAACGGGATGCCGCCGGTCGCCGCGGGCAACGATGCGGCGGGGATGACGGCGGGCAGCGGAGCGCACCAGGGACGGGGCGCGTCGACGACCCCGGGAGCAGCCGCGGCGGCGTCGGCGGCGATCCGGGCGACGTCGTCGGGGGCGGCGAGCGCGATCTGCACGATGCGACGGGCCCCGGACCCGTCGACGAGCACCGCGCGGCCGCGAGGCGACGCGGGAAGGCGCGCGGCCGCGTCGTCACCGAGCAGCCCCCTGCTGTCACCCGGGTCGGCGACGCGCAGCGCGACCCGAACCGCGATGTTCGCCAGGACGGCGTCGCGCACCACGCCTGCCGGCCGCTGCGTGCACAGCACGAGGTGGATGCCGAGGGAGCGTCCGCGCGCCGCGAGGTCGGCGAAGAGGGCGTGCAGCTCTCCGCGGTCGGCGAGCAGCGCGGCGAACTCGTCGACGACGACCACGAGGCGCGCGAGCGCGCCCCGCGGCAGCTCGTCGATCGCGCGCACCCGGGCATCGGCGAGCACGCGCTCCCGGCGGAGCACCTCGGCGCGGAGCGACTCGATGGCCCGACGGGCGAGGCGTTCGTCGAGGTCGCTCACGATGCCGAGCACGTGCGGGAGGTCGGCGAGCGGGGCGAACGTCGCTCCGCCTTTGAAGTCGACGAGCACGAACGCGACCTCGGCGGGGGTGCGCCCCGCCGCCATGCCGAGCACCCAGGTCACGAGCAGCTCGCTCTTGCCCGACCCGGTCGTACCCGCGACGACGGCATGCGGCCCGTCGGCGACGAGGTCGAGCACGGCGGGGCCGTCGGGTCCGACTCCGACCGGTGCCGCGAGTCCGGCCGCGGGTGTCTTCGCGAGCAGGGGTGCGAGCGCCACGGCGTCGGGGAGGTCGCCGCCGGGTGCGCGCAGGCCGGCCACCCGTGCCGCCTCGGCGAGCCGCTCCGCCGCGGCACGGGCCGCGACCCTCGTCGTCGCGTCGGCATCCCGGGCGGGCACCACGGTCGCGCCGGGTTCGCCGGGCGCGACGAACCCGATCGTCACCGCGCGCTCGCCCGCGCTCCAGCGGTACACCCCCGCGGGCCCCGCCTCGACGGCATGCGGCAGGCACCGCGCCCACGCCTCGTCGGGCGGAGCCTGGAGCACGGCGACCGCCGGCGACAGGCGGGCCGCGAGGCGCAGGGCGAGGGTGCGGGCGACGGCCGCCGCGAGCACGCCCGACCCCGTCACGGCGAACGCCCCCGATGCCTCGTGCAGCACGGGCGCCGCACGCAGGATCCCCGCCTCCCGACGCAGACGATCGAGGTCGTCGTCGGGGGTCGTGGACGAGGGCGTGTCGGAGACCTCGATCCCGCTCGGCACCTCCCCGCGGGCGGTCGCGAGCACGGGGGCATCAGCACCCCAGCGCGGGGACGTTTCGGCGTGGGCGTCACGACGCCGACGCTCGGCCGCCTGCGCGCGCTCGACGGCCTCCCGGCACGTCGCCGACTCGACCGCGAAGCGGGCGGCGGCCTCGCGTCGCGCGCGACGGACGCGACGCCGTCCGTCGAGGAACCCCGCGAGCGCGAGCACCGGTC
The DNA here is from genome assembly GCA_946481135.1 of uncultured Microbacteriaceae bacterium. The sequence goes on from CAMLMQ010000028.1 coordinate 5,672, forward strand.
CGAGAGCCGCCATGACGAGCATGAGGGGCGACCCGGTGAGCGCGAACAGCACCCCCGAGAGCACGATCGGGGCGAGCGTCGCGACGAGCGGGAACCCCGGCGGCGGCGGGTCGGGAGCGAGCACGGGTGCCGGAATGCGCACGACGGGCGGCAGCGTCATCCGGTCAGCGTGACGCCCCGGGGGTGGCTCGAGGCGCCTCGGGGCCCGCTGCGGGGAGAAGCGGGTCGCCCGAAGCCTGCGGAGGGATCAGCTGACGACGAAGAACTGCTCGCCGATGTCGACGCGCGTGCCGCGGGCGATGAAGTAGCGCCGCCCGGGTTCGCACCGCTGGGGCTCGGCGTCGGGCTGACGCACGGTCGAGCCGTTCGTCGAGTACCGGTCGCTCACCCAGAACCGTCCCGCATCCTGACCGAACTCCAGGTGCGTCTTCGACACCGACTTGCCCGCGTCGAAGATCGTGACGAGCTGGTCGACGAACTCCCCGGGCTGCGACGACGGGTTGCGGCCCACGAGACCCGCACCCGAGACCGTCACGCTCTCCCCGGTGCTGAACTGCAACACGAAGCGCTCCTCGGCGCTCGCCCCGGCCACGAGGCGCGTGGCCTCGAGGTCGACCGACGACTCCCGCGGATCCTTGCCCCATGGGAACGGATCGGGAGCCTTGCGCAACGGGGTGGTCGGGCGCGAGGGCGCGGGCATCACGGGGGCGACGAACTCCACGGGCGGCGCGGGGTCGACGATCGCGACGGGCTCGGGGATGTCCGGCTCCGACTCGACGACGGCGGGCTCGGGCTGGGCGACGACGGACTCCTCGACAACCGGCTCGGGCTGGGCAACGACGGGCTCCTCGACGACAGGCTCGGACTCCTCGACGACAGACTCCTCGTCGACAGGTTCGGGCTCGTCGGCGATCGGTTCCGGCGGGAGCGGCTCGAGCTCGGTCGTGTCGTTCGCCCCGGGGCGCACCGGCGCCGCGTCGGAGAGGTCGGGCGCGAACGCCGAGATCGGCGGGCGGGGTTCGGACACGGCGAGCACGAAACCGCATTCGCCGCAGAACACGTCGTCCTCGTCGATCTCCTCACCGCACTGCGGGCAGCTGAACTCGCTCGCGGACGACGCGACGACGGGTGTCGTGCGCACCGCGGCGGTCGCGACCGCCGCGGGCGTCGAGTCGGACGCCGGAACCGTGACGCGCGGGCGTTCGGCGAACGCGCCGACCGCACGGCCGCACTCGCCGCAGAAGAGGGCGCCCTCGGGAAGGGTCGTGCCGCACGCGATGCAGTTCATCGGTCCCTCCCTCCGCGTCCGAACAGGCTCCGAACACTATAGGCACCGAGGGATCGGAGAGACACGAGAGCACGGACCCGTTGACGTCGGGTCAATCCTGTGTCGAGCGACGCCCGCAACTCGGCGACGGCATCCCACACGCGGTCGGCGTCGGCCGGGTCGGCGTGCTCCGGCGCGAAGACGGCGCGATCGGCGACGGCGGCGAGGACGCGCGACGGGAGACCACCGGCGACCGCGGCGAGCTCCGAGCGCGTCGCGGCCGGCGGGGGCTCGTAGCCGTGGTCGACGACGGCATCCGCGAATTCGTCCCAGCCGCCGCTGATGCGCTGCACGACCGTCGGGGCACGCCGCCGCAGGCGGCGGCGGCGCACCTTGGCCGCGACGATCAGCGCGAACGGGGCCAGCAGCACGGCGAGCACGAGCAGGCCGATGCCGACGCCGCGCGCGACCGCGAGGAGCGCCGCGAGCAGCGGATCGATCGAGTCGGGCTCCTCCTGCGTGCTGTCGGGCGGCGTCTGATCGGTCTGGGGGTCGGGCCGGTCGGGCGGCGGCGGCACGATCGACGGCGGGCGGGCGACCTGGCTCTGCTCCTCGGGCTCCTCCTCGGGGATCGGCCGCTCCTCGGGAACCGGGTCGACGGCGACCCATCCGTACTGTGCCGTGTGCACCTCGATCCACGCGGTGACGTCGTCGCCGCGCACGACGCCGCCGTCCGGCGCGAAGCCGAACACGACGCGGGCGGGGAACCCCAGCTGCCGCGCCATGAGGGCCGCGGCGACGGCGTACTGCTCGGCGTCGCCGATCATGCGCGAGGCCGTCACGAGCTCCGCGATCCGGTCGGCGGCGTGGCCGGACCGGCTCGGCGGCTCGTCCTCGCCCAGTCCGTGGCTGATGTAGCCGTCGGCGCGCAGGGCGTCCAGCATCGCCACGAGGCGGGCCCCCGGCTCGGTGAGGCTGCGCACACGTTCCTCGAGGTACAGGCCGAGCTCCTCCGGCAGTTCCCCGAGTCGCGGCATCTCGGCATCCCCCGGGGTCACACCGGCGAGCTGCCCGGGAGTCGGCTGGTCGGGCAGCACCGCGGCGAGCCGGTAGGAGTCTCCGGTCTGCAGCCCTCCGAGCACGGCCGCCGTCCCGCTCGTGTCGTTGTAGTAGAACGCGTCGGCGAGTGCGACCGCGTCGTCGCCGGCGAAGTCGATCGACTCGAACGCGCCCGCGGTCGGCACCCACACGCCCGCGTAGTCCTCCACCTCGACGTCGAGTCGCACCGCGACGCCGTCGACGCCCGACTGATCGACCGACTGCGGGATGCGCACGAAGGTGCCCGAGGCGCTGTCGACGGTCGCGCTGCCGACGGCGTAGACGACCCCGTCGTAGCTGTCGAGGGTCGCCACCCGCAGCAGCGCGCCGTCGGGGAGGCCGTCGACGCGCAGCAGCACGTCGTCGACGCGGTCCTCGCGGAGGTACCGGCGGAAGCCCGCGAGCGGGCTCGGGTAGTCGCGCGGGTCGAACGGCTGCACGACCGCGGTGCGCAGCACGTCGCGCTCCCCCACGACGGGTACGAGCGCGACGGCGCCGACGGAGGCCGCCGAGGCGACCGCGAGGATGAGCCCACCCGCGACGACGGTGCGGGCCGCGAGGGCGGCGTACCCGGCCGTCTCGAGCGGGCGGCCGTCGGCATCCGGGGTCGCGCGTGCGAGGGCGGCGATCGCCGCGCGGCGGCGGCGCCAGCGCTGCACGACGAGGAACACGAGCGACGCGACGAGCAACCCGAGGGCGAGCACCGTGGGCCAGAACGGATCGACCGAGCCGAACGCGATCGCGACGAGGAACGCCACGAGCGGGGGCAGCACCGCGAGTTCCGGGAACCGCGCGCGCGCCGCGATCGTGACGGCGACGAGCGACGCCGCGAAGAGCAGCAGGAACGCGGGCACGAGGAGCGCCTGGTAGTCGCCCACCGGGAGGGTGATCGTGAGGAGTCGCTTCCAGCCGAACACGACCGCGTTCGCGAGGTCGAGGATGCCCGCCCAGCTCGGCAGCACGCCCGCGACGGCACGCTCGGGCACCGCGAACGGAACCCCGACGAGCGCGACGACGACGAGCGCGGCGGGCAGCATCACGAACGAGGGCCAGCGCAACCGCGCGCCCACGAGGGCGAGGACGGTACCCGCGAGCACGGCCCCCGCGGCCATGACGACATAGGACGTGTCGCGGTAGACGGGCCAGAACGCCGCCGCCGCGAAGGCGAGCGCGATCCCGAGCAGCACGACGTCGAGCGTCGTACCGACCACGCCACGACGCGGCCCTCGGCGGGCCCTCACGAGACCGCCGCCGTCCGGGCGAGCGCGAGGCGCAGATCCTCCAGATATCCGACCGTCAGAACGCTCAAACCGGCGACGCGGCGGAAGCCGGGAACCGCATCGGGGTCGCACACGATCGCGACGACCGCGACATCGGCGGGGAACGCGTTCGACGCGGCGCGCCGCGCGGCGGTCGTCGCGAGCGACCCGCAGACGAGGAAGGCCACCGAGATGCCCACCGTGCCGTCGGCGGCGATGCGGCCGACGTCGCGGATGCCGAGCGCCGCATTCGCCACGTCGACCACGGCGAGGTCGTCGAGCAGCCGGGAGGGCACGTGCGTCGAGAGCTGCCGCACCGCGTAGGTCGTGCGTTTCGCGAACTCGGGCGTGATGGTGCTCACCACGACGGAGACCGTGCGGCCGTCGCGGATCGCCCGCACGCCGAGCGAGCCCGCGACGCTCACCGCGAGCTCGAACTCCTCCTCCGTCGCATAGTCGGAGGTGGCGAGCGAGAGGGCGACGACGAGGTGGCTGCGCCTCGTCTGTTCGAACTGACGCACCATGTAGGTGCCCGTCTTCGCGGTCGACTTCCAGTGGATGTACCGCCGCTCGTCGCCGACCTGGTACTCGCGCAGCGCGTGGAAGGCGACGTCGCTCGACGTGAGGTCGCGGGTCGGCGAGCCCTCGAGGTCGCGGATGAGTCCGGTCGAGGTCGACGGGATGCCGACGGTGCGGGGGTGCACGACGAGCTCCTGCACATCGGTCCAGAGCAGCTCGCGGCGCACGAGTCCGATGGGGTCGGCGCGCACCGTGCGCACCGGTCCGATGGGGATGACGCCGCGCCGCAGCGTCGGCACCGCGAACTCGTTCGACGCCGACGCCCCCGCGCGCAGGCTCGGCATGGCGAGCTCCGCGAGACCGATTCCGACCGGCACCTCGACCGTGACGCCGAGCACCCGGCGACCCGTCGGGTTGTGCAGCGTGACAGCACCCCGCGCAGGCTCGCCGACGACGACGCGGCGATGCGGCAGGTGCAGACTCACCTCGAAGGGCGAGCGCCCGATGAGGTAGAGCGCGGCGATGACCGCGAGCACGAGCCCCGCCCACGCGATGGCCACGAGTTCGACCCAGCCGAGTGCGTAGCCGGCGATGAAGGCGAGGGGGATCGCGGCGATCAGCACCCAGCCGAGCGGGGTCACGACGGTCGAGACGCGCGCGGCGGACCGCCGCAGCGCCGCCCCCGCCGAGGCGACGGCGCGCACGACCGCGACGACGACGTCGGCGAGCATCCCGGTGCGCGCCCCGACCAGTCGCGACCGGGCGTTCGCGGGCGCGGACGAGCCCGCGACGGCGTCGGCGCGCGTCGCGGTGGTCACCCGCGGACCGCGGCGCGCGGTGCGGCGTGCGCTCACACGGCCTGCCGGTCGCTCGGCGGCGGGGTCTCCAGCAGCAGCTGACCGATGACCCCCGAGGGCGTGACCCCGTCGAACTCGGCCTCCGGATCGAGCATCAACCGGTGGGCGAGCACGGGCTCGGCGAGCGACTTGACGTCGTCGGGGATGACGTAGTGGCGTCCGCTCGCGGCGGCGAGGGTCTTCGCACTGCGGATGAGGGCGAGTGCGCCGCGCACGCTCGCCCCGAGGCGCACCTCGGTGGCGGTGCGCGTCGCCTCGACGAGGCGCGACACGTAGTCGTTGACGCTCGGGTCGACGTGCACCTGCCGCGCCTGCGCCGCCATCTCGAGCACGGCGTCCGCGGTGATCACCGGGCCGAGGGTCGTGTCGTGCGCCTTCACGTCGGAGTGCTCGAGGATGCGCAGCGTCGACGCGTGGTCGGGGTAGCCGATCGAGGCCTTGAGCAGGAAGCGGTCGAGCTGCGCCTCAGGGAGCCGGTAGGTGCCGGCCTGCTCGATCGGGTTCTGGGTCGCGATCACCATGAACGGCGACGCCGCGACGTGGGTCTCGCCGTCGACCGTCACCCGCCCCTCCTCCATGACCTCCAGGAGGGCGGCCTGCGTCTTCGGCGAGGCGCGGTTGATCTCGTCGGCGAGGACGATGTTGGCGAACACCGGTCCGCGGTGGAACTCGAAGGTCTGCGTCTTCTGGTCGTAGACGCTCACCCCGGTGATGTCGCCCGGCAGGAGGTCGGGGGTGAACTGGATGCGGTTGTGCGTGCCGGCGACGCTCTGCGCGATCGCGCGCGCCATCGACGTCTTGCCGGTGCCCGGGTAGTCCTCCAGCAGCAGGTGCCCCTCGCTGAACAGCGCGACGAGCCCGAGCCGCACGACGAAGGTCTTGCCGAGCAGCACCTGCTCGACGTTCGCGACGAGGCGGCCGAACGTCTCGGAGAACGCGGCGGCCTGGTCGGGCGTCATGGTGCTGCTCATCGGGGTCCTTCCGGGGGTCTTCCGTCAGCCCAGGGGCGGGTAGTCGGACGAGGAATAGCTTCGTTCATAGGTCTGCCCGCCGTTCGCGACGACGCGCACGCGCAGGGTGCTCAAGCCGAGTCCGCCCCCCTCGCATTCGCCGGTCTCCGGCATCGGCGACCACCCCTCGGCGCTGTTGCCCGAGGTGCATCGGTACTCGACGGCCTCGTAGCCGGGTCCCGGGATGGAGGTCCACCGCCACGTGCCGCTCAGCAGCGACGCGTCGTACTCCAGGCTTCCCGGTGCGCGGTTCCAGACGGCGGTCGGCAGCGGGAACGCGGGCGACCAGTCGGCGCTGCACAGCGTCGCCTCGGGATACGCGCGACAGGCCTTCACCTGCACCTGGGCCGCGGTGCCGTAGTGGCTCGTGCCCGCCGTGAGGAACGATCCGAGGGCGAGGATGCCGCTCTCGGTGCCGTCACCGCCCGCGACGAAGCGGTAGACGAAGGTGTCGGCGTCGGTCGACCCCGCCGCGATCCCGAACGCCGTGAGCCGCGAGTCGTGGAACTCGCCGGTCGACCCGTTCGGGGCGAGCGAGGTCGTGATGGACGTCACCTGGCCGGGCACCGCGCGCGGGGTCACCTGCACGGGCGAGGCGGGCGAGCATCCCTGGCCGTTGTAGGCGAAGACCCAGATCGTGTAGGTCTGGTTCGCCGACAGCCCGCCGAAGCCGGCGTTCGTCGTTCCCGGGCCGAGCACCTGGCTGCCGCTCGGCTTGGTGACGCTCGGCGAGCCGTTCTCGACGCCGGAGACCGTGCAGACCGGGGTCGAGCCGTCGCTGCGGATGAGGGCGTAGTACTCGCGGATCGGGGCCCCGTTCTCGCCGAAGACGCCCGCCCACGACGCGCTCGCGGTCGAGCCGTCGGTGAGGGAGGCCGAGGCCGACACGGTCGGACCGGCGAGGGTCGGCGGCCCGGCGGGTACCCCGACGCCGCTCGCCTGGTTCCACGTCGCGAGCGAGTTCGGCGCGCTGTTGCGGGCGCTCACCGAGAACGACACCGCGCTGCCGTTCGCGCCGACGCCGTAGAGGAGCGTGCTCGTCGTGCCGGCCGAGACGACCGTGGACGCGCTGCCGGCCGTGACCACATACTGCTCGATCGGGCTGCCCGGGTAGTCGACCGGCGGCGTCCAGAGGATGCGCAGACCGCCGTCGAGCGGCGTCCACGACACCGATGTGGGCGGCGGCGGGATGACGTCGGACCAGATGGTGCCCGACAGGGTCGCCGCGGCGGAGGGGCCGATCGCGTTGACCGCGACGACGGAGAGCCGCACCGCATTCGACGGGCCGTTTCCGGGCGTGCGCAGGGCGCAGTTCACCGAGGTCGTACACGACGTCGTCGAGAGCACCTCGTCGGTCGCCGCCGAGGTCATCGTGACCTCGTAGCTGTCGATCGGCGCGTTGTTGGCCGCCCCGGGCGTCCACGAGAGCTTGAGCGTGCGGTCGCCGAACTCGCTCACGGTCACGCCGGTGACGGGATCGGGCACGTCCTGGACCGAGATCGTGACCACACCCCAGACGTAGCGGTCGGGGTCCTGGGTCGCGTCGGCGACCTGGTACTGAAGGCTCGTGTCGATCGGGGCGGCGCCCGCTCCCACCGTGACGGTGAGCCGCGAGCGGTCGGCGCTCGGAACGATCGTGACGCCCTCGGGGAGCGCCCCGCCGTCGAGGCCGCGGATGTCGACGACACGCAGCGGCTCCCCCGGGAACGGGTTGTTCACCTGGTCGTTGGCGAGCACGTCGATCGTCGTCGTCGAGCCGCGAGGGGTGATGGCGGCATCGGCGACGGGCTTCACGAGCGGGAGCGTCGACGGCACGACCTGCAGCCGGATGCGGCCCGCCCGACCCTGGTTGAGGTCGTCCCGCACCGTGAGGGTGATGTCGGTGACGGTGCCCTTGGGGGCGTTCGTCGCGGCGCGCAGCACGAGCCGCTGACCGTTCAGCTCGAAGCTGAAACCCTGCGGCAGGGGGTCGACGACCGCGTAGGCGAGCTCGTCGATGTCGTCGTAGGGGTAGTTGGTGAGCCGGACGAGATCGAGCTCCTTCTGTTGGCCGGGCTCGAAGTCGACCACCCCCCCGAGGAAGACCGGGGGCTGGTTCTCGCGCGGCAGCACGTCGATCGGCAGCGTCAGGATCGCGCGCCGACCGTCGGGGTCGTCGGCGCTCGTGCCGTCGGTGACCTCGAACGTGATCGACGCGGGGCCGAAGTACTGATCGGCCGACGTGAACGCGAGGGTGTTCGCATCCACGACGAGGTCGTCGCCGTTGGCGTGCGTCGCCCGCACCGTGCTGGAGTCGGTGATCCGCACGCCGCGGTCGCGGAGCGTGATGACGTAGTCGTCGAGGTCGATGACGAGACGCTCCTCGCTCGCGACCTCGAGCAGCGGCGCGGTGCGGTCCAGCTGCGGGAGGGCGTCGTCGTACCCGGGCACCCAGATGAACGCGAAGGAGCGCACCGTGTCGTCGTCGGGATGCGACACCGAGAACGGGATGATCTGGCCCGCGTCGCCGATCGTCACGCGCACGCGCTTGTCCGGCAGCAGTTCGGCGGTCGTCGTGAAGCCCGGCAGCAGCGCGACCCCGAGGTCGCCGACGTCGCCGTCGGCGAAGAACACGTTGTCGAGCACATCCACGTCGACGCTCGGGCGGTCGAGCACGTCGCTCGCGGTGAGCACGGTGTCCTGCGCGAGCGGGTAGGACAGCGGCGCATCGGGGTCGACGGTCACGGTCACGAAGTTCTGCGAGGTGCCGCCGTACTCGTTCTGGATCGTGTAGATCACCGAGTAGGAACCCGGCTCGGACGGCGGCGAGATGTCGAGCACCGTGTCGTCGACGATCTCGACGGTCGTGTCGTCCGAGTTGGGAACGGCCGCCACGACGCGCAGCGGACTGCCGTCGGGGTCGGAGTCGTTCGCGAGCACCTGCACGCTCACGGTGCGGTCGGGGCGCACGGCGACGATGTCCTCGTTGGCGACCGGATTGCGGGCGCCGTCGAGCCGAGGACTGATGCCGACGCGGACGACGCCCTCCGCGCGCGCGCCGAGGGCGTCGACGAGGGCGTACCGGAACTCGTCGGTGCCCGAGGAGTACTCCCCCGCCTCGAACTCGATGTGGTTCGAGCCGGTGCCGAGTACGGAGCCCTTCTCCGGGTTGCTCGTGATGCCGATGAGCTGCACCGAGTCGCCGTCGGGGTCGACGCCCGAGAGCGGGATCTGGATGCGCACCGTCTCGCCGGCGAGCACGCGCGCCGTGACCCGGCGCGGCACGGGCGGGCTGTTGGTGGCGGCGTTCTCCTCGCGTACCGAGATCGTCACGCGCCCTTCGGCCCGCTGCCCGGCCGACTCGATGCTGTAGACCGCGACGTAGTCGCCCGCGGTCTCGGGCGCGAGGTAACGCAGTCGGTCACCGGAGACGAAGAGCAGACCCGCACCGTCGGGCAGTTGCTCGGCGAGGTCGGGCACGAGGGTGATCGGCTTGCCCTCGGGCTGCTCGTCGTTGTCGAGCACGGGGATGTCGACGACGTCGCCCACCCGCACCGTCGCGGTGTCGTCGACCGCGAGCGGGGGCTGCAGCTGGGAGGGCTCGGGGATCTCGACGACCGTGATCGTGCCCTCGGCGTCGGCCAGGCCGTTGCTGATGCGGTAGTTCACGTCGACGCTGCGGCCGTCGAGCGGGCGGGTGAGGGTGATGCGCACCTGACGCTGGTCGAGCACCTCCGCCCGCACCCCCTGCACGGAGGCCGCGTCGCTCACCCCGGTGACGACGAGCACGCCGCCCGCGGGATCGATGTCGGTGACGGTCGGGTCCACCGTGTCGCTGGAGAGCGTCGTGATGAACACCGTCCGCGGCACCGTGATCGGCCGGGTGTTGGCATCCGGCGGCGCGGCGACGTCGATGCGCACGAGCCCCGTCGCCGTCTGATCGCCGTCGGTGACGGTGAACTCGACGTAATGGGTGCGCACCTGGTCGCTCACGAAGGTGAACGTGCCGGCTTCGAAGCTCGGGGTGATCGTCGACCCGGCGCGCGCGGGAACGGCGTTGAGCCGCAGCGTGCCCGACCCGCCCCGTACGTGCGACATCGGCCGCACGGTGATCTCCTGGCCCGCCGTCGCGAGAGCGACCCACGGCTCGACGACGATCGGCAACTCGCCCGGCGCGCTCACGCCGATCGCGACACTGCCCGTGGACTCGGCGGCGCCGTCGCTCACGACGAGCGTCACCGACTTGAGGTCGCCGCCCTGCCCCGAGTCGGCGAAGACGATCGTCCCGTCGGGCTTCGACGACACCTGATCGGGCGCCGTCGTCGCGGCGGTCGTCAGGTAGAAGGGATCGCCGTCGGGGTCGATCCAGTCTCCGAGCACCTGCGTCGTGACCCGCCCCCCGGAGGCGACGTCCGCCCGCGTGGAGCGCACCTGCTGCGGCGGCGAGTTCTCGCCGGAGGAGCGCACCGTGACGGTGACCGTCGCGGAGGCGATGCCGCCGCGACCGTCGGTGATCGTGTACCCGAAGCGCAGCGTGCCCGAGGCGCCGTCGGCGAGCGTCAGCTGCAACTGCTGATTGCGGGTCACGAGGTCGAGGCGGCCGAGCTGCTCGTCGATCGCGTCGACCTGGGACACCACGAGCACGTCGGCGTTCGGGTCGTAGTCGTTGAGCAGCACCGGCAGCACGGTCGCGCGCCCGGGTCGGGCGCCGAACTCGTCGTCGATCGCGACGGGCGGCTGCTGATCCTCCTCGACCGTCGGCGGCAGGTTCTCGTCGTTCTGCTCGGCCTGCTCCTCGGACTCCTCGACGAGGAGGTCGTCCCAGTTGTCGATGAGCTGCGCCTCGTCCTGCACCGCCCAGGAGCTCCCACGACCGGGATCGTTGAGCACGACCCGGTCGACGTTGAGCGCGAAGTCGAGACGACCCGACGTGGCTCCGAGGTCGAAGAACTCGCCCTCCCCCGAGCCGGCGCAGCGTCGCCAGGCGGTCCCGGTGCCCCACGCCGCGTACTCGCAGCCGTCGATCGTGAGCGGTGCCGCGGGCGGACCCTCTTGGCCGTCGACGAGCGGTACGACCGCGGCACCGCTCAGCGGCACCGAGAGCACGCCGCCGTCGACGCCGAGGAGGATGCGGTCGCCCGCGACGGCCGGCTCCTGGGGCACGACGTCGCCGCCCGGGGAGACGAAATCGGCGAGGTCGACGACGCCGCGCTCGAGCGCGACGCGTCGGCCGGCGGCGTCGATCACGGCCCACGCGTCGCCGACCGACGTGACCGCCACGTCGTCGACGTCGCCGAGACCGGCGTCCCACTGGGTCTGCACGGCATCCGTGCGTGCCGCGTCGACGCGGTACACCCGGTCGAGCTCCGCGGAGTAGGCGAAGAGCGTTCCGTCGGGCGCGACCTCGACCACCGAGTCGAGCCCGAGGCTGAGCGAGGTGGGCTGCGACGCGTCGAACTCCGTGAGCTCCGAGACGGGCACGACCCACAACTCCCCCGTGCCGGACGCGTGGATGACGACACGATCGCCGGCGAGGAACACCCGCGGACTCTCCGGGGGAAGGGCGGTCGTCTCGCCGAGAGACGAGTCGGCCGGGTCGAGCAGTTGCACGGTCGCGTTCGCGCGATCGACGACGAGCACGGTGGTTCCCTGCTGGACGACCTCGATGTCGGGTCCCGCCGTGCGGACGACGGAGTTGAGCTCCAGCACCTCGGGGTTGGCCCGACCGACCGCCTGCAGACCTTCGTTCGCCACCCAGACCGAACCGTCGCCGAGATCGAGGCGCTGGGCGGTGTAGCCGGTCGACGTGATCGCGAGGCCCGCGACGACGGCGACCACGACGGTGCCGCTCGTCGCCGTCGCGACGAGGGAGCGATGGCCGGCCAGCCACGAACGCAGGCTCATCGGTCACTCATCCGACACGTCGACGCACTTCTCGGCGCTCTGCTCGCCCGTCTTGCCCTGTCGGTTGACGGTCACGGCGATGCACACCGTCTCTCCGTCCGCCGCGTCGACGACGAAGCGCGGCTGCGCCTGGGTCGCCGTGCGGACGCCGTCGACCTCGATCTCGTACAGGTCGCCGTCGGCGAGGCCGGGGTCGGGCCAAGAGAACTCGACCGTACCGCCGGTCTCGGTGGCCGCGATGTCGCTCACGACCGGCAGCCGGTCGTCGCCGGTCGTGCGCAGGAGCACCCAGAGAGCGGTCGCCCCGAGGCCGATCACGAGCACCGCGGAGGCGATGAGCAGCCAGGTGACGGCCTGCACGCCGCGGCGGGGGCTGTCGGGTCGGCTGTGGGAGAGGCGCCGCGCGGGGGTCGCCTCCCGCACGGTGCCCACTGCGGAGTAGCCCTCGCCGCCGGCCGCGCGTCGCCGGCGACGGCGCGACGACGGCGGGGCCGCGGCACCCGCGACGGGGCGCAGCCGCGTGCGGTCCTCGAGGTCGGCGACCGTGCCGAGCGCCCACTCGTCCATCGCGATCTCGAGCGGCGTCTGCGGGACGCCGAGCGACGCCTCGATCGTCTGCAGCTCGCGCACCAGCTCGAGCACGCTCGCCGGGCGGTTCTCGGGCCGTCGCGACATCGCGCGCTTGAGCAGCGCTTCGAGGGTGGCGGGCACGTCGGTGCGACCGATGGGCTGCGACTTGGCGCGCGCGATCCGCGACATGAGGTCGCTGCTGCTGTTGGATCCGCCCGGCTCCTCGAACGGGGACCGCCCCGCGAGCAGCGAGTAGACGGTCGCCGCGAACGCCCACACCTCGCTCGCGATCGTGCCCGCTGTCTCGTCGAGCAGCACCTCGGGGGCCGACCACGGGATCGACAGACCCACCGACTCCTCCTCCGTCTGCGCGGTGAGCGTCGAGGCGATGCCGAAGTCCGAGAGCACCGGATGGCCGTAGGCCGTCGTGAGGATGTTGGAGGGCTTGATGTCACGGTGGAGCACGCCGGCGCGATGCGCGGTCTCGATCGCCGAGCCGATCTTGACGGCGATGCGCAGCACCTCGGGCACGGGGATGCGCTCGCGGCGGTATCGCTCGGCGAGCGTCGAGGAGCAGAGCTCCATGACCAGGTACGGGCGGCCGTCGCCCGACACCCCGGCCTGGTACACCGTGAGGATCGACGGATGCGCCGACAACTGCGCCATGAGGTTCGCCTCGGCTTGGAACATCTGCCGCACCTGCTCGTTGACGAGTTCGCTCAGCATGACCTTGACCGCGACCTGGCGTCGCGGCATGTTCTGCTCGTAGAGGAACACGTCGGCGAAGCCGCCGGACCCGAGGATGTGCACGTAGGAGAATCCGGGCAGCACAGGGGGCTGGGAGGGCAGGCGCCTCGCCATGACGACCCCCCTTCTCCCTGGCACGGGTCGCCCCATTGTAGGCGGCACCGTCTGCGGAACCGCCCGCCCGAACGGGGGTTTTCCCCGGTTGGGGGGTCGTGTTAGCGGGCCGGGCGTTCGGCGCGACGCGGGGTCGCCGTCGCCGCGACATCGAGCACGACGACGGTGACGTTGTCGCGTCCGCCGGCGGCGAGCGCGGCATCCATGAGCGCGTCGGCGGTCTCGGCCGCGGTGCCGCCCTCGACGAGAAGGCGTTCGATGCGTGCGTCGTCGAGCTCCTTCGTGAGCCCGTCCGAGCACAGCAGCAGGCGCATCCCCGGCTCGATCGGCAGCAACCAGACGTCGGGGCGCGGGTCGTCGCGGAACCCGACCGCGCGGGTGATGACGTTGCTCTCGGGGTGGGACTCGGCGTCGTCGGCGTGGATGAGCCCCGCGTCGACGAGCTCCTGCACGACGGAGTGGTCGCGCGTCACGCGCCGCAACTTCCCCTCGAGGAGCAGGTAGACCCGGCTGTCGCCGATGTTGAACACGGCGAAGTGCGGCGCGCCGGCCTCGAGCACGAGCACCGCGCCCGTGACGGTCGTGCCCGCGCCGACCGGGATGTGGGCCGCGAACGCGTCGATGTCCTCCGCGGCGGCGCTGATGGCCCCCTCGAGCCGCACGAGCTCGAGGTATCCGTGGTCGGCGGCGGTGCGCAGTTCGGCGAGCCGCTCGACGACCGCCGCACTCGCCCGGTCGCCCGCGGCGTGACCGCCCATCCCGTCGGCGACGGCGAACACCGGCGGACCGACGAGCACGCTGTCTTCGTTGACCGCCCGCTTGCGGCCGACATCCGTGCGGCCCGCCCAGTCGAGGGTGAAGCCCCGCCGGCGGCCGGGGACCGACATCCGATGGCCGGTGCGGTCGCGGCCGACGCTGCTCACGAGGCCTCCGCGGCGAGCACGTCGAGCACGGCGCCCTCGCCGAGGTCGATGCGGGTGCCGGGGACGACGACCGCCGACTCGCCGCGGATGAGGGTGCGCGGCGCCGAGCCGGGCACGTGCACGACCGTGCCGTTCGTCGAGCGCATGTCGCTCGCGACGAGCGCGTCGCCGACGAGGCGCAGCTCGAGATGCGTCGCCGAGAGCTCCTTGCCGGGGGACGGCAGGGTCACGAGGCGCGGGGCGCCTCCGGTGTGGATGCGCGGGGGGCTCGGGCGGCGGCCGATGTAGACGGCGGTGTCGACGGGCACCTCGGCGCCGTCGGGCAGCCGCACGAGGAACGACGGCACGGGCGGATCCGGCGTGGTCGGCCGCTCCGGCAGATCGGGAAGCTCGGGCACCACCACGGTCGGCACGGCGCGCACGTCGGGAGCGGGCGGCTCGACGAGCGGCGGCGGCGTCGGCACGGCACCGCGGACGACGGTGTCGCCGAGGTCGTCGCCCGTCGGGCGCCCGGGAGGACGGGGAGCCGCGATGCGGGTGTCGTCGAGGTCGGGCTCCACGGCGTCTATCTTGCGCCCTCGGCGACGCGCGCGCCGAACCGGCGCGCGCAGAGTCCCGCGACCTACTCCCCGATGTAGCTCATCACGTGCTTGATGCGCGTGTAGTCCTCGAAGCCGTACATCGACAGGTCCTTG